>CAYZLL010000028.1:0-21038 GCA_964479225.1 uncultured Smithella sp.
TATTCCCGCTATTTCACATCTATCAAAGCCATGCCTCACCGCAAAATGCAAGAATATGTCAATGTCAACTACCGCTGGATCATGTCTATTGTGGGTGTGGTAGAGATTGCCGGCACGGAGAAAATCATTGCCGAGGCGCGTTACGCCCGTTTGAAACAGGATGCTTTTGCCGATGTTGCGTTTGTTGTGGACGAAGATTTTCAAGGCAAGGGCATTGCTTCATATCTTTTTGAATTACTGATTCGAGCAGCACGCGAGGAAGGCATCAAGGGCTTTACCGCTGATGTTCTGGCCTCCAATAAGTCCATGCTGAAAGTCTTTGAAAAGGCGCCTTTTCCTGTACAGACCGTCTTGTCCAGAGGCATTTATGAATTGACCATTCCCTTCACGCCTCTATCGGATTTGAAGGCCGATGAACAAAACCAGGGCCGATGATACTCAGTAAAAAATCGCCTTGGATTCAAATTCTTTCAGGGCATTGAAAGCATTGTCACAATCCGATTTTCTTTGCTCAATCCGGGACTTTCTGGAGATGACTTCTTCGGGACGCACTTGCTTACCGGCCACGTTTTTATTCCAGTCATTGATCATTTGATCGGTTGCCCGACAGTTCGCGTATATCGCTTTGGACACTGGATACGCAAGCCCCACTTCTTTTGTTTCTATCCGACGATATACGTGCTGGTGCCGACGGCTATCAACACGCCTTCTGTGGAAATGGAATCAATTTTCAGGCCCAGATATTTATTGAAGGGAATCGTATCTTCATAGATAATTTTCAAATGATCCAGAATGACTTCTATGGGCAGAGCATCCATACCATCTTCCTCCCGGCGTGAAAGATCCTGTCATGAGCATATCTGATGGGTTGATCGATCAGTTTTTAATCATGATCGGAACAGTGACGGATTTATCGATGTTGAAGATAAAATATTTATCTTTGATGATTCGTTCTTTATATTGGTGTGTAATCCGCACTATGAATTCATCGTTCGTTTGAGTCACCATCACTTCATCCGGAGTTATTTCCGGCATATTTTGAAGTTCAAAACGATGCAACAGGTCTTTTTTTATTTTTTCTGCTGTGATGATATTGGCTTGCGCAGCCAAATCCGACTCCAGCTTTTTCAATGCGTTATGAACCTTGATATCGCTAAAATAGATGGGAATAATTTTCATGGCCGGTATGGAAAAAGCGATAATGAGTCCGATCGTTAATAACCATCCGATTGCCGTCATTCCTTTTTGTTGTTTGAGTCTGCGCAGCATATCTCCCTCTGACGATGGGCCGGGTTTATGTTCTGCGGAATGTCCGGCCCTGTTTAAAATTTGTGTACATTTCTTTTCGGAAAAATAAAAGCCCCCCGCTAAAATATCGTTTCCGGCGGGGGGCTAACGAGCAATGCTTATACCGTCTAACATCTGGAGTCACATCATTGAACAAATGGTCTTAGAGGAGGAAAATCACAATGAAGGGGTTGTGTTTTTCTTGAGGGACTCCCCGTGCGTATAGCAATGTCTCGTTTGTTCAGGATATTGGGAAGAGGGCTGCAATGCTTTACATCGTAAGCTGTAATCAGCTTATCAAATAACCGCGCTTTGGCGGTTTGTGTGAACACTTAATACCCAAAACAAATTTTGTTTTCTTACCTCCATTGATATGGCGTAATCTTCCAGAAAATCGTCCGGGCATTGCAGCACACTCTTTGATTATTAATTTACTCCCGTTAATATTTAATGTCAAGGGGAAGGGAAGATAATTTTTATCCTGGAGAATAATGATCTGGAAACATTTCAGAAATGATTATCCGCATTATCTATTTATCGGGTTTTTTATTTTTTATTTCCTCCAGTTTGGCCAGCGCCTTTTCATGACCTTGTTCAGCCGCTTTGAGATACCATTTGACAGCTTCGTTATCGTCTTGAGGAACAAAGATACCGTCTTCATAGATATCACCCAGCCAGTTTTGGGCTTCAGCATATCCCTGCTCGGCCGCTTTGCGATACCATTTTACGGCCTCGGTTGCGTCCTGCGAAACCCCTTCTCCGTAGAAGTATTTTAAACCGAGGTTAAATTGGGCTTCGACATGGCCCTGCTCGGCCGCTTTGAGATACCAATGGACGGCCTCAATGTCGCTTCGCGTTACCCCTTCGCCTTCCTGATACATCCAGCCCAGATTAAATTGGGCACTCGCATCTTCCTGTCCGGCTGCCATGAGTAACCATTTCACAGCTTCCGCATCGTCCTGCGGCACGCCTTCCCCTTTGCGGTACATCATGCCGAGAGTACATTGGGCGTGTAAAATTCCCTGCCCGGCCGCCTTCAAATACCACTTGACGGCTTGGGCATAATCCTGAGGAACTCCTTCTCCTGTCTGGTACATCCAGCCGAGATTAAACTGGGCATTCGCGTCTTCCTGCTCGGCCGCTTCCAAAAACCACTTCAAAGCTTGAGCCCCGTCAGATGGTACCCCTTCGCCATTGAGGTACATCATTCCTAAATTATACTGGGCATTGGAGATTCCCTGCCCGGCCGCTTTGAGATACCACTTGAGGGCTTGGGCATAATCCTGTTCGACGCCCAAACCTTCTTTGAACATCATACCCAGGATGGCCTGGGCGCCTGCCTGTCCAATCTCGCCGGCCTGCAAAAACCATCGCAGCGCCTCGGCGTCATTTTGCTCGATGCCCAATCCGTCCTGAAACATCAATCCCAAATTAAACTGAGCGTGTTCATTGCCCCGCTGGGCCGCTTTGAGATACCATTTTGCGGCTTGGGCATAATCCTGCTCAACGCCCAAACCGCCTATATACATTCCGGCAATTTCAAACTGAGCATTGGCATCGTCCTGCCCGGCCGCTTTGAGATACCACTTGACGGCCTCGGTGTCATTCTTTTCAACACCTCGCCCTTCTTTATACATCATGCCAAGGATAGTCTGAGCATCCACCTGCCCCTGCTCGGCCGCCAGTAAATACCATTTGACGGCCTCGGCGTCGCTCCGGAAAACACCTAATCCTTCCTGATACATAACACCTAAATTAAACTGGGCATCGGCAATCCCCTGCCGGCCAGCGTTAAAAAACCATTTGGCAGCTTCGGCATCATCCTTGGAAATGCCTTCACCTTCCTGGTAGATGATCCCCAGATTGTACTGGGCATCCGCCTGTCCCTGCTGGGCCGCCATGCCCAACCAGTGGATGGCTTGGACGTCATCTTTAGGTACCCCCCGGCCTTCTTTATAGATCATACCAACGACATACTGCGCGTTAGCGTCTCCCCGGTCGGCTTCCTGGAGATACCAATTGACCGCCTCCGCTTCGTCCTGGGGCGGAACATCGGAAGGTTTTTCCTGTGCTATGGGGACTTCAACCTGAATATCCGCTTGAGCAATTTCATCAGACGGAAGATCCTGAGGAGTTGCCGCGGCATCTTCCTGTGCTATTTCTTCACTCTCGGGACAGATGATGTCCAGAACAGCCTGAGCATCCGTATTGCCCTGCTGGGCCGCCATACGATACCATTTTGCAGCTTCGGCTTCGTCCAGCGGAACACCCTTGCCTTCTATGTACATCATGCCCAGTATATTCTGGGCTTCGGCATCTCCCTGCTCGGCTGCGTGACGATACCATCGCGCCGCCTCGGCATTATCTTGAGGAACAAAAATGCCATCCCGATAAATGCCGGCAAGCCAGATCTGGGCATCGATATGGCCGTTCTCGGCTGCTTCCCGATACCATTTCACCGCTTCGGCAAAATCCTGGGGAATGCCTTCTCCTTCCAGATACATCCAGCCCAGCATAAACTGAGCATTGGCATGGCCCTGTTCGGCCGCTTTCAAATACCAGCGAACCGCTTCCACATCGCTCTGCGGAACACCTCTTCCTTCCTGACACATTTCGCCGAATTTGAACTGAGCTTCCGCCGATCCCTGCTCAGCCCCTTTGCGATACCATTTCGCGGCTTTGGCATCGTCCTGCAGAACACCCTTTCCTTCTTCATACAGCATACCCAGCAAAGCCTGGGCATCGGCCTGTCCGTGGTCAGCCGCTTTACGGTACCATTTCAGCGCTTCGGCGTCGCTCTGCTCAACACCTTGACCTTCCTGGTACAACTCGCCCAAATTGAACTGGGCGTTGGCATTCCCCTGTTCGGCCGCCTTTAAAAACCACAAAGCAGCCTGGGCATCGTCTGGCGGAACACCTTCGCCATTGCGATACATCAGCCCCAGATTAAACTGGGCATTTAAATTCCCTTGTTGGGCCGCTTCAAAATACCATCGGGCCGCTTCAGCATTGTTCTTGGGAACACCCTTGCCTTCATGAAACATCCAGGCGAGATTGAACTGGGCACTCACATTTCCCTGCCCGGCCGCGATGCTGAACCATTTAGCAGCCTCAACATCATCTCTGGGCACATTTTTGCCCGTCAGATAAATCACGCCGAGGTTATTCTGAGCAACTGCGTTCCCTTGTTCAGCAGCTTTAATCATCTCTGGTAATGGTGTACTTTTAGCCATAATGCTTATGCTCTAAAGAATTTTCCTTTATTGAAGACTTTACAAGCCACACTATTTTTTATCAAGTTTTTTTATTGATTCTCAATCAGTTGTTAAATGCTTGACGAGCAAGGGACGGCTCGGCAAGAAGGCATAAATTTGAATTGAAAAGGATAAGGAGGAAAAGGGCATAGCACATCATGGTCAAAAGAAGAAAAATGAAGTTGAATTATCAAATTAATTCATAAAAATTCTTAATCTTTTCAACAACGAAACAGACATCTTCTTGAGTCATTTCATAATAAAGCGGTAATCGCAACAGACAATCACTGATCCGCTCGGTAATCTCCATCGTTCCACAGGTTCTTCCGTATTGTTTTCCTGCCGGAGAGCCATGCAGCGGCACATAATGAAACACGGCCGTTATTCCGTACTGATTCAGGAATGCAGCCAGATCCTTTCTTTCTTGCAACGACCGGGTAACCATATAGAAGATATGCCCCTTACTGGAACAATCAGGAGGAACGCCAGGAAGCTGGAGGACACCTTTTGCCGATAAAGACTGGAGATTTTGCATATAAAGATCATAAAGCAAACTTCGCCTGTTGCTAATCTGCTCGGCTTTCTCCATCTGGGCATAAAGGAAAGCGGCAAGAATATCACTGAGAAGATAGGATGACCCGACATCCATCCATGTATATCTGTCCACCTTACCCCGCAGGAATTGGCTGCGATCGGTCCCCTTGTCGCGAACAATCTCGGCGCGTTCCGCAAATAATGCATCATTAATAGCCAGTGCGCCACCCTCCCCTGAAATGATGTTCTTGGTTTCATGAAAAGACAAAGCGCCAAAATTTCCGATCGTCCCCAGAGGGCGCCCTTGATAAGTGGACATGATGCCCTGTGCGGCATCCTCAATCACCAGCAGGTTATGCCGCCGGGCAATATCCATTATTGAATCCATTGCACAGGCCACGCCGGCGTAATGAACAGGAACAATGGCTCTGGTGCGGGCAGTGATAGCTGCCTCGATCAAACGCTCATTGATGTTAAGCGTATCCGGCCGAATATCAACAAAGACGGGAACACCGCCTCTTAACACAAAGGCGTTGGCGGTCGAAACGAAAGTGTATGATGGCATGATGATTTCGTCGCCGCGGTTGATATCAGCAAGGATAGCCGCCATTTCCAGAGCCGCAGTGCACGAATGGGTGAGAAGAACCTTGACGGAACCTAGCTGTTCCTCCAGCCACGTCTGACATTTTTTCGTAAAGGGGCCGTCTCCGGCAGTATGGCGATTTTCGAGGATCGCTTGTTCGATATAAGAAAGTTCTTTTCCGGTAATAAAAAGCATATTAAAAAGTTTGTCATTCATAGTCAACGGCTCATTGATTTAACGGCTTTGATTCATCTGCGGATTGTTCACTATCGCAACCTTTCTTTAAGCCTACAACCTGTCGAATAACATGAGGCGGCTTTCCCATACTGCGAAAGTGCAAGCGTGCAAGGTACTCACCGATTATGCCCACAGCAACCAATTGCAGGCCGGAAACAATAATAATCAATGATACAAAGGAAACAAGCCAGGGAACTATTATTCCCTGTATAAAATATTGACCGGTTACAAAAACCAATACGCCAAGACCAACAATAATAAACGCGATGCCCAGAAGGCTGAACAGTTGCAGAGGCATCGTACTGAAACCGGTGAACAGGTTCAGAGCATGCGTAAGCAGGTTGCCAAATCTATAATTGGACGTTCCAGACCGACGGGCATCATGACGCACCGTAACCGCCGCAAACCGTGTCGTCCCCCAGGTCAACAGGACATCCAGAGCAACAAAAGAGCCCTGATAATGATCAAAGGCGACGCGCAGATCCTTTCTAAAAGCTCGAAATGAACTAGCCCTTCTGGCTATTTCCGCGCCCATCGATTCCTGGAGCACAATTTTTGATATCTGTGAAGCCCTGTCCCGCCAAAACCCATGTTGTTCCTTTTCGGGTGTGCCATACACAACATCGTGACCTTCGAGCAATTTCTTTATCAGTTTGGGAATTTCTTCCGGTGGATGTTGAAGGTCATCATCCATGGAAACAATTATTTCGTTTCGGGCTATGCGAATGCCACAGAGTAAAGCGTTATGTTGCCCGTAATTGCGCATCAGATCTACACCGGTTATCCACGAATGTAATTCGGAAAATTCTTTAATGCGTTGCCAACTATTGTCCTTGCTTCCATCATTAATAAAAATGACTTCATACTGAGACGTGATTGATTTTAAAACAGGCTCAAGCCTGCTCATCAATACAGGGAGTGAATCCTCACTATTATAAACAGGAATCACTACGGATATGCTATCGGGGACTATTTTCATAGTCTATGCCTCTCTTTTAACATGGGCTAAATCACTTATAATAATGGTAGATTCAGATTTGCCATTGAGTATGGGACACTCTCCGATGATTTCTACCATAAATTAATTCAGAGTTCAGCTTTTTTTGAATAGATCCGTTTCTCAATTGGACAATAAGAACACAAGCAGAACCTGTTGTCCTCGGGTAAAACCAAAAAAGGGTTAACCGACGAAGTCAGCTAACCCCTTGTTTTTTAAATGGTGCCGAAGAATGGACTTGAACCATCACGGGCGTACACCCACTAGACCCTGAACCTAGCGCGTCTACCAATTCCGCCACTTCGGCACGCAAGGAGTGCACTATACTCATCGGCACATTATTGTCAAGATAAATTGAACTTGAATTTAATACCCAAAGTGTTATGTTACCTCGCTGTTTATCTTAAATGTTTATTAAAAATGATGATTGTATTTAGAGGCATAGAAGAAATAAGCAAAGATTTTCGCGGATCATTTGTGACGATCGGCAATTTTGACGGCGTGCATTTAAGTCATCAGTTCATCTGCCGCAAGCTGGTCGCGGAGGCGAAAGAAGCGGGGAGGAAGGCACTGGTTATTACTTTTGAGCCTCATCCTAAAATGGTTTTGCACGCGGCGATCAGACCCTTTTATCTGATTACCACCCTGGAAGAGAAGCTCAAAGCGCTGGGAAAATGCGGAGTGGATGCTACACTGGTTATTCCTTTCACGCTGGAATATTCAAAGGTTACCGCCGAACAGTTTGTCCATGAATTTCTAGGCCGCAAGCTGGCCATCAAAAAAATTATCGTGGGTCACGATTACGCTTTCGGTCAAGGCAAAAAAGGAACCAGCGATTATCTGATGGCCTGCGGTCAAGAGATGGGTTTTGAAGTTGAGGTTGTCGATGCTTTTAAAGTGAAAGAAGACATCATCAGCAGTACGCTTGTGAGAAATCTGATTCTCAGGGGAGACTTTCAAATTGTCACGGCTCTTTTGGGAAGATATTATAATGTGGCGGGCACCGTGGTTTCCGGCAAAGGGCGTGGCACCGGGCTTGGTTTCCCCACCGCCAATATCGAACCGGAAAAAGAACTGCTTCCGCCGGCGGGCATTTACGCCGCCTTTGCCGACGTGGATGGAAAACGTTATCCGGCGGCATTAAATATCGGTGAAAAACCGACTTTTGATGATTACACCTTTACGATTGAAGTTTACTTGCTGAATTTTTCTGGTGATCTCCGGGGAAAAAGAATCAATACGAAATTCGTGGAGAAGTTGCGGGATATTATCAAATTTGACCATCCCGAAAAATTGAAGAAGCAGATTGCAGTCGATGTGGAAAAAGCACAATCGATTTTATCGAGAAATATCAGAAACTAAATTAAAAAGTATCAGAGGAGGTTATGGAACCATGTTAAAAATCGCGATTGTCGGTGCCACCGGGATTGTCGGTCAACAGGCCATTGTCAGTTTACTGGGACATCCCTGGTTTAAAATCACCAAGCTTGTTGCCTCGGAGCGCTCGGCTGATAAAAAATATATCGATGCATTAAGGGACGCCAACGGTTCTATCCGCTGGTGGTGCCCCGAAGAATTGCCGGAACACATTGCCAACATGGTTGTGGAAGAAGCGGCCAGTTTCGATCCTAAATCCGTGGACATTATTTTTTCGACTATGGATGCGGGTCCGGCCAAAGAGCTGGAGCCCAAATACGCCCAAACCACTCCCGTCATCAGTACCGCTTCGGCATTTCGCTACGAAGCAGACACACCCATTCTTGTCGGCGGAGTCAATATGGATCATGCAGCATTGCTGGCTGTTCAACAGAAGAACCGCGGCTGGAAAGGATTCATTTCGCCCAAATCCAACTGCACCATTGCCGGACTGGTTGTTTCGTTGAAACCGATTCTGGATAACTTCGGCGTCCAACAGGTGATGATGACTTCGCTGCAGGCCATGTCCGGCGCGGGCCGTACTCCCGGTCTTTCCGCGATGGATATGACCGAGAATGTCGTGCCTTATATTCCCGGCGAAGAACCGAAAGTGGAAACGGAACCGCAGAAAATTCTGGGTAAATTTACCGGCAAATCCATCAAGAATGCAGCTTTCGGGATTACCGCGACCTGCACCCGCGTGCCGGTGCTCGATGGTCATCTGGTTTGCGCGTTTGTTCAGACCAAGAAAAAATGTTCGCCGGAAGATATCAAAAAGGCCATGATGAATTACGGTAAGGATTTTGCGGAACTGCATCTGCCCAGTTCGCCGGAACATTTAATCGATGTGACCGATGATCCTTTCCGTCCGCAGCCGCGTGCAGACAGAGACAAGGGCGGCGGCATGACCGTAACCGTGGGGCGCATCCGCAAGGATCCGATTATTGAAAACGGAATAAAATACGTTTGCCTGGCGCACAACACCAAACTGGGCGCGGCCAAAGGCGCTCTGCAGACGGCCGAGTATCTTGTCAAAAATTATCTGAAATGGGTTAAATAGTTGTCCGTAGGACCCCGGCTTTAATTTTAAAGTCGGGGTCTTTTTGCATTTTTTTCTTTTTTAATCATCCCGATATCGCTTGACAAAAGCCGGTTGTTCTTCGCATAAAAGAATTCATGATTCGTAAGATAGATACTGCTTCTACAAAACAGAAGCTGGTGGTTTATATCTTTTTAACTGTCGCGGCCCTTGCTGTCTTCGGGCAGGTGCATCAATTTGACTTCATCAACATTGATGACGATGTGTATGTTACAAACAATCTGAATATTCAATCGGGAATCCATCCGGAAGGAATTCGCTGGGCGTTCACCACCACCTATGCTGAATTCTGGCATCCTTTAACGTGGTTGTCTTTGATGCTGGATTATCAGTTATATGGCTTGCATCCCGGCGGATACCACATCACCAATCTCATCCTGCATATGCTCAGCACGCTGCTGCTTTTCTGGCTTTTGAACCGCATGACCGGGGCGGTCTGGAAGAGTGCTTTTGTGGCGGCGCTTTTCGCGATTCATCCGCTCCATGTGGAATCGGTTGCCTGGATCGCCGAAAGAAAAGATGTCTTGAGCGCCTTTTTCTGGATGCTGACGCTCTGCCTTTATGTCTATTACACGGAGAAACCGACTGTCACGAGATACCTGCCAGTTCTTCTTTCCTTTGCCTGCGGGCTCATGAGCAAGCCGATGCTGGTCACGCTGCCCGTAATCATGATTCTTCTGGATTACTGGCCGTTGAAAAGATTCCAGATCAAGCAGGACAATCTCCTATTATGGCAATTGCGGGAAAAGGCGCCTCTTTTTGTTATGTCGGCGGTTTTTTCCGCCATCGCGATTTATGCTCAATACAATCCTGAGGCGGTCAATGTTCCTCTGGGATCCCGCCTGGCCACCGCTTTTGTTTCATTGACAATGTATCTGGAGAAAATATTCTGGCCATTGGATGTGTCTTTTTGCTACCCCCTGTTCGATAAACTCTCCCTCCTGAAAGTTGCCGGTTCCGTCTTGCTGACTTTTGTGATCAGTCTGACCGTGCTGATATCCGCAAAACGATGCCCCTTTCTCTTCGTTGGATGGCTGTGGTACGCCATAACGCTTCTGCCGGTGCTCGGCATTATTCACGTCAGGGCAGAGCGATATGCCATCGCCGACCGTTACACTTATCTGCCCTTGATTGGCATCGGAATCATGATTGCGTGGGGCGTTCCTTTTTTATTGAAGCGCAAAGACGTATTCAAAAAATTATTATTCCCGGCGGGACTTGCCGTTCTGGTCATCCTGTCCTATCTGGCCTGGAAACAATGCGGCTACTGGGAAAACAGCCTTACCCTCATTAATCAAACTTTGCGAGTCACAAAAGATAATCATCTGGGGCACTATATCCGGGGCATTACTTATTTTAATATGGGGCAGTATCGATCAGCCATTCAGGACTTTAGCAAGGCGATTGAACTTGATCCTTCTTACGAAGTTGCCTATCTCAACAGGGGAGTCGCTTACGAAAAAACGGGTGATTTCCGAAAGGCCATTGAGGACTACAACGAATCTATCCGGCTGCAACCCCGTTTTTTGGCCTATTACAATAAAGGTGTTGCGCATCTCAATCTTGGACAGTATCAACCGGCAATTGAAGAATTTAACAAAGCCATCCATTTTAAAGCCGATGCCTATGCCTATCAAAACAGAGGACAGGCTTATTTATTACAGGGCAACCGGAACGCGGCTTGCCGTGATGCTCAAAACGCATGCACGATGGGAAAGTGTCAATTGCTGCAACAGACTAAAAGCAAAGGATACTGTAATGAATTTTAATCGAGGATCGAATAATTGTTTATCCGTTATTCAAAAGAGATCTGTAAACGGACAGATCATTCAGGGAGAAGCAACAAAACATTACTTCTTCCAGTCTGGATGATTTTTGTACCGTCTCACGAACAGTTTTTACGGCGACCTGTACCGCCAGTTCAATCGGATATCCGTAAACTCCGGTGCTGATACTGGGGAAGGCGATTGTCTTCACATCATTTTCTTCGGCAATGCGCAGAGAGTTCTGATAACAGGAAGCAAGCAACTCCGGCTCGCCGTTTTTTCCGCCCCGCCAAACCGGCCCCACGGTGTGAATGATAAATTTTGCAGCTAAATTGTACCCTTTGGTGAGTTTGGCCTCGCCTGTTTTGCACCCGCCGAGCGTTCGGCATTCCTCGAGAAGCTGCGGCCCGGCAGCACGGTGAATCGCACCATCCACGCCCCCACCTCCGAGAAGCGAAATATTTGCCGCGTTGACGATAGCATCAACCTGAAGTGTAACGATGTTGGCCTGAAGCGCCCTTAATTGAGTCATCGAACCGTCTCCCGGATATGGTGAGTACACCACTGCCCGCGCCAGCGGGCAGTGGTGCTTGATTTACAATTAACAAAACTTTTATTTCATGGCCTGCTCGACTGCCACCGCCACTGCGACGGAAGCGCCAACCATCGGGTTGTTGCCCATGCCGATCAAGCCCATCATTTCCACATGAGCGGGAACGGAGGACGATCCGGCAAACTGCGCGTCCGAATGCATTCTGCCCATGGTGTCGGTCATACCGTAGGATGCGGGACCGGCCGCCATGTTGTCGGGATGCAGCGTTCTTCCCGTTCCGCCACCGGAGGCCACGGAGAAGAATTTCTTCCCGGCCAGCAGGCGTTCTTTCTTGTAAACGCCCATCACCGGATGCTGGAAACGGGTCGGGTTGGTGGAATTTCCCGTGATGGCGACATCAACCTCTTCCATATGCATGATGGCCACGCCTTCGCGCACGTCATCGGCGCCGTAACAGCGGACTGCCGCGCGATCGCCTTTGGAATAAGCTTTTTCCTTCGCCACGGAAACTTTTCCTGTTTTATAATCGAAAGCTGTCGCGACGTGGGTGAATCCATTAACGCGGGCGATAATGTGAGCCGCGTCTTTCCCCAGTCCGTTCAGGATGACCCTGAGGGGAACCTTGCGCGCCTTGTTGGCCGATTTGGCCAAGCCGATGGCGCCTTCCGCCGCGGCGAATGATTCATGACCGGCGCAGAAAGCAAAGCATTTTGTTTCTTCTCTGAGCAGCATGGAGGCGAGATTACCGTGTCCGATGCCCACCTGGCGGTCATCGGCAACCGATCCAGGAATGCAAAATGATTGCAGACCAAGACCCAGCGTCTCGGCGATATCGGCGGCATTCTTTTGCCCTTTTTTGATGGCGGCGGCAGCGCCAACCAGGTAAGCCCAGCCGGCATTTTCAAATGAAATCGGCTGAATATCCTTGACTATTTTTCTGACATCAACGCCTTTCTCGAGGCATACTTTTTCGGCTTCCTCCAGCGAGGAAATTCCATATTGCGCGAGAAAAGGAGTGATCTGTTTGATTCTTCTTTCGTATCCTTCAAATAAAGCCATTTTTCTACTCCTTATTCTTTACGGGGGTTAATTACTTTGACGGCTTCGGCAAAACGTCCGTAGGTTCCGGTTGCTTTGGCCAGAGCGGCGGCGGGTTCCATGCCTTTGGTGATGTTCTCCATCATGACGCCCAGCTGAACGAATTTGTAACCGATAATTTCGTCGTCGCTGTCCAGAGCGATTTCGGTCACATAACCTTCCGCCATTTCCAGATAACGGGGGCCTTTCTTCTTGGTGCCGTACATCGTGGCGATCACGCTGCGCTGGCCTTTGCCCAGATCCTCAAGTCCGGCACCGATGGGAAGGCCGCCTTCGGAAAACGCCGTTTGTGAACGGCCATAAACAATCTGCAGAAAAATTTCCCGCATCGCGGTGTTGATCGCGTCGCAGACCATGTCGGAATTCAGCGCTTCCAGAATTGTTTTGTGAGGCAGAATTTCGGCGGCCATCGCGGCGGAATGAGTCATGCCGGTGCAGCCGATACATTCAACCAGCGCTTCTTCAATGATGCCCTCTTTGACGTTCAGGGTCAGTTTGCAGGCTCCCTGCTGAGGCGCGCACCAGCCGACGCCGTGAGTAAGCCCTGAGATATCCTTGATCTCTTTCACCTGGGTCCATTTGCCTTCCTGCGGAATCGGGGCAGGACCGTTTTTCGCCCCTTTGGCGACTACGCACATCTGTTCAACTTCATGAGTGTATTCCATAAACTATATCTCCTTCCGTTAATACCTGTTCGCTTTCTCCGGCTAACTTTATCAGCCGTTAAAAGTAATTTAATATTAAATACTGCCGAACGCAATGTAGCACCGGAGAGGTTATTTTTCAAATTAATTTGTTAGTGGGGAGCTTAAGTTTTTGATTACATTAAGATGTGAAAAAAATATACATAGAAGAACGGCGCGTTGAGCAAAATACCGGCGGACTGGCATGCTTGGATAGCAAGCGCGAGTTCGGACGCGCAGCGATCGGCTTTAGCGATTTTGTTATAAGCTCTTTTTAGATAATTCTATTGCGCTACCTGATGTATAATTTCAGAAATGTATGACTGATACTTTACACCCAACTTATTTGCTTTATTTTTAATTTTTTCAATGTCTTCACTATTAACCCTAATGGTCATGGTTACATCTTTCTTCCTTGCCCTGAGGGCGTTTTCAATATTTTCCAGTTCCTTTCCTTTTAAAGGCTTGAATTCACCTTTTAGCAAGGCAGCTTCAATTTCTTTTTCTTCTTTTGATAATTTTGCTCTTTTCATTTTGCACCTTCTTTGATTTTAAGCATCTTCGTATATTTCCTACTCGGAAACATGGTTTTTAGAAAATAATTTTTTTCGTCAACAACACAGGGCACTACCCAAACATAATTTTTATGCTCGAATAACAAAACAATCTGATTCTTTCTTGTCTGATGTTTTTCGGCTCCCAAAAACGTAGAATTTAATATTTCTTCAAAGGATACTCCTCTTTCATTTTTCAATAACTTATTCTTTTCTTCGTCCCACTTGAATTTCTTCATAACTTTATTATATAACAAATGTATTGACAATACAATTGTATTTACACTTATAACGGCGAAGCTCAGCAGTAGCGCGGCCGTACAATTAATATACCCACCGGGTATTTTCCGAAATTTATTGCAATCCTACTCCATTTAAGGCACAATGAAAAGAAAAAACGTAATTAAATCAAATATAAAAAATTTGAGAGCCGGGCATTTGCTGTTTATTATCGTGTTATGCCCGGTGGGTATATCATGGTAAATTTGTCCCAAGAACAGTCAATCATGGAAATCCTGAACAGAAAATTTTATCATCGGGAGACGCTGCGGGTGGCGCGGGAGCTTTTGGGAAAGAAGTTGGTGCGGCGGGTAAACGGCCTCGAACTTTCCGGCATGATTGTGGAAACGGAAGCTTATTGCGGGAGCGAGGACAGCGCCTGTCATGCCCATCGCGGCAAGACTCCGCGCAATGCAGTTATGTTCGGCAAACCGGGTCATGCCTATGTTTATTTTACTTACGGTATGCACTATATGCTCAATCTGGTTACCGAGGAGGAGGAAAATCCCTGCGCCGTGCTGATCCGCGCAATTGAGCCGCTGGACGGAATTGAAGCGATGGAAGCTCGCCGCAAGAAAAAAGGCGTTGAATTAACCAACGGACCGGCAAAGCTTTGTCAGGCATTGTCCATCGACAAATCTTTGAACGGCTGGGATTTGACAACTGGGAAAGAACTGTGGGTGGAAGAATACAAAAAAATCCCGGGTTCGAAAATCATCACAACGCCCCGCATCGGCATCGACTACGCCCGGGAACAAGACAGAAACGCTCTCTGGCGGTTTTTAATCAAACCTTGAAGATTTTCAGCGAGTGTCAATCCCACTCCGCTCCGCTTCGGGGATAATTCCACTTACGCTTCGAACGTCGCATAGCTTGTTCTCAGCGAGTGTCATTAATTTTGATAAATTTCGGGAAATAATTGCCAGGCAGCCAGAAACAGAGAGGCGATAACCGGTCCCAGGATAAATCCGGAAAATCCGAAAGCGGCAATGCCCCCGAGCGTCGACAGAAATATTAAAAGAGAATGCATTTGGGTGTCACGTCCCAAAAGCACCGGCCTTAACAAATTATCCACACTGCTGATGACCAGCGCTCCAAACAAAAGAATGGCAACTCCCTGCCAGATATTGCCCAACAACAACATGATAATCCCCGCCGGAACCCAGATTAAGGAACATCCGATAGCGGGGACAATGGAAAGGCCAAACATGAGAACGCCCCAGACGAGGGCTCTTTCTATTCCGGTGATGTAAAAAATCATCCCACCCAGAAAACCCTGAATGCCGCCAATGATAAAAGTAAATTTTAGAGAAGCTTTCGCGGTATTGAGAAATTGATGGATAAAATGGTCAAGGTGTTTGTTATCCACAGGGATATTTGCTTTGATGGTTGTTGCCAGTTTTCTTCCGTCGCGCAGAAAGAAAAACAGGCTGTAAAGCATAACGGCGAATTGCACGACGACAAGAATCGTGTTTTGTGTGAATGCTGAAATGTGATTGAAAACATAATCGGTTAAGATTTTAAAGACTTCCTGAGATTTACTGATCAAAAAAGCCTGATTCCAATGCAGCTTGGCGAATAAGGGCTTTTTGCTTAATGATTTCAACGCTTCGGAAAACGTTCCCATCCAGTTACTGCTATAGGAGCTGAAGGATTGATAGATATCAATGATTTCCACCACCAGCAAATCAATGAGTAATATGACCGGCAGGATGATACAAACAATAATGCCGAGCATTGTCAGGCCGGCGCAGAGATTGGGATTGACAACTTTTCTGTTAATCCATTTATACAGGGGAGAAAATACGCTGGCAATAAGAATCGCCCAGAAAACAGCATAGAAAAAAGGCTGCAGAATGTAAGCCAAAACACCTGTGATAACAGCCAGCAGTATGTAAAAAATGATATTTTGAGAAGTAAAAGTTTGTTCTTCATTCATAGGCAATGTCTTCTTAAGGCAACCTGTTTCCGAGGTAATATTCCATTTTTTGGTAATAAATTCAAGCGATAATAAGGCATGGTGACTTATGATGTCAATTTAATAATTTATATGCTAGGAAACAGCCGGAAATTAATTTTCCGGACGTGATTGACATATCGTCAGGCATAACTATTTTAAGCACAAGATGAATAGGCAATATTCATCAAAAAAGGAGGATATTTGATGTTTACAGTTTCAGAAAAAGCATTGGAGATTATCAAGAACTTTATCAAAGAAAAAAAGCCGGATGCCTCTATACGCATCACCATGTCTATCGGTTGATCCGGGCCCGCACTGGGCATGGCTCTGGACGAGCCGACAAAAGATGATGAAGTATTTGATCAACAAGGAACAAAGTTTGTCATTGAAAAGGATATTTTTGATCAGGCGAAACCCATCAATGTTGATTTTATCGAGACGCCACAAGGTTCCGGATTTAAAGTGACATCCAGCCTTTCCGCCGAGGGTGGTGGATGCGGCTCTTCCTGCAGCGGTTGCTAAAAAAATTTCCGGGGGAGGATTCGTCCTTCCCCTTTTTTTGTGAGACTCAAATTTTAAAAACGAAGTGCATTGAAATTTGTAAGTCGAACAATCCCGCACAGCGGAGGGAATAGTATCCCAAAGCTTGCTTTGGGATTCCCGTGATTATGATGACAGAAGAAAAAACGTCAAAAAAAGATCTGGCTGAAAATCTTCTTCGACAAGGGCAATACCATGAAGCCATTGCCCTGCTGGAAGAAATTCATCAGGAAGCTCCGGAAGAAGAATCGGTCCTGTTAATGTTATCGTGGGCCTGTTATGACTGTGGAGAAACCGGGCGGGCAATGCAATATTTAAACGCCCTGCTGGAAAGAGAACTGGCCAGAAAAGTCTTTACCGGCTTTGCCTTTGATGAACTGGTACGCATTTATAAACAAGAGAAACAATTTGGCAAGCTGGTGGAGATTTGCGAGAGAGCGGTAGCGGTTCAGCCGGAAGATGTCGGGCTGCTCACGGAGCTGGGAAATGCTTATTTTCAATCAGGCCGGTATTCTCAGGCTACCGGAATTTATAAAAAGTTGATCGAAATGGAGGATGATAATCCCGCTTTTTACTGCTCGTGGGGCGAAGCATTGTTTGCCGAAGGCCTGCATCAGAAGAGCGAACAGGCTTATCACAGGGCCGCAGCCATTGATCCCGAAAACGCTGATCGATATTACTTTAAGATGGCCGTACTATTTCAGCAGGCCGGAAAACATCAGGATGCAGAAAGATTATTCCATCAATGCGTCACGATTAATCCATCCCATGCTTTGTATTATTGCGCACTGGGCGACAGTCTTATCGGTCTGGAACAAACACAGAAAGCCTTCGCGGCTTATGAGCAGGCGGTTGCGCTTGATAAGGCCAGTGCGGGATCATATTATAATCGTTTGGGTAATTCTTTCATGAACGCCGGAAAATTTTCACAGGCGGCACAGGCCTTTCAATCGGCCACCCAATGCGAACCGAATCGGCACTTTTACGGAAACCTGGCCAAAGCCTATAAAGAGATGGGACTTAAGGCCGAAGCGGAAATGATTGTCCGCGAAATCAATAAAATTGACTGAAATTAAGATTTCCCCAACTTGCGTTGAAAATCCTTGAAGACATGGTAGAAATATTCGTTTTCTTCCATTTCTCTTTTCAGAATCATTCCAATTTCTGAAATTTCTTCTTTGTTGATAATCAGGTTGACGCTTTGATTTAAAGAGTTCATGTAATCCAGCGTCGCAAAAGTGGAACTCACCAGGACAACAAAAATCTGACGTCTGGTGCTCATATCTAATTCTGAAAGGTATTGGAGCATTTGATTGATGCCGTCTTTGCCAAGATCAAAGGCTTCATCGACGACAATCACATTAAAGGTCTGGAATGTGGTGAATTTATGAGCTTCTTTATAGGTGTTCGGCTCAACGACATTGTAATTAAGCGCTTGCAGATTTTCCCTGAGCTTCTGTTTGATGGCGGGATCCTGCTCGCAAATCATGCAGGTGCTGCTATCCATGTCCCGATAATCAAAAGGACGTCCGGAATAATCAAGCTCTTCATCGATAAAATCTGGTTCTAATTTTTCTTCGTTCATATAAAATTCCTGATCGTTTTATATTTTGGAATAGATTTTTATCACCACGCTTCGCGTTTTTGTTTGCCGTAGGATTTATCCACTTCAAGATTTTCGATAACCGCTGTCTGGTCACCACGGGTTGTCTTGATGGCGTCCACGCCACGGTTCACAATGGCTCTGTTGGTGGCAAATGCAATGGCTGTTTTTTCGGTAATCAGGCCCTTTTCAAACAGTTCGATAATGCAATCATCGAACGTAATCATGCCAAACGGTCTGCCCTGTATGATAATGTCGTTAAATGTTTTGCCTTCCGATTCGCCATGCAGGATAACATCTTTCACGCGCAGACTGGTGCTAACTGTTTCAAAAGCGGCAACGCGTCCTCCACCGACCTTCGGCAATAAACGCTGGCAGGCGATCCAGCGAATGGCATCAGCCAAACGCACGCGTATCTGACTTTCTTCGTCCCGGGGAAACATACCGACGATACGATTGATCGTTTGTCCGGCATCAACGGTATGCAGGGTGCTCAAAACCAGATGGCCTGTTTCTGCGGCACTTAATGCGATCTCCACTGATTCCCGATCACGCATTTCGCCGACCAGAATGACCTTGGGCGCCTGACGCATGGCGGCACGCAAACCATTGACAAATGTATCAAAATCTTTCCCCAGTTCGCGCTGGTTGATGGTGGATTTTTTCTGCGGATGCGTATATTCAACCGGGTCTTCCAGTGTTACAATGTGCACAGAACTGTTGTCATTGATTTCATTGATGACCGCAGCCAGCGATGTCGTTTTACCTGTACCGGTCGCTCCCGTAACCAGAACAATTCCGTTCTTCTCCCGAGCGATTTTATAATAAGCTTCCGGCAGACCAAGTTCCGCACATGACGGCACGATGGATTCCAGCTTTCGTAAAACGATGGAGATGTTGCCCAGTTGTGAAAATATATTGACACGAAAACGGGCGATCCCGGCTAATTCATAAGACAAATCGCAGGATCCTTCTTTGAGAAGAGCATGCATGAGACGGTGGTCCTGATTAATCAGATTCAGCGCAAAAATTTCCGTTTGAAACGGTGTCAGTTTTTCAAAAGGCGGTCTCAATGTAACAGGCACCAACTGACCGGCGGAATCCACCTGAAAGGGCTTTCCCACCGTGATGATAAAATCAGAAATATTGGGATTGGATTCCAGCATTCTGGTCAGAATATGATCGATCTCCGGTTTTCTCATAAGCTATCCTTTCTGAATCATTTATGCCTCTGTGAAATCCACCGGCGCCTGCTTCAAGAGCGGACGGAATCGGGATTTCTCATTCGCTTTAATATAAGCATCATCCCCGGTGATCATGCCGCGGTTGTACAGATCCATAATGGCATCGTCCAGAAGCTGCATGCCGTATTTTTTACCCGTTTGCATCATGGAAGGGATCTGGTACGTTTTCGATTCGCGGATCAGATTGCGCACCGCCGGCGTCGCGATACAAATTTCCAGAGCGACACAGCGGCTTTTCTGATCAATTCGCTTAAACAAGACTTGCGAAACAATGGCGCGTAAACCATCGGCCAGCGTGGAACGGATCTGCAATTGCTGGTCTGCCGGGAAAACTTCAATAACCCTGTCCACTGTTTTGGGCGCGCTGGTCGTATGCACGGTAGAGAAAACCAGATGGCCGGTCGAGGCGGCCTCAATCGCCAGCGAAATAGTTTCCAGATCGCGCATTTCCCCGACCAGGATGATGTCCGGATCTTCTCGCAAGGCCCCGCGCAGAGCCGCGGAGAAAGTCTTGGTGTGAATGCCTACTTCCCGGTGATTCACAATACAATTCTGGCTCTTGTGAACAAATTCGATCGGGTCTTCAATCGTAATAATGTGATCGCGACGCAGGCGGTTGGCTTCGTCTATAATGGCGGCCAGTGTTGTTGATTTGCCGCTGCCCGTGGGACCGGTAATCAAAACAAGACCGCGGGGGAGCTGCGCCAATTTGGAAATGACGTTGGGAAGACCCAGTTGCGCGCAGGTCTGAATTTTATCGGGAATTTCACGAAAAACTGCGGCCATGCCGTTTTTCTGCCGGAAAAAATTGACACGATAGCGCGCCAGCGAAGGAATTTCATAAGCAAAATCCACGTCCCCCGTTTCTTCAAACTGTTTGATTTTGTGTTCCGGCGTGATTTCGTAAAGAAGGACCTTTAAGGCATCATTCGTGAGAACATCGTATTTAATTCTTTCAATATCACCGCGGATTCTGATGGCCGGCTGCTGACCTGCAACAAGATGAAGATCCGATGCACCTTGATCATGCATGAGATTAAAAAACGCGTCAATTTTTGCCATGTTTTTGCTCCTTGTGGGGAAATGAAGTACCTTCTACCATTTTTTTTATCGGAAAAGAACAAAATATTTAATGTATCTGAAAATTTTATCGCATAATATTTTGTACATGGATTTCCGGAGAGTATAGAGAAAACAGGCTTGCTTTGTCAATCCCCTAATCGGAATGAACTATGACTTGACATGGAGACAACCAATAATATATGCTTCCTACCGTTTTACCAGACAGAATTCTTTAGGTTGGGGATGTAGCTCAGCTGGGAGAGCGCGACGTTCGCAATGTCGAGGCCAG
>CAYZLL010000029.1:0-20782 GCA_964479225.1 uncultured Smithella sp.
AATCCAACTGGGAATTTCTTCCGCCGGAAGACGCTCAGAAAGTAAAAGAAATGGTGGAGCAGGCTCTGCCCTCCGGCCGCATCGGCGATCCCGATGAAATAGCCGGCGCCGCGCTGTATCTGGCCTCCGATGCTTCCAGTTACACCACCGGCACGGAAATTGTCATCGACGGCGGTGTGCTGCTGGGCATTCACCCGTCGTGACAGGAGAAAATGGAATGATCAGTCGCACCGCAGCTGTTTTGGTCATCATCGATATTCAGGGCAATCTGGCTCAGGCCATGTTTGACAAAGAAAATCTTTTCGCCAATACCGTGAAATTGATCAAGGGCTTCAAAGCTTTGAACCTGCCAATGATCATCACCGAACAAATTCCGGCAAAGCTGGGGAAAACACTTCCGCACATAGCGGATAAAATTGAAGGCTTCAATCCGATTGCCAAGGATTCATTCAGTTGTTGGGATGAGCATCATTTCAGAGAAAAACTGGAAAGCTTAAGTCGCCGACACGTCGTGCTTCTGGGCATCGAAACACACGTTTGTGTTTACCAGACGGCTCTTGATCTTATTGATAACGGATACAATGTTTATCTGGCCGCCGACGCGGTTTCTTCGCGCACGCCGGAAAACCGTCAGATCGGCATAGAAGCCATGAAAAGCGCCGGAGCGCATATCACCAGCACGGAAATGGTTTTGTTTGAATTACTGCGCACCGCCGCTGATCCCAAAGCCAAAGAGCTTTTCAAAATTGTCAAATAACAAATTTTAAGCTTATTTATATCTATGTGAAATGTTGCCTGGATGTTATTTCTCTGTTTAGTGTCACATCCTGGATTGGGTGGTCAAGATAGCCTCTTGTCACGATATTCTCAAATCTTTACTCTTGACTTACAGGAGAACCTTCCTTATACTTTTTTTCACAAAAGGGAAGTTCTCACAAATTAAAGTCATCATTAAAGATAGTTCTTATCGGTTCAATTATTGATTATGACATCTTCTGCGCGGGTAAACGTAAAAGGATCAATGATTCAAACGACTCTTGAAGTCGTCAAAGCCAAGTATGGCCTGGTCGCCTATAAGAAAATCGTAGATTCCATTCAACCTGATTTGAGAAGTGAGATCGAAAAAGGCATCCTGGTGGGCGCCTGGTATCCGGTCGAATTGCATGCGAGCATTTATAATGCGCTCGACAAAGAATATGCACATGGAAACCAGCAGTTTTTTTTGGACATGGGGAGGATGGAAGCTGATTTAGCGGGAAAGACCGTTTACCGGTTCTTAACCAAGATCGCCGGGCCAACATTTACGCTGCGTGCAGCGAAGCAATTGTGGGGGCTCACCTATAGTGCAAGCAGGGTAGAAGTTAACGCCGGCGAAAAGTCTCTCGATTTCAATATTTTTGAATTCCCGCTGGCCGATAAAAACTATATTGCCACCATCGCCGGTTACATCCAAAAAAGCCTTGAAGTCGCAGGTGCAGTCAATGTCAAAGGTACGAAACGAAAATGCATCACCCAGGGTGATGACTGTATTTCTTTTTCTTATCAATGGGAATGATTGAACCGCCAAATGAAAATTTGGAAATCTGAAATCCGCCCTGCCAAGACAATGATAATAAGGTTTGATGCACAGCTAGACTTGTCTAGTAAAGGATTTACGGCACCTTTTTATCTTGCTCCTCTGGCATTTAATTCTTGCATTGTTTACAAGAATTTGTATTATCACGCACGAGTCAACCTTAAATAATCACCAGTAAATTAATATGCAGGGATTTCATGCCGTTAAGCTGGAACGAAATTAAAACACGCGCGCTCGCTTTTTCCAAAGAATGGCAGGACGAAAAATCGGAGGACGCTGAAGCCAAATCATTCTGGGACGGATTTTTCAATGTCTTCGGTATTACACGCAAGCGCAAAGCCAGTTTTGAAGAACCGGTCAAAAAACTCGGTGAAAAATACGGCTACATTGATTTGTTCTGGAAAGGTGTTTTAATCGTTGAGCACAAATCACGCGGCAAGAGTCTGGACAAAGCCTATTCGCAAGCGCTGGATTATTTTCCCGGCATCAGCGAGCGTGACCTGCCCCAATACGTCATCGTTTCCGATTTTGCCCGTGTGCGTCTTTACGATCTGGAGGAAGACACACAAAATGAATTTGATCTGAAGGACTTGCACAAAAACGTCCGTCTGTTCGGCTTCATCGCCGGATACCAGACCCACAAAATTCAGGAGCAAGACCCCGTCAACATCAAGGCCGCTGAAAAAATGGGCAAGCTCCACGACCAGATGAAAGCAGTCGGCTATACCGGCCACCCGCTGGAAGTTTACCTGGTGCGGCTTTTATTTTGCCTTTTTGCCGACGACACCGGCATTTTCGAGCGCCAGCAGTTTCAGGAATACATCGAACAGCGCACCGCCGAAGATGGCTCCGACCTCGGCCATCACTTAAGCACACTTTTTCAGGTTCTCAACACGCCGCGCGAAAAACGCCTGAAAAATCTCGACGAACAACTTAACGCCTTTCCATACATCAACGGCAAACTCTTTGAGGAATCGCTGCTGACGGCCGGTTTCGATTCCGCCATGCGCCTTTCGCTTCTGAATTGCTGCGCACTGGATTGGGGAAGAATTTCGCCCGCTGTTTTCGGCGCACTTTTCCAATCCATCATGGACAAACAGGCGCGGCGCAACCTCGGCGCGCATTACACCAGCGAGGAAAACATTCTCAAACTCATCAAGCCGCTTTTTCTGGATGAGCTTCGGGAAGAATTTGAAAAAATCAAACACAACAAAAACCGCCTGCTGGAATTTCATCAGAAACTGCGTCATCTGAATTTTCTCGACCCCGCCTGCGGCTGCGGAAACTTTCTGGTTATCGCTTATCGCGAGCTTCGTTTGCTGGAGTTGGATATCCTGCGGGCATCAAGCATTTATCAAAGCGAACTGAGCATTCATTCGCTGATTAACCTCAACGTTGACCAGTTCTTCGGCATCGAGATTGAGGAATTTCCTGCCCAGATCGCGCAGGTGGCGCTGTGGCTGATGGATCACCAGATGAACCTGCTGGTCTCCGAGGAGTTCGGCCTGTATTTTGCGCGCATTCCGCTGGAAACAAGCGCCAAGATCGTCTGCGGCAACGCGCTGAAAATTGACTGGGAAGAAGTTTCTCCCGCCCGGAATCTCAGTTACATCATGGGCAATCCGCCGTTTGTGGGGAAAAAGGAACAGTCTGAAAAACAAAAACAAGATTTTAATATTGTTGCTGAAGGTATCGTCGGGAAGGGTTTGCTGGATTTTGTCTGTGCTTGGTATATTAAAGCAGCACGATTTATTAAGGGTACAAAAATTCGCTGTGCTTTCGTTTCCACCAATTCCATTACACAGGGTGAACAGGTCGGTGTTTTGTGGAACTGGATGCTGGCTGAAGGTATGAAAATATTCTTTGCCCATCGGACTTTTCAATGGAATAACGAAGCGCGCTGTAAGGCGGCTGTGCATTGTGTGATTATTGGCTTTGCTGAATTTGATATTTCTCCCAAGTGGCTGTTCGAGTATGAAAACATCAAAGGTGAGCCGCATAAAATCAAAGCGCAAAACATTAATCCGTATCTTATAGACGCACCAAGTAATGTTCTTGTATCGCGGAGATCGCCGATATGTTTAGTTACTGAAATGGTTAAAGGCAATGAAGCAACCGACGGAGGTAATTTGATACTTAGTGATGAAGAAAAAGAATCGCTTCTTTTGCACGATCATAATGCTGGCAAATGGATTCGCCCATTACTTGGAGGAGATGATTATTTAAATGGTGGAAGACGATGGTGTCTTTGGTTGCAGGGAGTTGAGCCAAGAGAACTTTTACAAATAACTGTTATTGTTAAACGACTTGAGTCTGTAAAACTGTTTCGAGAATCAAGCCCTAAGGCAGCGACTGTAGCCAAAGCAAAAACGCCATATCTATTTGGAGAAATTAGGCAACCCCAAAAAGGAGCAATGATCGTTGTTCCAAAGGTATCTTCAGAACGGAGAAACTATGCGCCATTGAGTTTTATCGACAGCAATGTAATTTTAAATAATACGCTGCAATTCATTTCCAACGGTACTCTATATGAGTTTGGTGTTCTTCAATCAATTATGCATATGTCTTGGATGAGAGGCGTTGCTGGCCGCTTGGAAAGTCGATACCAATATTCAATAAAAATCGTTTACAACAATTTCCCATGGCCGGAAAATCCGACTGAAAAACAAAATCAGGCGATTGAATCCGCCGCGCAGGCTGTGCTGGTTGCCCGCGCGCAATTTCCCGAATCGTCGCTTGCCAATCTTTACGATCCGCTGACTATGCCGCCGGTTTTGCTCAAAGCGCACCAGCAACTGGACAAGTCAGTGGATGCCGCCTATGGCAAAACGAATTTCACAACCGAAGCCCAGCGCGTGGCGTTCTTATTTGAATTGTATCAGAAGTACACCAGCTTATTTCCACCAGAAAAACCCAAGCGCCGTACAAGGGCTGTGAAAACACCATTGTGATTCATACGGCGTGTTCGTGGAACCCGCCCTACAAAAAACATATTGTCATGTAGGGATTGATCCCCGATCAATCCGAAAAGAAACAAAGCGGCGCAATCGGGGATTGCGTCTTACAGGAGATGTATTGTAGGGATCGATTCAAGGCGGGTTCAATCTTGCAGACTGAATCCGGTAGTTGTTTATAAAATAAAAGGATAATTCAATCATAATGATTGAACCAGCAAGGGAGGTTTCCAATGGCCACAACGTCCATCACCGAAAAAGACAGAAAGATGGCGCAGCGATGTGTCGAGTGTCCGGTTTGCACGAAAGCAAGAAAACAGCAGCAGGGATTCGCTTTCTGGTTTGTCAAAAACATTGAAAACGGCATTTGTCCTTACTGCACGGCCTACGAAAAGGTTTACGGCAAAAAAGCCCACGAGGCGTGATTCAAGGCGGGTTCAATCTTGCAGATTGAATCCGGTAGTTTTTTATAAAATAAAAGGATAATTCCATCATAATGATTGAACCAGCAAGGGAGATGCGTTGCAGGGATTGATCGCCGATCAATCCGTAAAGTTATTTAAAAGAACGAAATCTAAATTAGAAGGAGGTTATGATGAAAAAGATATTATTTTCAGTTTTATTAATTGTTGTTTTTGCGGTGCCGGCGTTTGCGCAGATGAAGATGGGACATGGTGCAGGGCATGGGAACATGATGAGAATGGGTGACAATGACACGACAGGCGGAGACATGAAGTGTATGGAACATATGGAGCATATGGGACTTACCGATGACCAAATGGCAAAAATGAAACTACTGCACAGGGAAATGCAGAAGAAGCAAATCAGATTTAAGGCTGATGAGAAACTGGCGGAAATTGAACTTCAGGAAATTATGGAAGTCAAGGATTTTGATCTGGCGAAGGCCAGCGACGCAACGAAGAAAATCGGCGATATGAAGACGGCTCATCAACTGGATATGTTAAAAACCATGAAGGACGTACGAAGTATCTTGACCGATGAACAGTTCAAGAAAATGGGCAAGATGATGCCGATGAAGATGGGTGCAAAAAAACACTTAAAAAAAAGGATGCACAAACGGGGCATGAAAAATCAAACTCCCCAGCAACCGGCGGCTGAAACAAAATCTCAAACTCAGACGGATGATACGGTGCATAAACACTAGAAACATTAAGACGCCACAGGGAGCGATCGGGATCGCTCCCTGCAGGTCACACAATCCGACTATTATGCAATGGTTTGCATAATAGTCTTGACTTTCGTGCAAAGCCTTGCTAAATAGTCGGCCATGGAACGTTATCTTTATCACTCGATAAAAAAAGATTTACAAAAGAAAATGATCATTTTAACCGGCCCTCGACAGGTCGGTAAAACATGGCTGGCCAAGGCGTTGATGCCGGAATTCAAAACGCCTCAATATTTGAATTATGACAATATAGATGATACCAGGATTATCAACTCGCAATCGTGGCCTGTGAAAAGCGATCTGCTGGTTCTGGATGAGATCCATAAAAAGACGGATTGGAAAAAGTTTATTAAAGGTGTCTTTGACACGCGTTCGCCAAAACAGTCCATACTGATTACCGGCAGTGCGCGGTTGGATACATTCCGTCAGTCCGGCGAGTCACTTGCCGGTCGCTATTTTCCCATGCGGCTCAATCCGATTTCCGTCCGTGAATTAAAAGGTTCCGTTTCACCTGATAAAGCTCTTGCGCTTTTGAATAAACTGGGCGGATTTCCGGAACCGTTTTTATCCGGTTCTGAAACAGAAGCGGCCCGGTGGAGAAATCAGTATTATACCGACCTGATCAGGGAGGATATTCTGGAATTCAGCCGATTACAGGAAATTCGTTCGATGAAGCTTTTGTTGGAATTGCTGCGCTCAAGAGTCGGGTCTCCAATTTCATATACCTCTATCGCGCAGGATCTGCAACTGGCGCCCAATACGGTGCGGAAGTATATCGGCATTCTTGAAAGTTTGTGCATTGTGTTCACAGTGCGGCCTTTTCATGCCAATGTGGCCAGAGCCATTTTGAAAGAACCTAAACTATATTTTTATGACAGCGGTTTTGTTCTGGGTGGTGAAGGAATTCAGTTAGAGAATACCTGCGCTGTTTGTCTTTTAAAGCATGTGCAATATTTGCAGGACACAACCGGCGAGGACATCGACCTGAATTATATTAAAACCAAAGACGGCAGGGAGATTGATTTCTCTCTGAGCAGAAAAAAGCAAGCGACGCATTTAATTGAAGTTAAACTTTCCGATGATTCCCCTTCTGCTTCTTTTAAACTGCTTGCACAAAAATTACCTGAAGCAAAAGCCGTTCAACTGGTACAGAATCTACGACGCGAACAGGTGAAAAATAATGTTGACATCGCCGATGCCGGCAAATGGCTTGCTCAGTTGTCTGCATGACGCTGATATAATCAATCTGACGGAAAATAAAATGAGATCGATATGAAATTAAAAGCTCAAGGCGATTTTGGCGAGTGGATAACGGTGGCAGGAAATCATTTTTATCCCGGTTATATTATCAAAGGTCAAGAAAAGAATTTGATGATTGATGCCGGAATTAACATGATGGGACCGGCATATATTGCTTCGCTGGAAAAGATCTTCGGCGATAAAAACGCTCTGGACTATATTTTTGCCACGCATTCCCATTTCGACCATTTGGGCGCGATCCCCTATCTGAAGAGAAAACTGCCTTCCCTCAAGGCCGGAGCGGCTGAGCGGGTCGGGACTCTGATGAAAAAGCAATCCGTCCTCGACCTGATGACCACCTTAAGTGAACTTCAAAGATCTTTTTTAAAGAATATCGTCGGAGACGAAGATGTTCATATCGAGGCGGTGGATTTTGAAATCAGTCTCAAGGACGGAGACATCTTTGATCTGGGCGGCGTGACCTGCGAAGTTTACGAGGTGCCGGGACACACCGGCGACTCGCTGGCTTTTTTTATTCCGGAAATCCGCGCATTATTTGCCGGAGAAGCATACGGCATTCCCGAAGGCGATAAAGACGGCGATGTGCAGGTTGAATTTTTATCCTCGTACGAGGATTACGTTTCTTCCCTGGAAAAGATGATCAGCCTGCAACCCAAACTCATCGGGATGGCTCACCTTTGGGTTTTTACCGATGAAGACGCCACCGGTTTTTTGCAGCGGTCCCTTGAAGCCACACCGCGGTATCGTCAACTGATTGAAACCTATCTTGATGCCGCGAATGGTGATATCGATGATGCTGTGCAGTCGATGACAAAAAAGGAATATGATGAAAAGGGTACGATTGCTCAGCCCAGGGAAGCTTATATTGAGAATTTGAATGCGCAGGTGCGCCGTGTGGCGCTCATATCGGCGCGTTAAATGTCGTCGTGTGGAGAAAAAGAAGAGCGCATTTGGAAAATGCGCCATACAATATAGAGAGGAGATTGGGGATGAGTGACAAACGTTTTTTCGGAACCTGGAGATTGAAATCTATCGTCAGAAAAGCACTGGACGGTACAATCAGCAAGCCGTTTGCCGATAATCCCCTCGGATACATATCCTATATGCCCGACGGATTCATGCACGCGATTCTGATGAAGTCCGGCCGGACGCTTACAGGTGTTTCTCCGGAAGAACTCAGTGATGCCGCACGCTCGAAAAAACTGCTGCTGTCGTGCAAATACATAACGGCGGGCATCCGGTACGTCAAAGCCATGACATCGTTTATGTCCTACTGCGGCACGTATGAAATAAGAGGGAACATCGTCGTTCACCACGTCAGGGCCGCTATGGTTCCCGACTGGATCGGAACGGATCTGACACGTGAGTTTGTCTTCAGCGGCAACACACTGACATTGACAGCCCGTGATGCGGCCGGGAATGTCATGGATCTGGTCTGGGAGCGCGTCTCCTGATAAGATCATGATCATGCAAATCGATTCGAATAAGGAGATTTTAAATGAAAGTATTATTGATCAATGGCAGTCCCAATAAAAAAGGATGTACCTACACTGCACTTTGTGAAGTGGAAAAGGAGTTGAACAAACAGGACATTCAAACGGAAATATTCTACCTTGGTAAAAAACCGATCAGAGGCTGTACGGCCTGTGCAAAATGTACTGAGCTGGACAAATGCGTGTTTGACGATGATGCCGTCAACGCTGCGCTTGACAAGGCTGATAAATCGGATGGTTTTATTTTTGGCTCGCCGGTGCATTACGCCGGAGCTTCCGGTTTTATCACATCCTTTCTGGATCGCTGTTTTTTCGCAGGCAGCGATAGGTTTGCCTACAAGCCGGGTGCGGCTATCGTCAGTTGCCGCCGGGGTGGAGCTACCGCGGCATTCGATCAGCTCAATAAGTATTTCACTATCAATAATATGCCGGTTGTTTCATCGCAGTACTGGAATATGGTTCATGGCAGCACGCCTCAGGAAGTTCTGCAGGATCTGGAAGGATTGCAGACCATGCGTGCATTGGGGCGAAATATGGCCTGGCTTTTAAAATCAATCGCCGCCGGTAAAAAGGCAGGCATAAGGATGCCGGAAACGGAAGAGCGGATTTGGACAAATTTTATCAGATAGCCGGTTGCTCGTTAGTGACGCCTTTTCCATCATGAGAGTCACTATTGGCTTGACAGAGAAGTTTCCGATTGTCAATATAGGCTGCGGTAAAAAATTACAGGGTTTCAGAAAGGATGATAAAAAATGAGTAAGATAAAAATTTCCGTTGTTCTATGTTTCATTTTACTGCTGTCCGGTTGCGCGGCACCCGGAACGGCGACGAAGACACAACAGGGAAGCCTGTTGGGAGCCGGTGGCGGAGCCATCGTCGGAGCGATACTGGGACAAGCTATCGGCCGTGATACAAAAGGAACGCTCGTCGGCGCTGCCATAGGCGCTGCTGTGGGTGGCGCCGGTGGTTATGGCGTTGGTCAAATGATGGACAAACAGGAAAAAGAAATGCGCGACGCTTTAGCCCAATCAGAAGCGGCTTCCGTAGCCAGAGAAGGCAATCTACTGGCAGTGACTTTTAAGGGTGACGTTACATTTGACACAAATTCTTCAGAAGTGCGACCGGGACTTTATTCTGAAATAAACAGGGTTGCCGCCGTTTTAAATCAGTACCCGGAGACTTTAATCCTGGTGGAAGGACACACGGATAGCGTGGGTTCTGATGAATACAATATGAATCTTTCCCAGCGGCGTGCAGTTGCGGTCAAAACGTTGCTGGTTGTGCGCGGTGTTGCCGAAAACCGTATTGAAATCATTGGATATGGAAAGACCATGCCCGTGGCCACCAACAACACGGAGGCCGGACGGCAGAAAAACAGAAGGGTGGAAATCAAGATTGCGCCCAGGACACAGTCACCAACACCCTAGGAAACACATAAAGTGTTCCAGGAGCTGAACGGATCGTGGAAATCGAACCATAGATTGAATAATTTGTTTATGCCGACTGCAAAAGACATTAAATTCTTTTTATTAAATACTGTACTTTCATCGGCAATATTTCACCTGCTCAATCTTTATACCAGGACGCTTCGCGTCCAATTTGAGGGAACAGCACCGATTCAAAAACATCTGGAAAACGGCGGACGCATTATCATTGCCAGTTGGCACCAGCGGTTTTTCGGCGGATTTTTCCTTCCCCGGATTTTTAAATGGTTGCCCTGCATTATGATCAGTCAAAGTCGCGACGGGGATTTCATTTCCAGAGTCGTTCAGCACATCGGGTGGATTCCGGTGCGGGGCTCCAGTTCGCGTGGCGGCAAAGAAGCGCTGCGCGTCATGGTTGACGGGGTCACGAAAAACCGTATCGGCGGCCATATTGTGGATGGTCCTACCGGCCCGCCGAGGATAATCAAACCGGGGCTTTTATTGCTGGCGATGAACGCTGATGCGTGCATTTCGTCAGGGACCGTTTCTTATGAAAACGCGTGGGCCTTTAACAGTTGGGATCGTTTTATGGTTCCCAAACCGTTCAGCAGAGTTCTGTTTCGGTTCAGTCCGATGTCGTCCATACCGAAAGAAATGAACGAAGAACAATTTGAATCACTGCGCAAACGATTGGAAGATCAAATGATTCAGGAATATGCAGTCGCGGATCATCACTGGGCAGAGAAAAAGGATTAAGCGGCAGGATGGAATGTCTGGTGGATAAGAAAAAAGTCATTCTGACAATCCTGACAGCACAAAAGAAAATGTGGTTAATAAAGGCAAATCCTGATAAGCAGAACATCCTCGGGATGAAAAAAAGTTTTAAGTATTAAATCAAGAAAGGAAATTATGAAAATGCGTAAATACAGTACAATTATTTTTATTCTATGTTTATTAATGATGTGTCTTGCGGCCAATCAGGTTTTAGCCGGACCCGTTGCTAAGAAAAAAGGATGCGATGCAATCTCAAAGGCGGACGTTCAGGATATTCTGAAAAAACTCAACGTCAGCAGCGCAAGTGTTATCCACATAAAAAAAACTCCGCTGCCGAGCATATGCGAAGCTGCCGTAGAAAGAGGCGGACAACCGGCCATTTTCTATTTTGATCTTGCCAAAACGCATTTGATTTTTGGCAACCTGGTGGATATGAAAAATATGGCGAATCTTACCGAGCAGTCATCAACGGAAATCAAAGACAAAAAACGGTTGGACACCTCCAAAATCCCCCTGGATTCAGCACTGGTCCTTGGCGATTCTAAAGCGAACAAAAAGGTTATTATTTTTACAGACCCGGATTGCCCGTACTGTAACAACCTGCATAAGGAAATAAAACAAATCAGCAACAAGAGAAAAGATATTGTTTTTTATATAAAAATGTATCCGATGCCATTTCACAAAGAAGCATACTGGAAATCCAAGAGCATCGTTTGCAATAAATCCATGCAGTTGCTGGAAGATTGCTTCGATAAAAAGGAAATAGCAAAGACGGAGTGCAATACCGATGAAATTGATAACAATATAAAACTGGCTAAATCGTTGGGGATCGATGGCACTCCGGCCATTATTCTGCCGGACGGCAGACTGCGCATGGGCGCCATGCCCGCAGAGGAATTAACCAAATTGATCGACGGCCAGAAATGACCGGAAATCATCATTACCGAAAACAGCCATGGATAAGATAAGCGTTATTATACCCGCGTTTAACGCATCTCTTTATCTGGCAGAGGCCATCGAAAGCGTGCTTGCCCAGACCGCGCTTCCCGATGAAATAATCGTTGTTGATGACGGCTCGGATGATGATACGGCAGGCGTGGCAGAGAAATTCTCCTGCGTTCACATCATTCGCCAGTCGAATCGGGGTTGTGCGGTCGCCCGCAACACGGGCATTGCGGCCTCGTCAGGGAATTTGCTGGCCTTCCTTGACGCTGATGATATCTGGGAGCCTGAAAAACTCGCTCTTCAATCCGATTATTTAAAACGCCATTCATCTTGTCATGCAGTCTTTGGCATGGTGGAAAACTTTTTCAGCCCCGAGATGGATTCAGAACAACGTTCGCGGCTTCATTGTCCACCTGATCGAATGAGCGGTATTAATGCCGGTGCAATGCTGATCAGTCGGGATATTTTTTTTCATGTAGGCGAATTTAATCCCTCCATGAGACTGTCGCAGTTTATTGAATGGTTCACGCGATTTTCAGATGCAGGAATGAAATATCACGTTTTAGCGGCTTTGTTGATGCGCAGAAGAGTGCATTTGAATAACACCACAGCACTCAAACGGGAAAACGTTCATAAAAACTATCTTAAGATTGCCCGGTCCAGAATTCTTCGCTCAAAAAATAATTAAACTGCTTACCATGTGAAAATTCGATTAATAATACATCATTGACATAGCCGAAATTTGTTTTTATAATCGCGCAGAAAATTTAAGGATGATAAATATCACTATGAAAAAGCATTATAAAATCAACGTTCCCGCGGTTATTAGCGAACCCATGGAAGATGAGGTTGTCGTTATCAACCTGGATAACGGATGTTATTACAACCTCAATAAGGCAGCGGCCCGGGTATGGAGTCTTCTTGATCAGGGATATGCTTTGAATTCAATAGCCTCTGCTGCCGAAAAGTTTTATCCGGGAGAGGGCGAAAACATCAACGCGGACCTCAAAGTATTTGTCAAACGCCTGATCGATGAGCAGCTCGTTCGTGAAGTTGAAGGACACAACGTTGATGAAATAAATACGAACGGATTTGAAGTTTCATCTTATGAGAGGCCTGATTTTCAGAAATTTTCCGATATGCAGGAAATGCTGCTGCTGGATCCGATTCACGAAGTATCGGACGAGGGCTGGCCTCATCAGAAGAAGCAATGATTAATGAATAAATTTGAAACCATTCTGCCCGACATTCTCGATTATTTCAATGAATCGCAAAAAAAAGCCGCCGGGATAAGGAAACGATTTATTTTTATCGGCGGCGCTGTTCTTCTAACTTATTCTTCGGACATTCTTGAGCGAAACCTCTTCAAAGCATTCGAGCATTTGGAGATGACCCCGGCAGACGCGGAAACGGCTTTCACTATTTATGCCTGCGACACCGATGTTTTAAATAGTGATTTGCCCGGTTATGCCTGGCTGCAGGAAATTTCAAGAAATAAGGATGAAATTGTAACGTATAATTCAGGAGATCTTCACGCGCTTTATAATCCGAAGAGTGGAATTTTCAGCCTTTTCGATAACGGGGGTAACCGGGGATTTTATTATCTGCCGAAAGCCGGGGATCTTCCTTTCTATGAAAAAGCAGCGCCCATGCGCATGCTCCTGCACTGGTGGTGTGAGAAATCCGGTCTGGTTCTGGTTCACGCGGCGGCAATCGGTGGAGATCGTGCGGCGGTCCTGTTGGCGGGTAAGTGCGGAACGGGAAAATCAACGACGGCCATGCTGGCGGCGCGTAATGGCTTTAAATTTCTCGGAGACGATTATGTGATTCTGGAGAATCAATCCGGATCGGTAGTGCGCAGCGCTTACAACAGCGTCAAATTCCGCTGGGAAATGCTGGAACGCATGCCGGAGGCAGGCGAATTATCCATGAATAATCAAAAGGACGAAAAAGGATATTTTTATCTGTTGGATCATCAACCGGAGGATTTGGCGATAAGCATGCCGCTCAAGGCCGTGTTATTGCCGGTGATTGAAGGGGGTCAGAAAACGTCTTTCGAGCGCGTGGCACAAAGCAGAGGTTTGATGGGACTCGCAGCCAGTTCTATTTTTCAGATGCCCGGGAGCGGCAAACAAACGCTGAAAACGCTCGCGAGAATATTGAAAGATCTGCCTGTTTATCAAATGTCGCTGGGTAAAGATAACGCCGAAATTATGGATGCGTTAAAACGTTTCCTGGCTACATCAGAAAGCGAAGGGGACGAATGAAAAATCTTAAAATAAGCGTGATCATACCGGTTTATAACGGCGCAAGATTTATTAAAGATTCGATTAACAGCGTTCTGAGTCAGGACTACGGTTATTGGGAATGTATTGTTGTGGATGACGGTTCAACCGACGAAAGCGCTTCCATCGTAAAGGAATACCGTCAGGTAATTTATCTGTACCAGCAGCATCGATGCGTAGCGGCGGCCAGAAATCTGGGCGTTGAAAAATCATCCGGTGAGTATCTGGCTTTTCTCGATGCCGACGATATTTGGGATCCCGAAAAACTGAAATTGCAGATCGGTTTCATGAAAGATCATCCAGAAATTGATTACGCCGTAACCAAGCATAGTATATTTCTTGATGAAGAATTGAAAGAGCTTCCCGGATGGGTGAGGAGTGAAAGACAGGAGTCAGAAACGACAGCGGTTATTCCTAGCGCTTTGCTGGTGAGCAAATCCGTCTTTGAAGCAGTGGGATATTTTGATGAAACATATCAAATCGGCGACGACAGTGACTGGTTTTTGAGGGCCAAAGACGCCGGTTTCCGGCTCGGGGTTATTGAAAAAACTCTTCTTTATAAAAGGGTTCATAACCAGTGTCTGACCAGCCAAACGGAAATCTGCCGTAAGGAACTTTTAAAATCCATCAAAGCCTCTTTGCACAGAGCAAAGTCATCTCATAAAATCAGTGTCATCATCCCCGTTTACAACGGAGAAAAATATCTTGATGAGGCTTTGCAGAGCGTCCTGAATCAATCTCTGAGACCTTTTGAAATTCTCGTTGTTGACGATTGTTCCACAGACAAAACAGCGGAAATAGCGCAACGTTATGGCGACCGCATCCGCTATATCAGGCGGGAAAAGAACGGCGGAGCCGCCGCCGCCCGCAATGACGGCGTGAAAAGCGCCACCGGCGATTACATTGCCTTTCTGGATGCCGATGATTACTGGGTGAACAATAAACTTGAACTCCAATTGCGCGAAATCAAGAAACAGAATGCGCCGGATATGATCTTTGGCATGAGCACTCATTTTTTCAGTCCGGAAACGGATGATAGCTTCCGTCAGAAGTACTATTGCCCCAATGAACCGGTTAAGGGTCTACATTCAGGCGTGATGTTGTTTAAGCGAAATAATTTTTTAAAGGCGGGGTATTTCTCGACAAATTACAAGACGGGAGAATTTATTGAATGGTATCAGCGAGCGTTGGAAGCGGGAATGACCTCTTCTATTTTACCCGATGTTTTGATGCACCGCCGGATTCATCCCCTGAATCATGGAATTGTGGAAAAAAATCAAAATGATGATTACGCACGTATTGCCAAAGACGTGATTATGCGCAGAAGAAAGAAGGAAGCGGATGGTCAAAGATGACGAACTGTTGCTTTTATATGCTATCCTGAAAATAAATGATGGTCAGGCGATTGAATATTACAAGAAATGGCTGACGACAACCAACCTCGACGATGTAGAAGGGGGAAGTTACCGTCTTCTGCCGTTGCTTTATAAGCGATTGTCCAAAACCGGTCAAGATCTCCCGCATCTTGAAAAAATCAAAGGGATCTATCGTCAGAATCTGTACAAAAACAGTCTGCTTTTTCATAAATTCGCGGCAATTCTGGTCGAACTGAAAAAACAGGAAATACCCGTCATCGTGCTCAAGGGCATCGCGCTCGTTGCCGCATATTATGAAGATACCGGTATCCGTCCCATGAGCGACGCGGACTTTCTGATCCGTGAAGAGGATGTCGAAAGAACGCTGCATTATTTCAAAGAGCAGGGCTGGCAGGAAAAGAACGGTTCATGGCTGGACAAGCCCGTCAAACATATTCATTCACTCGATTTGATAAGCCCCGATCATTACGAAACGGATATTCACTGGCGCGCTTTTTATCAGTGCCCATGGGATCGCGCAGATGAAGATCTCTGGAAGCAGACGGAGGACGTTTCATTCAAAGGATCAAAGATTCAAATCTTGAATCCGACTCTCCAGATTTTGCACAATTGCGCCCACGGTATCAAATGGAACAGCATATCGTCAATCCGCTGGATTGTTGATGTGCTGATGGTTATGAAGAAAAGACCTGATGCGATCGATTGGGATTTGCTGGTGTCCGAAGCCGCTTCCCGCAACCTGGGATTAACGATGTTTTACGCATTAAATTTTTTAAAAAACGAATTTGACGCTCCGGTGCCGGAAGATGTTTTAATGAATCTTGACCGGTTGCCTAAAAATTCTCAAGAAATTCGTTTTTTCCGTGTATTAACATCACCGCCAAATCTGCGTAACAGAGTCTATAAAAAATGGCTGACGCACAGCTACAGTATGGGAGATGTTTCGTTTTTGAGAAAAGCTGCCGCATTTCCCGATTTTATCGCAAAGGCTTTTTATCAGGTGCCTTTTTATATACGCAAAAGAATCAGTCAACGAAAAAACCATCGTCATGCCTTCTGACGGTCCATGTCGCACCGGAAGACGGATGCGTATGTTGCTGTCTTATCGAAAGATGTTTTTTTGAATCAAATGATTGAATTTTTCAAGGGACAGATAACGGGCATAATAAAAAAATTCCCGGGCAAGAGAATATCCTACATTACAATTAACTGTGCATCCCGGGCAACTATCCTTTTTAATCATCCTTCTCATATTTTGGCTTTTTTCCGAAAACCACATTCGATGAGGTTCGGAGTCTTGGATATGCCCGTAAATGAACCGGCTGTCGAAATCGCATCCGCGCATGACCCCACGGGCATCAATCTGCAAATAATGATGGAGCAATAAACAGGGCACGCGTCTTGAAGCGCCATTGATTAAATTGAAATAATCCTGCCAGAAGGCCCTGTTAAAAGTTCTCAGGAACGGCATCAATTCATTTTTTATAATTTTATGAAGTTCGTCGAGTTGTGCCGGACTAAATTGCAGGTGTTTCTTCAATCCCTCATCGTTCGTAAAAATATCGGAAGTGCAAATCGGCGAGAAAGTAAGAGGCAACTTGTTTTCCTGACCGTAAATCGCGATTTCTTTCAGATGCGAAACATTCAGGGGCTGAACGACGCAATTGACGGAAAGGAACATATTATCGGTGTGTTGGATTTTTTTTAAATCCGCAAGGGTCTTCGCGACCTTTTCAAAAGCGTCAGGCACGCCTCGAATTTCCCCGTGCAGGTCGCCGATGCCATCCAACGAGACGGAAACGTATAAATTTATATTACCCCGGTCTCGAGCCAACGTCAGCAAGTTTTTCACGACATGGATAACGCGTTGGTTATCAAAACCGTTTGTGCACAAAGTTATGCCCCTGATGTTCCGGCATGATTTCAGGACACCTTTGGCAATATCCGCCAGATCATCCCTGAGCGTGGCTTCGCCGCCGCTAATTGTCAACATTTCCAGAGACGAAAATAGTTTGTCCTTGAATAGCGCTTCGATGCTCTGTGGCGAAAGTTCATCGAGTTTATGGTTTTCTTTCCAGAAAATACAGGCTGGACAACGGGAATTGCATCGATGGGTTACCCGGATGGTTGAAAATACCGGTTTAGGAATATATAACGTACCCGCCGCGTGAAATTTAATGCCCTCGATAATAAAGCGCGGAATTTTAAAAATGTTCCTTAAATTGACAGGATCTTCCGATCTCACAAAAGGCCCTCTTTAAACTATTAATTAATTGTTATTCCAAATTGATAAGAATTTCTCTCGCCGCGAGGCAGCATAAAAGGCCAGTGGTTGTATGTCAAGGCAATCTTGACCGGAATTTTCTGCCACATGATTTGGCGACATTCATTATCGTTTGTTTAATGTTTCTTGAAAAAATCAAGCACTGTTTCTTCAACTCTGCTGTTGATTGATCTGATCAAACCATATACTTTTTTCCCGGTTTCTTCATTATTCGGCGCATTATCCCGTATATTGCCTTTTGCTTCGGCTATATCCCCGTGAATATTTTCTACCGTCGAAACCACTTGATCAATACTTTTAAAAACCAGTTTTGCAATCGAATCGTTATTTTTCATAAATCCTCCTTTCAAGATCGATGTTTATTTGGTGTCTTTCGTAGGTAACATATATTAAGCAAATACAATTGTCAATATTAATAGCAATAATAATTGCTATTAATATTGCTTTTTATGTTGACATAAACATAAGACACATATATACTCCATTCAAATACTCATCAAAGGAGGAAATCAGAATATGGCGATTTTGAAAAAAGAAGAAAAACAACAGTTCAAAAACGCACTGTTAAGGGTAAGCATACCGGCCCCGCTTATGGCCGAGATCAAGAAAATCAAGAAACTCTGCAATGATAATGGTTTCTATTTCGACATCAAGCCCGATGTGATCAGGGCTGTCGAGAAAGCGGTTGCCGAGGCCAAAGAACTGATCGATAACGAAAAGAATAAAAAAGAATGAAATAACCGGTTAAAGGAGAAATGATTATGGCAAGTAAAAAAGCAAAAATAGGGTTTGGTTATCATCTTACAGCTTATCTGGCTGTTAATGCTGTTTTAATATGGATCAACATGGATATGTTTCCGGAGAAGGTCTGGGCGCAGTGGCCGGTTATCGTTTGGGGTATCGGGTTGGCCTTCCATGGGCTCAGCCTCGTGCCATCATCTCAAAAGCAAAACCAGGGACTTTTTTATCATCTGGCTGCTTATATCATCATGAATGCCATTTTAATTTTTATCAATCTCACGACGACACCTGATTTTTTATGGTTTAAATATCCGCTTATGATCTGGACATGCATGATTGCTTTCCATGCATGGCGCAGCTGCCCCAAACACAGGATTACAAACGCATAATGCGGGCGGCAACAGCCATTGCCTTTCCCCGCGTGTTATGAATGATCTCATAATTGAATGTACATTTGTCATGCCGGACTTGATACGGCATCCAGGAATTTTGGACTGGTTCCCGGCCTTCGCCGGGAAGACGTCAAAACATAAATGTTCTTCGTCGTAAATACTATTTTGAGACCGTTAATAAAGGTGCTGACGGAAGATTAAAAAAGTTTAATGATTAACGGACAAGCAGAACCGGAACTGGACTTTTGTGGATAACGTGCGAGGTCGTGCTGCCGAGTAACAATTCGCGCAGGCGGTTGTGTCCATAGGCGCCCATAACCATCAATTCCACAGAACCTTCTTTGATGAACTTGACAATTTCATCCGCTTCTTTGCCGGCAACGGTTATTGTTTCACAATCGACAACGGGTGCTTCTTTTTGATGGGCTTCTTCGATTTGATCGATTAAATCAGCCGCTTTCTTTGTATCGGCTGAAATGATCAGCACCGTCAGAGGCCATACGTTTTGCTGGGATAATTGCAAAGAAAGATGAAGCGCTTTATTTGCCGGCCCACTACCGTCATAGGCAAGCGCCATGCTTTCTATCTCGATAAAATTCTCAGGCGTTACCAGAACCGGCTTGCCTGAATTACGAACAACAACCTCGGCGACTGAACCTATTAATCCACCTTCCTTAAGGTGAAAGTGTTCTCCCTTTTTTGCCATCAAAATCAAATCGGCTTTTTGTGATTCTTCAATGATGATAGAGCTGACCTTACCGATTTCTTTCTTTTCCTCAGATTTTACACCTGCTTTTTGGCAGCGTTCCTGAAATTCTTTGAGAATAAAATCTGCTTTTTCTTCCAGCGATTTTTCAATGGCGTCAAAAAAACCTTCGTAAGGAGGCATCCCGACTGCTCCGGAAATATCCGTCAGCATCGGCCCCTGAATTAAATTAACATCAATGACGTGAAGGCCGGTTAAAGAAGCTTCCATTTTCCGGGCAATATAGATTCCGTATTCCAGAGCGGTATTGCTATTGGCGGAACCATCGGTGGGAATTAAAATGTTTTTGATCATCATGACTCCTTCCCCGAAGAATTATTTGTCTTTCTTGTCGAAGTGTTTCAACTCCTGCAGCAGACCGGCAACTTCATGCTCTTCCCAAACAGGAGAAGAGCCGTCTTCCTCACTGTCGGTCATCTGAACCTGTGAACCGGTCTCTGTAAAAACAAGAAATTTCCCAATAGTTTTTCCGTTGTTAAAAGCGGCTTTTTCCTTCATTTCACCACTTTTAAAATAAGCGCAGTATTCTCCCTGTCGCTTGTCGTGTTTAAAAAATCCCTTTTCCTTAATCTGTCCGTTTTTATAATAGCAAATATATTCGCCATGAAATCTGCCTTTTCTGAACTGCTCTTGTGCCTTTAGCTGGCCGGTCTTGAAGTAAATCTGATAGGTGCCTTCCAGATTTCCGTTCTTATAGTATTCCTTTTCTCTCATGTTGCCGTTTTCAAAGAAAGATGTGTATTCACCATCCAGTTTATCATTAACAAAGTTTGCCTTTTCTTTGATGTGACCGTCAGGATAATAGATAACCGCTGGCCCGTTTTTTTTACCGTTCTCAAAATGAATGTGCGACAGCACCTGACCGTTATGGTAGTAAGCGAAATATTCACCTTCCAGTTTGTCCTGCCGGACGAATTTTCTTTCCTTCACTTTTCCATCGGGGAAAAGAACCGTCTTTTCTTTAGGAGTGGAATCGATTGTAGCCATTGAAGCTGTCTCTCTTATAATGGTTTGATTTTATTAAACTAATACAATGTTTGGCGATATTTTATTATATCTTGTTGATGGATACTGTTTTGATTAGTCACCTCATCATCTTCAGATTTCCAAGGCATTCCTTTTTTTAAACAATCATTTATGATAATGCAACTAAAATAATGAGACCCGACGAAAACGAACGAAGTGAAGTTTGAGTCGTTGGTCGAATTATCCCCGAAGCGCAGCGGAGCGGGATAATGACATTCATTGAAAAAAAGCATAGCGACGTAGGAAATGAGACCCGACGAAAACGAACGAAGTGAAGTTTGAGTCGTTGGTCGAATTATC
>CAYZLL010000030.1:0-20648 GCA_964479225.1 uncultured Smithella sp.
TTATAACCCCTGTATGCCCGGCTTCCTGCGAAAAGAACACTCTGTTTCGCTACGGTATCTTATTGTCAAAAATCGAATGCCCTTCCATCATCCGTCCAGGAATGGATCAATCGATAATGTTCCTGGTATCCATTGTAAAAATGTTTTCCTTAAAAACAAATATCAGCGACTTTGTTTCACCCTTGATCAATGACAAAAAACAGAAAAGACGCGATTGAAACCCCATAGCCCACAACACGCGGCTTAGTTCTTCAAGCGTCAATCCAAAATTGAACCAATGACTAGAATCTGATCTCACGTGTACGTTCACTCAACTTTGGATTGACGCTTATTCGAAAGAAAGTATAATTTTAAATATTGACTTTGTGTGGACTACAGGAAGCTATACGTACCAAATTCTGCTTTTCTTATTAATGTTAATAGTTGCACATTATGAGAGTTTTTATACTTTATTGAACGTTCAAAGCAAAGATGATATCGACGACGCAGTCAACAAAGATAACGCTTTGAGTTGGAAGTTGAATCAGATTCCCAGCCATTTGACAAGGTTGTATGCCGCAATTCCACCGAGATAGGAAACAATCAGCGTCATAATGATGGACGCGTAAAACCATCTGTTGTTGTTCATTTCTTTTTTCAGAACGGCGATGGTCGCGGCGCAGGGAATAAAAAGCATCATGACGACCAGAAAAGCCGCGGCTGATTCGTGATTCATAATCGTCGGCAGCATATTGGACAGACCATCTCTGCCCACCGAATAGAGCACACCGAGCGTGGCGACGACATTTTCCTTGGCGATCAAACCGGTCAAGAGCGCGGTGATCATCTTCCAGTCCAAGCCGAGCGGCACGCCCAGCGGTTGAAGCCATTTGCCGAATTGTGCCAGAAAACTTTCTTCCACAACGCCGTTGGGGAAATAAGACAAAAGCCAGATGATCATGGAAACCCCCAGAATGACAGTTCCCGCTTTACGGATAAATGATAAGGTTCTTGTCCAGACGACCATGAGAATCGTTTTCATATCCGGCGTGTGATAGATGGGCAATTCCATGATGAAGGGGGCATCCTGTTTTCCGAGCGTTTTATTGACAAAAATTCCGGCGATACCTAGTACGGCGATATTCAGAGCCACAATGCTCCAGGAAACGTAAGCGGCCTTTGATCCGAAGACAGCCGCGGAAACCATTGTCAATACGGCGAGTCTGGCCGTACACGGGACAAACGGGATTAAAAGCAGGGTAATCATTCTGGCTTTTTTTGTTTCGATGATCCGCGCGCCCAAAACGGCGGGAACATTGCAGCCGAAGCCCAGAAACATGGGAATAAAACTTTTGCCGTGCAGGCCGACAAGATGCATGATTCTATCCATGACAAATGCCGCGCGCGCCATGTAACCGATATCCTCCAGAACAGCCATGATGGCGAAAAAAATCAAAAGGACCGGTAAAAAAGTCAGCACGGAACCCGCCCCGCCGATGATGCCGTTGAGCAATAATCCGGAAATCCAGTTTGGCCACTTCGATGTGAAGGGTTCACAGAATTGGATAAAATTCTGAAGCTGATCGCTCAGCCAGCCCTGCAGGGGAACGCCCACGGCGTAAGTCAGAAAAAAGACCAGAGCCATGACGCCCAGCAGAACCGGGATGCCGAATATCGGACGGGTCAGAATATGGTCGATTCTGTCGGTCAACACAACCTCGCCCATCTTGAACCGGGAAACGGCGGCTCTGGTGATTTTTTCGATCCAGTCATAACGGCCGTTCACGACGGCGTGCAGAGCGTCTTCGTGCTTGATCAGGAGTTGGTCTATATCGTCGTGTGCCGGTTTCGGAGCGCCGGCTTGCACCATTTTTGTTACTTCCGGATCACCTTCCATTAATTTCACGGCAACCCATTCGGGGGAATAGGGCTCGTGAATATGAGGCCGGATGTGCCGGAGGATGTCCTGATAAATTTGGAGATGATCGTCGGAAACCTGCGGTAAATCGGGATGGTGTTTATATTCGCAAGAAGCAATCGTGACGATCTGATTGACAAGCTCCCGAATGCCGCTGTTGCGCTTGGCCACCATGGGAATGACCGGTATTCGCAGTGAATCCTGTAAGGTTCTTGCGTCAATTTCGATTCCCTGATCGGAAGCAACATCAATCATGTTGACAACCACAATGGTCGGTCTGTTCAACAGCAGTACTTCTGATAACAGATAGAGGCCTCTTTCCAGTGCCGCAGCATTTAATACCAGGACGACCAGATCAGGTTTTTCCTGAATGATGAAATCACGCGTCACCCTTTCTTCCTCGGAAAACGCGGTCAGGCTGTAGGTTCCCGGCAAATCAACAATTCTGATTAAAACATTTTCGGCACGATGCGATCCCTCTTTTTTCTCAACGGTTTTCCCCGGCCAGTTGCCGACATGCTGGGATAATCCGGTGAGGATGTTGAAGACGGTTGATTTGCCGACGTTGGGCTGACCGACCAAAGCGACAAAAACTTCTTTTTCGATTGGCGGCAGACAGACTTCAGCTTCTGCGACGGTTTTATAAACCATTATTTTAGAAGCTTCCCCCTGTCCAAGCGCGATGCGGGTGCTGCCGACTTGCATGACAAGCAGGCCGCTGCTCATCTGGGAGATGCGGAACTTGGCATTGACGACGATGCCCAGGCCGGCCAGTCGGCTGGTTATGGCAGAACCACCTTCAATCGACTGAACAACGCCCTGATCGCCTTCGCGCAATGATGTTATGTTGACCGGTTCGTTCATGATTTCATTTCCTGTCTATTTCAATCCGACGTGATACTTCTTTAGAATGAGTTCCGGTCCGTATGACCTTTTTGTCCGCCGTAAATTTTTATTGCCCATGTCCTCTTCCATGTTGAGGTATTTATAATGAGTTTGCAATCTTTTGGCGGTATCATTGAACATATACTCATAAATGCCGTGATATTGCTTGGATGCCTTCGCAAAATGCAGGCAAAATGTTTCACTATTCAAGGCCTCGCCGATAATGAAACCCGCTGGAGTGTTGTTAATGTAATATATTGTTCCCCACAGTGCAAGTTCGGAGCAATTCCGGAGCGCTTCCCGGCACTGCTCAAAATCGGTTTTATCGGCTGCCGTTCGTGAGTCGTTCTGCCATGTCTGCAGAACTGTCATCGCATCCTTGTAATTGCGTGTGTTTAAAGAAACTCCTTCAGGTTCATACAGAGATAAGAACTGATTTAAATGGTTTCGATGACGGACGTATTGTTTGCCCTTAAAGTCCGCCATGTTTGAAGTGATGTATAGATAATCGGATTCACTTTCGTCATAAGTGAAAACAAATTTATCTTCCGGGAAATAATGCAACCATACTTCCGGAATAGGAAAGAAAAAATCGCGTTTTCCGAGAATTTCATGGAATGTGTGAATATCGCATCCGACCGGATCATTTAAAGGCATGACATAATTTTGTTTTTGTTTGTTTTGGCCTGACACGAACAAACCGCACTCCTTGGTGACGAATTCATAGTGGCTGATGTCGCGAAATAAATAGACATTAGCAAAAGTATAATCGGAAATACTGAGATTCATCTGATGGAAGCGCTCAGTCAGGCATTCACGGTGTTGAAGATCAATCGTTTCAATTTTTTCCATATCAATATATTTTAATCCCTTTATTCAACCGACTCAAAGATTGAATTTATGATGATTCTCTCTGAGCCAACGCCGTTGATTTTTATATTCCGGAATGACCGACGCAACGAGTCGCCAGAAATTCGACGCATGATTTTTTTCTCTGATGTGCGCCAGCTCGTGGACAATCACGTAATCAATGATTGCCGGTGGCGCCATCATCAACCGGAAGCTGAACGCCAGATTATCATTTCCGGAGCAAGAACCCCAGCGGCTTTGTGCTGATGTGATTCTGATCTTTTCAGGGTGTAATTTAAGGATCCGGCTATAAAAATCAAGACGTTGAATGATATATTCGGCAGCTTTTTTCTTATACCACGAAACAAAGTAATTCTTTTTTAATTCTTTGTTGTCTTGTGCATTCAGGTAAAAACGGTTATTCCAGAGCACAACCCCTGCATTTTCGAAAGGTTCAAAGAATACTTCCAATGGGTAAGCCTGTCCCAGATAAAGAAAATTTTCTCCGGTTTGATATTCCCTGGCTTTGTTGTTTGACGCCTCCTCTTTTTGCTTGCGTATGGTTTTCTTAATCCATTGCTGTTTTTCTTCAACAAAGCGGCTGATTTCCGCTGCCGACGTGAAGCATGGCGCTGAAACAATGATTTCCGATTCGCTTCGGACTTGCAGTGAAAGGGTCTTTTTTCTTTTTTTGCTTCGGGCAATCCTGTAATTGATATCCATTGCTTCCGGGTTTGACTTGTATAATTTGTTTAATGATTATCATAAATCAGCATCTAAAGCGAGACTCGAAAGCCCTTTTCATTAAATTTAAATTATGTTACGCAAAAGAATAAAATGTCAGGAAAAAAATCATGAAAAAAGTTACAAGATGCCCCTGGGGAAGTTTTGAAGTTTTATCCGAAGCCCCCGGTCACAAGGTAAAAAGAATTACTGTCGAGCCGGGAGGATCGCTGAGCCTGCAGCTTCATCATCAGCGCGCGGAACACTGGTTTGTTGTTGCCGGTAAAGGTCTGGTGACGGTCGGCAGTAAAAGGAAATCTTTGCGGGTGGGCAGTGCGATTGATATTCCGAAAAAGGCTAAACATCGTATCCGGAATTCCTCAACAGAAAACCTCGTTTTCATCGAAGTACAGACCGGTGAATACTGCGGTGATGACGATATTGAGCGTTTTGAAGATATATACGGCAGGGTCTGATCAATTCTCCGAGCATCAAATCACGATTTCCATTCACCCCCGGGAAGGCAAAATGCTGGACTATATTTATCATGAAGAATTCGACTGGGCGGAAATGTTTCTTCCCGATCAGCTCCAAGAGCATGACCGCCGGAAATCCGGGATCGCCGCCTGTCTTGCCCGGGACAGCTACTATAACGACCCGCGCCATGGCGAAACTCTGCTGACACTCGGATTTTATGATGTTCAGCTTTTTTATTCCGGTAATTTACAGGCCATCATCGGATCCCGGAATATTCAAACGGCTGAAGGAATCATAACCCTGATTACAATTGTGTTTCGTGGTTCGGATCAGATTCATGATTGGCTGGATAATCTCGATTTCCGGATGACCCGTTTTCTGAATCAGGAACAATTTTCCCATTTGAGCAGAATCAGAGTCCATAACGGTATTTTTGAAAACGTGCATGATTTTGAAGAGCGGGCCCAACGTGTTACTTTCAAAAATGGCGTTGTCAAAGGCAGTCTGACGGAAATCCTGAAAGATGAAACTAAAAGGGAAAAATGCTTTTTCTGGATTATCGGTCATAGTCTTGGCGGGGCCATGGCCACGCTGTTTGCCGCAAGGTTATGCGATTATTACGGGGTATCCCCGGAAAGAATTCTGGCGCATACCTTCGGAGCGCCGCCGATAGGCAACCGGTATTTTGCTGCGCGTTATGGACATCAATCCGTTCTCAGTATTCACAAGAACAAAAAACAAAGCGAATGGCTGACGCTGTTGCGGTATGTGAATTCCGAGGATCCGGTGCCGGCACCGAGATTTATGGATGAAGTTCATGCCGAAGCGGAAGGCGGTTCCATCATACCGCCTCCTTATAAAATGCTGGGATTCAAACACGTGGGGCATGAAGTGCGCTTTTCTCCCCGTTTGCTTCCCGGTTTCTACGAAAAATATCAATCCTTCACCGGAAGAAGATACAACAGCTCCAAGTTTATGAAAGTTCATTTTATGGAAGCGTATATGACCGGTGTGCAAGTGCTCCATGATTTGGAAATTTAGTGCAACTCACATCACAGGGACATTTCCGATAAATTAAAAAAGAGGCAGACTCCATTGACGTCTGCCTCTTTGGATAATTTCCCAATTTTCTAAATCGCTAAACATTAAATCGCTTCAATCGTTGATGTCGGTTTAGACGTAATGTTATACGTGACGCTGACCACTTCCGGTATTTCTTTTGTTATTTTTGCGGCGATGCTTTCCAGAATGTCATAAGAGAGTCTGGTCGGTCTTGCCGTGCGTGCGTCCAAACTGTTCCAGCAACGGATTTCAATCTGATTGCCAAAAACGCGTTTATTGTTGCGCATGCCGGTCACGCGATCTTCATGCAGAATGGCCAGATACTGAAAAGCTTTTACATCTTGTAAGGCCGATTCGGTAATGGCCGTCGCTTTTTTCACGAGAGCGATTTTAGCGGGCGTGACTTCGCCGATGACGCGGGCCGCCAGCGCCGGTCCGGGGAAGGGGATCCGGGCGAACATGATTTCCGGTAAACCCAGACCGCGACCGACTTTGCGCACGCCGTCCTTGCGCAGTTCGATGAGCGGCTCCAGAATCTTGTAACCGAAAGCCTTCTGTGGATCAATGCCCAGTTGTGCAAAAACATTGTGCTGTCTTTTGATGCCTGCGACGGTTTCATCCACATCGGTCAGTATCGTGCCCTGCAGAAGATATTTGGCCTTGCTTTTAATGACCAGCTTTCCAAAAACATTTTTATAGAAAGTCTGGGTGATGGCTTCTCTTTTCTCTTCGGGATCGGTCAGCCCCTTGAGCGCGGAGAAGAAAGCTTTGGAGGCGTTGAAAACTTCGACCTGAATTCCAAGCTTTTTAAACGCCGCTGCCACCCTGGCCGGTTCGTTCTCACGCATAATGCCGTTGTCGATGATATAGGTTTTTAAACGTTTGCCCAGTGCCTTATGTCCCAGTGCGGTGACGACCGCAGAATCGACGCCTCCTGACAGAGCGTTGATGGCAAATCCGTCACTCACGGCCTGCTGGATATCCCGAACTTTATCATCGATAAATTTATTTACATTCATGTTTTTTGCTTTTATTTCTTTCATCTTGATCATGGCGGCTCCTTTTGTAATAAAATATGATGGAAAATTGTTTAAACGAAATTGTGCAGAGTTTCAAGCATTAAAGAGGCAGATAGTGAAAAATGAAGATTAACATTGACTTGTTGAGCAATCGTCAGCCAAAAGCGAACCTGAATGGACATGGTTTTATTATTGTCCTTGCGATTCATTGCACACCATTCAAGAATACTGCGTTGCAATTTCGTGATAATTAACATATGAAATTGATAACAATACACAGAAGGGGAGGAAGCCAAAATGAAGCAGACCGAAAATCATAAATTGCCGGCCTTTTTTTACGTATCGATCTTTCTTGTGTTTTTTATTTTTGCCTGCAATATCGGTTCAACGAAGATCGGTGAGATTGTTAAACACCCCAGAGAATATGCCGGAAAAGAAGTGACTGTTTCCGGGGAGGTCACAGAAACCTTTTCGTTAATTTTTGTTAAGTATTTTGTTGTGCGTGATGATTCCGGCGAGATTTTTGTTGTTACCGAAAAAACTCTGCCTGCCAAGGGAGAACAAATAAAAGTTACAGGAAACGTGCAAGAAGCCTTTTCTCTGGGTACGGAGACATCGCTTGTTTTGATCGAAGCACCGGAGAAAGCAAAAAAGTAAAAGACCCAAGCAGGGTAATCATGTTTTTTGCCTTGCTCCAGGATGACCGGGGTTGTTTAACCCGATCATCCTGAGACGTTGGTCTTATAACCAAATGAGGCAAAAACTTATCAAAAGGCAATGTTGCCGTCGATAACTCGCGGGGTTTTATTTAAAGAACACCCGGCTGTCCACAATGGAAACACCTTTCCCTGCTTCATGGACCATGACGGGATTTAAATCTATTTCAGCAATCTGAGGCACTTTGACCAGAAGCTGGGACACGCGGCAGATCACATCAGCCAGCGCTTCAATATCTGCAATCTTCTTTCCTCTGGCTCCTTGCAGAACCGGATAAGCTTGCATTTGCCGGAGCATATCCAGCGCTTCGTTTTTCGTTACAGGCGCGAGTCGTATCGCCGTGTCCTTGAAAATTTCCAGAAAAATACCACCCAGGCCGGCGATGACAATCGGTCCGAAGATCGGATCCTGTCTTCCGCCGACAAAACATTCCACGCCGTCGTTTGCCATTTTCTGAATAAGGAAACCGTCAATGATCGGCGGCGGGATCATCTTTTTGAATTGCTCCTCCATGTCTTGAATCGATTGAACCAGTTCCCCATGATTCCTAATATTTAATTTTACGCCGCCCACATCGGATTTGTGCGATGCGTCGCGGGAAAGGAGCTTAACGGCAACCGGAAAATCAAGTGCTGCACTTTCTGCTTCTTTTGCCGATTGAACGGTCATGCCGGTGATGCACGGGATTCCAGCGGCTGCGGCAATCTTCAGGGCTTCATCCGTCAGGGGGATACGCTTTTCGGAAGCACACAGGTCTTTGATGGTTTCTATTTCCGATGCCTTAATATCAAAGTGCACAGTCTTGCCTTTGGCGTCCCGCGCTGTTTTTTCTTCACAATAAGTGGCAGACATATTGAGTGCTTTAGCCGCCATTAATGGTGTTGTAAAGACAGGGTATTCCTGATTCATGGAGATATTCGCCAGTTCCTGAGCATCGGTGACCATCGTCATGGCCACTGGTTTTTGATATTGTTGCACCAGTTTGCTGATATTGCTTAGAAAATCGCGCGACATTTCCCCTTCATAACTGGCGATGTAAAGATGATTGAACAAAACGCCGTCCACATCCTGCAGTTTCAGCGCTTCTTCGAGAATTTTAGTGAAGATGGTGTAGTCGAATATTTCTCCCAGATCCAGAGGGTTCTGATGGGCGATGACTCGCGTATTGTAGATGGTTTTCAGATTTTCAATAAAAGCCGGTGGAAAATCAACGAGTGAAAACCCGAATTTCGCGCAGGCATCGACCGTCATCACGGCATGGCCGCCGGAACGGGAAAGGACTGCCACTCTTCTGCTCTTCATCAAAGGCAGACGGATAATTTTTACAGCGCTGATAAAATCGATATCGTCTTCCGCGCGGATAACCGCCGCCTGCCGGAAAGCGGCATCGACTACCGAATCGTCGGCGGAAAGGGCGGTTGTATGGGACTGGGCGATTTTTGCGGTCAGATTGCTGCGGTTGGATTTATGAACGATAAGCGGTTTGTGGGAATGAACGGCCAGATCAAAAAAAGCCCGGCCGCGTTTAAATCCTTCCAGATACATGGTAATGACGTCCGTCTTTTCGTCCCGGAGAAGATACTCGAGCACATCGACTTCATCGATCTGCAGTTTATTGCCGATGGCGGCAAACTTTCCCGGAATAATCGCATTGTCACCGAATTCACCAAGATAGGAACTTCCGACCCCGCCGCTTTGAACAATCATGGCGACACGTCCGCCGGATGGTGTTTTCGGGAAAAAGCCGAAGGGCATCATCATTTTGATATCGAAATTCACAATGCCGATGCAGTTGGGACCGATAAAACGTATCCCGTAACGGTCGGCAATTTCCAGCACCTTCTTCTCCAGCGTCTGTTGTCCCTCGGCGTATTCACTGAATCCGCCTGATTCGATGACGATTCTCTTGATGCCTTTTGAGCCGCAGGCCTCCATAAAATCAGGCACGGTATGGGCGGGAGAAATAATAATGGCCACATCCGGTATTTCGGGAAGTTTATCGACGCTGTCATAAACGGGTGCACCGGCGATATTTCCTTCTTCCCGGCCTACGCCGTAAATATTTCCTTCGTATCCTTTCTGGCGGTTGTTCAAAACGATGATATGTCCCAAATTCAGTCTGGTGATGGAGACTCCGATAACCACCAGGCTGCGCGGATAGAAAAATTTTTCCATTTTATTTTGTCCGTCCTCCTTCAATGTTCTTAAAGAATATGATCATTTGGCGATTTTGGAAAGAATCCTGTTTTGATATTCCAAAATTTCATTACGCAAAATGTTCAGATCGGCAATACGGTCATCGAGCCGGGAGAGTTGATTATTTAAAATCTCCATGAGACGCCTGAGAACCTTATCATTGGACTTTTCGATTGTCCACATCGCTTCCAATTCCTGCATTTCCGAGAGGGTCATGCCCATGATTTTCAAGCGCTTGATTAATTTCAGGCGACGCCAATCCGCGTCCGTATAAATGCGGCGTCCACCTTCAACGCGTTTGATGGAATTCAGCAGGCCTATTTCTTCGTAATAGCGGATCGTGCGCTGGCTCATATCCAGTTTCTTCGCGATCTCGCCGATGGACGTAAAGGTTTGTTCTTCTGCTTTCATGATGGGGAACTCCCGCTGAAATTATGATTTGTACTGTTCTTTCAGCTCCCGCTTTAAAATTTTTCCCGAAGGATTTTTGGGAAGTTTATCGGCAATAAAAACTTTTTTGGGGCATTTGAAACCGGCCAGGTGCTGTTTGCAGTAAGTGATGATATCTTTTTCACTGAGGGATGTGTCCTTCTTCGGCACGGCCACAACCGCTACGATTTCTATCCATTTGGGATCAGGCAGGCCGATGACCGCCGCTTCTTCGATGCCGGGATACTGGTAAAGTACTTCCTCTACTTCACGGGAGGCCACGTTTTCTCCGCCGGTTTTAATCATGTCTTTTTTCCGGTCAACGACGTACAGGTAACCGTCATCGTCAAAGCGTCCCAGATCACCGCTGTGGAACCAACCGTACTCGAAAGCGTCGGAGGTCTTTTCCGGATCGTTCAGATAGCCGGTCATGACGTGTCCCGAGCGATGGACAATTTCTCCCACTTCTCCCACGGGAACGAATTTCCCGTCATCATCCATGAGTCTTGTTTCCACATTCAGAACCGGCTTCCCCGCTGAGCCCGGTTTCAAAAGCTGATCTTCCGGCTTCAGAATGGTTGCGACCGGCCCCATTTCAGTCTGGCCATAATAATTCCAGAGCTTCAAACCGTGAAAAGTGACCGACAATTGTTTGATGATTTCCACGGGCATAATGCTGGCGCCGTAAGCCGCCTTCTTCAGGCTGGCGTGATTATAGTTTTTGAATCGCGGATGATTCAAAATGCCGATCCATACGGTCGGTGGCGCGAACATGTGCGTGATCTGGTACTTTTCAATCAACCGGATCATCTCGGCGGGATCGGCCTTGTGCATGATTACATTGGTCGCACCGATATACAGATAGGGCATGAGAAAGCAGTGGAGCTGTGCACAGTGGAAAAGGGGCAGGGCGTGCAGGCTGACATCATCCGTGGTGTACTGGCCGTCGAAAATACAGCTGTGATATTGGGACATCAGCGCGCGGTGTGAAAGCATTGCTCCTTTGGGCTTTGATTCCGTACCGCTGGTGTAAGGAATCTGCACGATATCTTCCGCGCTGACTTCGACCTGCGGCTCATCGTACGGCATATTGGCTGTTTCTGTGATCACGTTGAAAAATCCTTCCGGAAGGGCATGATTTTCCAACGGAATGAATCCCCATTTTTCCACGGCGGAAAAATGAGCTCTGCACCCGGAAATTACCGGATAGAGAGAGTCTTCCACAATAAATATTTTGGAACCGGAATGGTTAACGATAAAGGCTATTTCTTCGGCGTTGAGCATGAAGTTGATGGGCACTTGAATGGCGCCGATTTTGGCCAGTCCCAGCATACTGATGGGATAATAATGAGAGTTGTAGGCATAGACGGCTACCCGGTCACCTTTTACGACGCCGTAGCTGGTCATCAGATTGGCGAAACGTCTTGCCTCACGTTCCAGATCGTAAAACGACAGGTTGATGTCGCGGAAAATAATGGCAGTTTTGTCGCCGTATTTTGTTGCGGCCCGGCGGGCCATATCGCCGATGGTGTCTCGATTGATGATATTGCTCAATTCCTTTATCCTCTCTTTTAATTATTAAATTTGATATTTCTTTGCAAAGATTTCCTTCATCTTATATTTCTGAATCTTGCCGCTGGCCGTCATCGGATAGCCGTCCACAAACTCCCAGTATTTGGGAATTTTGTGCCGCGCGATCTTGCCTTTGCAAAACTCCACAAACTCTTCGGCAGTTGCCGTTTGTCCCGCCTTGAGTTGAATGGCGGCTAAAACCTGTTCTCCATATTTTTTATCGGGAATGCCGATGACCTGAACATTCATCACCTGGGGATGTTTGTAGAGAAATTCCTCCAGCTCCCGGGGATAAATGTTTTCTCCGCCGCGAATAATCATGTCTTTGATTCGTCCCGTCACTTTGAAGTAGCCCTGTTCATCCACTTCGCCCAGGTCTCCCGTGTGAAGCCATCCATCCTTGTCGATGGCTTCTGCAGTGGCCTCCGGCATTTTATAATATCCCTTCATCACACAGGCGCTGCGGGTCACAATTTCTCCCTGGACGCTGGCGGGCACATCGGCTCCGGTTTCCGGATCAACAATTTTTCCTTCAATGTCCGGCAGGAGCCTGCCCACGCTGGCCACACGCAGTTTGACCGGATCATCCCGCCGCGTCATGGTCATCACCGGAGAGGATTCCGTCTGACCGAAGGCAATGACGATTTCCGGGCAATGCATGATCGTGCGCACCTGATTCATCGTTTCTTCGGGGCAGGGGGCGCCGGCCATAATGCCGGTGCGCAGGGAACTCATATCGTATTTATTGAAATCGGGATGATTCAACATCGTCACAAACATGGTCGGCACACCGTTGACGGCGGTGCATTTTTGTGCAGCGATGTACTGCAGCGCTTTGAGCGGGTCAAAAAATTCAACAATCACCATAGTCGAACCGTGATAAAGACAATTGAGTGTGCTCATCACACAGCCGAAACAATGAAAAAAAGGCACCTGAATCAGCAGGCTGTCTTTTTCGGTCATGCCCATGACATCCCCCACCATCCGGGCATTGTTGACAATGTTATGATGGGTCAGCATGACGCCTTTTGGGAAACCGGTTGTCCCGGAAGTGTACTGCATATTGATGACGTCATCGTCGGTAAGCTTACTCATCCGCTCATCCAGTTCGTTTTCAGTGATTTTCTCTCCAATTTTAATCAGATCGGTAAAATTAAACATGCCGGGTGTATTTTCTTTTTTCCCGATATAGATCACGTTTTTTAAAAGCGGCAGTTTTTCAGAGACCAGGGATCCTGGCGCGCAGGACTCCAGTTCGGGGACAATCTGGCGGACTGTATTGTAAAAGCTGGTATCGCGATAGGCATCAATCAGAAACACGGTGGTGGAGTCGGACTGCCTGAGAATGTATTCCAATTCGTGCGATTGATAATTGGTGTTGACGCTGACGAGGATTCCTCCCGTCATGCCCAGCGCGCACTGCAGATAAATCCATTCCGGGATATTGGTTGTCCAGACGGCGACATTATCACCCCTCTGAATACCGATGGCCATGAGCCCACGGGCAACGTTTCTGCAAATCTGATAAAATTCGCGATAAGTCTGCCGGATATCGAACTCCGGAGAAATCAGAGCGATATTTTCCGGATAGCGTTCGGCTGTTTCCTTCACTAATTGACCGATTGTTTTTTTGACGAAAGCAGACATCGTAAACCTCCAATTTTTCAATTTTTTTTAAAAATCAAAGCATTGTGGTCATTTCCGTACAAATATCAAATGAGGGAATGCTTTAATATGTCGATGGTTTTTCAATCTAAAACCACCTTACGTTAACTGGGGCAATACATCCGCAAAATATTTCTGTCAAGTAATTTTAATATGATTTGACATCAGGGAGGTGATGCTAAAACGCTGTATCTCGTGATATCATTGTAAGTATTTATACTGATTGAATTTATGGATAATAGCCATCAGGACAGCAGAATCCCTAGTGGGCTTCGTCCCAGTTTTTGCCTGATGCGATTTCGACTTTGAGCGGCACCTGCAGCTTGATGACCTCTTCCATTTCTTTTTTGACCAGTCCCATAACGGCTTGTTTTTCCGCGGCCGGCGCTTCGACAACCAACTCATCGTGAACCTGCATAATCAAACGGGCTGCCATTTTTTTCTTTAAAAACAAATCTGCAATGTTGACCATCGCCACTTTAATCAAATCGGCAGCCGTCCCCTGAATGGGCATGTTAATCGCCATGCGTTCGGCAAACTGACGCACGGACGGAATCTTGCTTTTTAACTCCGGCAGGTAACGGCGGCGGTTGAGCAGCGTGCAGACATAACCATCGCGATGAGCGCCTTCCAATATTCCATCCAGATAAAGACGTACTTTTTTGTAACGATTAAAATATCCGTTAATATATTCCTGAGCGGTTTTCATGGAAACGCCCAGTTCTTTGGCCAGACCGAATGCGCTCATCCCATAAAGAATGCCGAAATTGATCACTTTGGCCTGACGGCGCATATCGGCATTGACCATTTGCGGAAAAACGCCAAACACGTCCGATGCGGTTCGGCTGTGGATATCTTCATCGGAAGCGAAGGCGTCAATGAGTGTTTCATCTTCTGATAAATGCGCCAGAACGCGCAGCTCTATTTGCGAATAGTCAGCGGAAATTAAAAAACAATCCGGCTCGGCAATAAAAGCCTGCCGGATTCTTTTCCCTTCCAGCGTGCGGATGGGAATATTCTGCAGGTTGGGATTGGAACTGGAAAGTCTGCCGGTTGCCGTGACGGTCTGATTGTAGGAGGTATGAATCCTTCCCGTTTGCGGATGGATGAGAACCGGCAAGGCATCAACATAGGTTGACTTGAGTTTGGCCAGGCTGCGATAAGCCAGAATCTCCGCGGGCAGCTCATGGCCTTTGGCCAAATCGGTCAGCACGTCCACATCGGTGGAAAAACCTTCCTTTGTTTTCTTGCCGGCGGGGAGCTTGAGTTTCTCAAATAAAATGTTTTGCAACTGTTTGGGTGAATTGATGTTGAATTTTTCCCCGGCGAGCCGATGAATCTTTTCCTCGGATAACGACAACAATTGTCCCAGATCCGTTGACATTTGTTTGAGCAAAGCACTGTCAATCAGGACGCCTTTCTTTTCCATATCGACCAGAACATTCAGCAGCGGCATCTCGACTTTGTGGTATAGATCTGCAACCTCGATTTTGTTTAGCAGATCCGAGATAACCGGCGCGAGGTTGTGAATTGCCTCTGCGCGCTGACCTGCATAATCGGCCATTTTGTCGGAAGGCACCGCGGCCAGAGAGTAACTTTTTCCTTTCCCGCCGGCAACATCATTGGGCGTCGGAATGCGTTCATGGAGATATTCCCAGGCAACTTCTTCGAGGTCATATGAGTTTTTTGACGGGTTGAGCAGATAGGCGGCCAACTGCAAATCTTCGCCGGATTGTATGGCTACGCTTTCCAGGGCAACAAGCGTTGTCTTCAGATCATAAACGTATTTTTGTATTTCCGAATTTTTTAAAATGGGCGCCAGGGCTTGAAAGGTTTCTTTCACCGGCAATCGATCCGGAAGATTGGTGTGACCGATGGGAAGGTAGGACGCATCCTTGCCGTCGCTCACCGCGATACCGATCAAATCTGTTGAAGAATTTTTTTCGAAAATGACTTCCAGCGAAATGACATTGCTTCTTTGGAGTTGGACAACAAGATCTTCAAGCGCCTTTAATGACAGAATTTGCTGGTATTCTTTGACCGGTCTTGTACTGTCCGGCCTGATTTCCCGTAAAAGCGATGAGAACTCAAACTCGCTGAAAAGTCTGGTCAGGATTTCCTGATCCGGGGCCTTCGCCGCTGCGGTCTGCAAATCGAAATCAATGTCAATATCTTTTCTGATGTTGGCCAGTTGTCTGCTGAGTCTCGCCTGTTCCGCGTATTGACGAAAACTGTCGCGGAGTTTAATGTTTTTCAAATTTCCGGCATTTTTGATAACCTCTTCAACGGAACCGTATTCTTCAATTAACCGCTGCGCTGTTTTAGGGCCGATGCCGGGAACGCCGGGAATGTTGTCGGATGTATCTCCCATCAAACCCAGAATTTCCACCACCTTGTCCGGTGCAACGCCGAATTTTTCTTTCACTGCGGCGACATCGTAGGTTTTCTCTTTCATCGTGTCGATCATCGTCACATGGTCGTCCACCAGTTGCATCAAATCCTTATCGCCGGAGATAAGGGCCGTGCGCCAGCCTTTTTCATTTGCTCGAACCGTAAGTGTCCCGATAAGGTCATCGGCTTCGATACCCTGTTTCTCCAGAATACAGATGGAAAATCCGCGAACGATTTCCTTAATGAAAGGGATTTGAGGAATAAGATCGTCCGGCATGGGCTTGCGCGTTGCCTTGTAATTTTCAAATTCTTCGTGACGCGTTGTCGGTCCTTTGAGGTCAAACGTCACCACAATATAGTCCGGCTGAAGCTCGCGCCTGAGCTTCAGGAGCATATTGGTAAAACCGTAAATTGCATTGGTGGGGAAACCTTTGGAATTGGTCAGCGGAGGCAATCCGTAGAAGGCACGGTAAACATAATTACTGCCGTCCACCAGTGCCACAAGTGGCGTTTTGTTTTTTTCAGTCATTGGACTCACTCTTTTAGAGATTTATATCTTATAGATCGAATGAAGCATTTATTTTGAAAGTTCTGACCGCGCGCATATCCAGCATATCCGTGACGCCGGTTTGCTTCCTGACATCCTTTAGAAATATTTCCAGTTCTTTAGCATTTGCTGCACTGACTGTAAACCAGATGTTGTATTCGTGATTGCGTTGATAATTATGCGTGACATTCTTGCTGGTATTGACGATTTTGACGAAGCTGTCTATTTTATCTTCCGGAACGCGGGCCGCGCACAGCGTGCTGACACGTCCGAGTTTTTTGCCCTCAAACACGGCGCCGATACGGCGGATAATCCCGTCTTCTTTCATGTCTTTGATACGGCGGATGGTTTCATCCTCGCTGATGCCGCACCTCTGGCCAATAATTAAAAAAGGCTGTTCCTCGAGCGGAAATTCCTTCTGCAGAATGTTTAATATTTTCTTATCGATCTCATCCATCGTTAACTTTTTCAACACCCCTTAGGCTTGTACAGGCACAACGGTTCCTCCGCTAAATAATCTCCCGTCGCCTCATACGCCCGCGCCCGGCAACCGCCGCAGACCTTGATAAATTCACAGCGGCCGCATTTGCCGCCGTATTTGCTGTAATCGCGCAGATTGCGAAAGACTTCCGATTTTTCCCAGATAGTGGCAAAGCTCTTTTTCTTCACATTGCCGCAATCCAGCTCCAGATAACCGCAGGGCTGCACCTGGCCGGTGTGTGAAATAAAACAAAACGTGATGCCGCCAAGACATCCTCTGGTCGATTCGTGAAAGTGGCCGCCCGCTTTTTTCACGGGTGTTTCAACCTTGGGTTTGTTCTGATGCATGATGCGGAAATAATGCGGGGCGCAGGTGGCTTTAAGCTGAATTTCGCAGTTCATGCTTTCCTGATGAAACCACATCAGCGTTTCTTCATAATCGGCGGCGGTGATCGCTTGTCCGGCAAGGTCTTTCCCGCGGCCTGTCGGTACGAGCAAAAATATGTGATGAGCCGCCGCACCAATCTTTTTCGCCAAGGCAAGAATATCCTTAATCTGATCGAGATTCGCTGTGGTAATGGTGGTGTTGATTTGAAATTCCATTCCCGCATCTTTTAGTGTTTGTATTCCAGCTATCGCTTTGTCAAACGCACCTTTTTCCTGTCTGAAATGATCGTGGCTTTGCGCATCCCTGCCGTCAATGCTGATGCTGACTCTTTTGATACCGCTTTCCATCATCTTCTGCGCAACAGCCGGTGTAACTAGTGTGCCGTTGGTTGCCATCACCATGCGCAGACCCTTGGTTGTTCCGTAAGTGGCGATTTCAAAAATATCCGGACGCAGCAGGGGCTCGCCGCCCGTGAGAATAATGACCGGCGAAGATGTTGCCGCAATTTCATCAATCAGTTTGAGGCACTTTTCGGTAGAGAGTTCCCCCGAATAAGGGCCCAGGCTCGAAGCCGCGCGACAATGCACACAGTTGAGATTGCAACTGCGCGTTACTTCCCACGCGATCATGCGGACTTTATTATTAAGGGTCATAGACATAATTATTTTATTTGGTCAGCACTTTTGCTGCATCCGGTGCGAAGTAGGTGATGATGATATCCGCACCGGCGCGTTTGATGGCGGTTAGCGATTCCATCATGGCTCGCTCTTCATCCAGCCAGCCCAGTTGAGCCGTTGCTTTGATCATCGAATATTCTCCGCTGACATTGTATGCCGCTATCGGCAAATCGAATTCCTGTTTCGCGCGGCAGATAATATCCAGATAAGCCAGCGCCGGTTTCACCATGATGATATCCGCACCCTCGCTGACATCCAGCGACATTTCCCTGATGGCTTCGTCGGCATTGGCCGGATCCATCTGATAAGCTTTCCGGTCGCCAAATTGCGGCGCGCTTTCGGCGGCTTCGCGGAAAGGTCCGTAAAAAGATGAAGCGTATTTTGCAGCGTAAGCCATAATGGGCATATCTTCAAACGCATTTTCATCGAGCGCTTCACGAATAGCTGCCACCTGACCGTCCATCATTGCTGAAGGGGCAACCATATCGGCTCCAGAGCGCGCATGTGAAAGCGCGGTTTCCGCCAGCACCTCCAGTGTTTCATCATTCTGCACGTTGTCTTTTTCCAGCATACCGCAGTGGCCGTGGCTGGTGTATTCACACAGGCAGACATCCGTAATCACCAGAATTTCGGGGACTTCATTTTTGATTCGCTTGACAGCCTGCTGGACGATACCGTCTTTAGCGAACGCTCCGGTGGCCATTTCATCTTTTTTGCCCGGAATGCCAAAAAGCAGGACTGCCGGTATTCCCAACTCGTGGGCTTTTTGCGCCTCTTTGGCGATATAATCCACCGACAGTTGGAATTGACCGGGCATGGATGTAATCGGCTTTTTAACGCTTTTGCCGGTCACCGCGAAAAGCGGATAAATCAGATCGTCAACGCTTAATTTTGTCTCGCGGATCAAACGCCGGAAGTTTTCATTTTTTCTCAACCTGCGGGCACGATATTCCGGAAATTGCATTTTCTTCAGTCCTCCTTCTTAATCTCTTCATCTGTCAGATAACAGGCGGGGTCAGGTCCCCAAAGTTCGCCTTCTGATTCCGCCCGTGCGCGGAAATTGCCGGCGCAGACATTGAGCCACAAACATCCCGCGCAGCGCCCGCGAACATATTTCTTTTTATCTTTCATTTTTATCAAAAATTCGTTTTTCTCGTCCGTCCAGATTTCGCTGAAAGGCCTCTGACGGACATTGCCCAAGGATTGATTGCGCCAAAACTGATCGGGATAAACCTCACCGTCCCAACTGACACAGCCAATGCCCAGGCCGGAGCTGTTGCCCTCATTCATTTCCAGGAGCTCCAGAATTTCTTGGGCACGTTGAGGATTTTCTTTTTTCATCTTCAGGTACAGATAGGGACCGTCGGCGTGATTATCCACTGTCAGAATTTCGGGCGACGAGCCCTCATCAAACATCTTTTTGGTCTCAGCGGCAATCAAATCAATCAACCCGCGTGTTTCTTCATGGTTTAAATCTTCCTCACGCAGTTTGGAACCGCGGCCGGTGTACACCAGGTGATAAAAACACATTCTTTCAATCTTTTCTTTTCTCAAAAGGTCGAACATATCCGGCACGTCAGCGACATTATGCTTGTTGACGGTAAAACGGATGCCCACCTTGATTCCCGCTTCGCGACAGTTACGGATTCCCTCGATGGCCGCCGCAAAAGCTCCCTTCTTGCCCCGGAAACGATCGTGCGTTTCTTCCAGACCATCAAGACTCACGCCAACATAGGAAAGACCGATGTTCTTGAGTTTGGCCGCGATCTCTTTGGTGATGAGCGTGCCGTTGGTGGAAATAACCGCCCGCATTCCTTTATCCGTCGCGTATTGCGCAAGTTCCAGTAAATCTTTGCGGATCAGCGGCTCGCCACCGGAAAAAAGAATGACCGGCGAACCGAATTGCGCCAGATCGTCAATCAGTTTTTTGCCTTCTTGCGTGGTCAGTTCATCGGGGTAGTCGATGTCGGCGGAATTGGAATAGCAGTGAACGCATTTTAAATTGCAGCGGCGTGTCATGTTCCAGACAATCACCGGTTTTTTGTCCGCGGAAAACTGCAGCAGATGCGAGGGCAAATCACCCGACTTGCGGTTGTAGCGCAGAACATCGGATGGCTCGACCGCTCCGCAATATAATTTGGAAATTCCGATCATTTGTTTTTGCCTCTTTTCCGTGCCGCCGGTTTTTTACTAAAATAATTAATCAGCGCTCCGACAAGCCCCTCCATTGTATATTCTTCCTGATGAATATCAATCGCAAATCCGGCTTTTTTAGCGGTTGCAGCGGTCACCGGACCGATGCTGGCTATCTTAACACTCTTGGGCAGCTTAAAATCGCTTCCCATTATTGTAATAAAGTTATTCACTGTTGATGAACTTGTAAAGGTGATCACATCCACCTGATTTTCTTTAAAGAGTTCTTCCAGCTCTTTTTTCTTCTTTCCAGAACCGACCGTTTCGTAGGCGGTTGCAACATCGACTTGTGCGCCCAGTTTTTTCAAACCTACCGGCAGAACATCGCGTGCCTTCGCTGCCCGGGCGATAAGGATTTTCTTTCCCTTCAGATTTTTGCCGGAGAAAGATTTCAGGATGCCTTCGGAAATAAATTCTTTGGGGACGAGATCAACCCGGATTCCTTTTTCCTGAACCTGTCTGGCCGTTGCCGGACCGATGC
>CAYZLL010000031.1:0-18500 GCA_964479225.1 uncultured Smithella sp.
CTGGCTTCGATGGCAACATCCATTCCCGCGCCGATGGCAATTCCGACATCCGCCGCTGCCAGTGCCGGGGCGTCATTGATTCCATCACCGACCATTGCCACAACTTCTCCACCCGCCTGCAGTTTTCTTATTTCATCGGCTTTTTTATCCGGCAGAACTTCTGCCAACACTCTTTCTATGCCTAATTGAGAAGCAATGGCGCCGGCCGTCACCTTGTTATCACCGGTAATCATCGCTACTTTCAATCCCCTGCTCTTGAGACGTTTCAATGCGTGCTGAGCCGAGAGTTTCGGTGTGTCAGCCGCAGCGATAATACCGATAACCTGATTATCCGCAGATACGAACACGGTGGTTTTGCCTTCTTGTTCCAATTGTGACGTTCTTTTTATCCAACGATCAACCGGAACCCCTTCTTTTTGCATAAATTTGAGATTGCCGATTAAGCTTAATTTATGGTCAACAATCGCTTTGGCACCCATCCCCGGTATTGCTGTAAAGCTATCGGCAACGAACGTAGAAATTTTTTCAGCTTTAGATTTTTGCAGAACCGCCTGAGCGAGCGGATGTTCAGAATTTTTCTCCAAAGAAGCGGCACAGGCAAGAACGGTTTTGACGTCAAAACCTTCAGCCGCAATAATATCTGTCACCAAAGGTTCGCCCCGGGTGAGTGTGCCCGTTTTGTCAAAGATGATAACAGAAAGTTTGTGTATCTTTTCTAAAGTCTCTCCACCCTTAATTAAAATTCCGCTTTGCGCGCCCAGGCCGGTGCCCACCATAATCGCCGTGGGGGTGGCCAGTCCCAGGGCGCAGGGGCAGGCAATCACCAGAACAGAAACAAAATTAATCAGAGCGCGACTGAAATTATTTTCAGCAGGAATAAAATACCAGACGGCAAAAGTAATCAGAGCCACAACAAAAACAGCCGGCACGAACACCGAAGCAATTTTATCCGCGAGACGCTGAATCGGCGCCTTGGAACCCTGGGCTTCTTCCACCAAGCGGATAATCTGTGCCAGAGCCGTTCCAGCGCCGACACCCGTTGCCTGAAAAGTAAAACTGCCCGTCTTGTTCATGGTGGCGGCAAAAACTTTTTGCCCTGATTCTTTGCTCACCGGCATGCTTTCACCCGTCAGCATTGATTCATCGATCGTTGATTCACCGGTCAAAACGATCCCGTCAACGGGAATTTTTTCTCCCGGTTTCACCAGAAAGATATCGCCAACCCGCACATCTTCAACAGCCACTTCCCACTCCTGATCGTTTTTAATTTGATGGGCGGTTTTAGGTTTCAATCCGATTAACTTTTTGATGGCCGCGGACGTTTTTCCCTTGGCGCTGGCTTCCAGTAATCTTCCGACCAGAATAAGGGTGACGATCATCGCCGCGCCGTCGTAATAAACATGTGGCATAACGCCGGCGGTGGTGAAAAATTGCGGGAAAAAAGTTGCGGCGGCGGAATACGCATAAGCGGAAAAAGCACCAACGGCGACAAGGGTGTTCATATCTGATGTTTTCTGCCTGGCCGCTTTATAAGCTCCCGTGAAAAAACGGTTGCCCACCCAGAACACGGCTGGAAACGTTAAAAGAAACATTGCCCCCAGCATCGTCTGGCGGGGAATGAAATGCAGGAAATCAAACCAGTGCTGCATTGAACCCATAAAAATAATGATGCTCAATACAGCGCCGCAGATGACTTTTAATTTAAGATCTTTCAGATCCTTATTCCTAGAGTCTTCCAGGGGATCGGCAAGATAATCTTTAACTTCACCTAAAAATTCATAACCATGATCGGCAACAACTTTACTGAGAACGGAAAGGCCGCTCCATTTTGCATCATGAGTAATGGTTGCATGTCCGTTAGCCAGATTGACGGCAACATCTTCGACGCCGTCAATCTCTTTAATGGCATTTTCGACTCTCCGGACGCAGGCGGCACAGGTCATTCCTCCCACAGCAATGGTTATGGTCTTGGGGTTAGTCATTTTATTCAACAATATCGTATCCGGCTTTTTGAACAGCCGCTGCTATGATCTGAGCATCAATGTTGTGCTCTTCTTCGAAACTTGCAACACCACTTCCTAAATCTACCTGGACATTCTTGATACCTTCAACAGCATTTAACGCTTTGGTAACAGCTATTGCGCAATGCTGACACGACATCCCATTGATTTTTATTTTCTTCATCGTATCTTCCTCCTTATTGTTAAGTAATTTAAGAATGATTCTGGTAATAGCAAGATAAATTTTCTCAGCCTTCAAATATCCTTCATATCCTGCTTGATTTAAGATTTATTATGTATTATTATATTAATATTACAATAAAGGTGACCAATGATTATTCATTGCTGGGGCTCCAGAGGCTCTATACCTGTATCCGGCAAACAATATTTACGCTATGGCGGCAATACGACTTGCCTGGAGATCAGGACCCAAGACGATAACATATTAATCGTTGATGCCGGTACCGGCTTACGTGAGGCGGGCAATGCTCTCACCGCCAACGGTCATAACCATTTCACGCTTTTATTGACACACGCCCACTGGGATCACATCATGGGTTTTCCATTCTTCAAACCCATTTACTCACCCAAAACCAAATTAAATGTCTGGGGTTGTCCCTTTGCGCAGACATCCATCAAAAAAATGCTCGCCAGAATAATGGCGGCTCCGAATTTTCCGGTCAACCTGGACTATATTCGCGCCAAAATACGCTATCAGGAATTTTGTTTTCAACCGAATTACAACCTGGGATCCATGACCATTACGCCCATAGCGTTAAGCCATCCCAATCAGGGAACAGGCTACCGATTTGAGGAAAACGGCAAGTCTTTCGTTTTTCTGACGGACAATGAACTTCGTTACCGGCACAAGGGAGGCCTGACTTATAAAAAATATTTGAATTTTTGCAAAGGCGCCGATCTGCTTTTTCACGATGCCGAATATAATGAAGCAGAGTATAAAAAAACACGCGGGTGGGGACACTCCTGTTACAAGGATGCGCTGAATCTCGCGCTGGAAGCCGGCGTGAAACAACTAGGATTATTTCATCACAATCAGGAAAGAGTTGACGATGCTCTTGACGAGATCGTGGCAGACTGTCGCCGGATCATCAAATTAAGCGGTAGTAAAATGCAATGCGTTGCCATTGGTCAATCGATGAAGTTTAAACTTTAACTTTTCAAATCTTTCCCGTAATCAGGAAACCATGTTTTTTATTCTGCACATTTTATTGATGGGGAGCGCAACATCAGGCATGATGGTCGGTGTCAGCGCAGCGGTCTTCTTTAAACGAAAGAAAAACTGGCTAAAATTTCACAAAACAGTCAACGCTTGCAGTTTAGGCGGAATGATGGCAGGCATTGTGATGGCTTTTCTTTATGTTGATGGATCCGGCGGAGACCATTTGAAAGGATTTCATCAGATAGCCGGTTTAACGGCTTTTGCCTTTTCTTTCATCACACTTATGGTCGGCTACCGCCAATTTAAAGTTAAAAATAAGCAGGCAGTCAGAAATCTGCATCGTTGGCTGGGACGTTTTTCTGTTGTCATTTTACTGTCGGCAATTTTTTTGGGGCTTAGGCTGATTAATATATTTTAAATCAATCCTCCTGGTCTTTTTTCACAATATGTTTCTTCCCACAACCGGCGACGAGTTAAAAAAATTAAAATGGGATCAACCCGATGTGATTCTTGTCACCGGTGATGCCTATATTGACAGTCCGTACATCGGCGTTTCGGTCATCGGCCGCGTTCTCTCTCATGCTGGATTCCGCGTGGGCATTATCGCGCAACCTGACTGGCACAGCGGCGCAGATATCTGCCGGTTGGGCGAACCCGGGCTATTCTGGGGCATTACCGGCGGCTGCATGGATTCCCTGGTCGCCAATTACACCGCTTTGAAGAAAAAAAGACTCAGCGACGATTTGACTGCCGGAGGGAAAAACACCCGCCGTCCCGATCGCGCTGTTGTCGTTTACGCCAACCTGATCCGACAATTCTTCAAGGATACAAAACCACTGATTCTGGGAGGCATTGAGGCCAGCATGCGCAGAATCGCGCATTATGATTACTGGTCCGACTCCGTCCGCCGTTCAATTCTTTTTGACGCCCGTGCCGATTATTTGATTTACGGAATGGCAGAAAAAGCAACTTTGGAAATCGCTGAAAAATTAAGAGACGGCCGGGATATCAAAAACGGCAGGGGAATCTGTTACATCTCCCCTACCCCGTTGCCGGATTACACGGAATTACCCGCTTATGAGGACGTGATCGCGGATAAAAATAACTTTGTTCAGATGTTTAAAATATTTTATCAGAATAACGATCCTCTGACGGCACACGGTTTGTTTCAAAAACACGGCAATCGTTATCTGATTCAAAACCCTCCTCAATCCCATTTAACCACCAAAGAACTGGATGATATTTATGCGCTCGACTTCTCCCGGGATGTTCATCCTTTCTACGCAAAACAAGGTACAGTCAAGGCGATGGAGACGATTAAATTCTCCATCACTTCCCACCGCGGTTGTTATGGTGAGTGTAATTTCTGTTCCATCGGTCTGCATGAAGGAAGAACCATAACCAGCCGTTCCGAAAAGTCGATTATGGAGGAAGCAAAAAAAATTACCACCTTGCCGGATTTCAAAGGTTACATCCTGGATATCGGCGGGGCTTCCGCTAATATGTATGGCTTTGATTGCTCAAAAAAACAGACCAATGGATCGTGCAGTAACAAAAGATGCCTTTATCCACAAGTATGTTCGAATTTAAATATTAATCATCACCGGCAAATCAATTTGTTGAAGAATTTGAGAAAGATTCAAGGCATTAAAAAGGTTTTTGTCGCCTCCGGCATCCGGTATGATTTGCTTCGGGGAGACAAACAATACGGTAATGAATATATGCGGGAGCTAATTGAACATCATATTTCCGGTCAATTAAAAGTGGCTCCCGAGCATGTAGTACCGGCAATTCTCAAACTCATGGGAAAGCCACAGCCACATTTATTGCTGGATTTTAAAAAAGTTTTCGAAAAAATTAATCAATCGTTACGAAAGAATCAGTTCCTCACCTATTATTTTATTGCCGCCCATCCCGGCTGCACGGAAGAAGAGATGCGATTGATTAAAACCTTCGCCGGGAAAGAACTGCAAACCCATCCCCGACAGGCACAGATTTTCACCCCTCTCCCTTCCACTTATTCCACGCTGATGTATTTCACGGAATATGATCCATTTGAAAAAAAGAAAATCTTTGTGGAGAAAAACCTTAAAAGAAAACAAAAGCAGAAAGATATTCTTACCGGCAATGCTGTGATTCGCAAATAGGTACGAGCGCTGACCTGATCAGGGAAAGAATTCCCCTTTCCAATTTTTTTTTGAGATAGACTTCACGGAAAAAAAGGGTTGCCATGACTGTTCATCTGCAACCCTTTAATAATACTGGAGGCGGCACCCGGACTTGAACCGGGGAATAACGGTTTTGCAGACCGCTGCCTTAGCCACTTGGCTATGCCGCCAAAAAAAAATGGAGCGGGCGAACGGATTTGAACCGTCGACGTCTACCTTGGCAAGGTAGCACTCTACCGCTGAGTTACGCCCGCTCATTAGAAGCGTTGGTGACTATAACAAATAGTTATTGATTGTCAATAAAAATGTTAAAATATTTAAAAAAATCTCTTGTTTCTTAACCATCATTATAGAAGCAAAAAAACTCAATCTGTTCCGGTTTTTTCAACACTTTGATAAAGTTTAATAAAATAATCAATGCCCGAATAAACCGTCAGGAATAAAGCAATATACAAAATCACCATGCCCACCGCATGAGCATTGAGACCGAATATTGGATAATGAATCATCAGTGCGGTTACTGCTATGATCTGGGTGACCGTCTTTTGTTTTCCCAGGATGCTGGCTTGAATATAAATACCTTCCGACGAAGCGATGCTCCGGATAACATCCACAATCAAATCCCGGATAATGGTTACAGCAACAATCCAGGCCGGAATACGGTTGATAGGAATCATCAAGATCATCGCGGAATTAACAATAATTTTATCCGCAATGGGATCGAGAAATTTCCCCATGGTCGTAATCATCTGATATTTTCTGGCGACATAACCGTCAAGAAAATCAGTAACAGACACAAGAACAAACAACGAGGCAAGGATAAGACTCCAGAACTCCCCCGGATCTGAAAGCAGAAAAAAAAGAAACGGAACAGAATTAATACGTATTAACGTTATTGTGTTAGGTAAATTGAGTGTTTCTTTTCTTGAAATCATACGTCATGCCTGCATTGCCAACTGAATTAATTTTCTATTTATGGGGTACTTTCTTCCAGTCATTTAAAAACGTCTCGATGCCTTTATCGGTCAGCGGATGCTGCACCAGTTGTGCGATGACTTTGTAAGGAATGGTCGCGATGTCCGCTCCCATTAATGCAGCATCCAAAACGTGCCTCGGGTGGCGAATGCTGGCAACGATCACTTCCGTCTCGTAACAGTAATTTTCATAGATGGTGATAATCTGTTCAACCAGTTCCATCCCGTCGTGAGCGATGTCGTCCAGTCTGCCCACAAAAGGACTGACATAACGGGCGCCGGCTTTTGCCGCCATCAGTGCCTGCAACGGGGAAAATATTAAAGTCTGATTCACATCAATGCCTGCATCGGCAAACATTCTTGTCGCTTTTAATCCTTCGGTGCAAAGAGGAACCTTGATGACAACATTACCCCCCAGACGCGCCAGTTTTTTCCCCTCGGCGAACATTCCCTTCGCATCCAAACTCAGGACTTCCAGGCTGACCGGCCCTTTGACCACTTTCAGTATTTCTTTCACAACCGCATCAAACCCTTTTTTTTCTTTGGCAATCAGCGATGGATTTGTCGTGACGCCGTCAACCATCCCCAGAGCAATCCCTTCCTTGATTTCTTCAATACTCGCGGTATCAATAAAAAATTTCATAATTTCTCCTCTGCTCCATGATCTTTATTTTAAGTTATATTTATCACTGCATTGTTTACTGCAAAAGTAATAATCTCTGCCGGATATTTCTTTTTTATACGCCTGGCTTACGGGAACATAAGTATGACAGACAGGATCCTCGATCAATTCTTCCCCTTTGTCGGATGAGAATGGGGGTTGATGATCTTGATGGTCAACAGGCTTCAATTGTCCAACTTTCTTAAATATCTTATACAGGAAATAAACGACGAAGACCGATATTATAAATTTGACCATGTTCATAAACCTACCGTATCCGCCTTTATTCTCTGACGATCTCAACCAATTTATTGTCACATAACCTGTCTTTCAGCCCGCGAATGGATACGCCAAACACAGGATGAATGAAATACGAAGCTATTTCACAGAGCGGTTCCAGGACAAACCGCCTTTTGTGAGCTTCGGGATGTGGAACAATCAAATTCTTTTCCGAAATGACATGCTGTCCGTAAAACAGCAGATCCAGGTCAATAATCCTCGGACCGCCTTTCGTTGCTCTCACGCGTCCCATATCACTTTCAATATTTTGCAAAGTCTGCATGAGATGATGAACAGGAAGATCCGTTTTAATTTCCATTACCGCATTGATGAAAAAATCCTGATCTTCTATCCCCACAGGTTCTGTTTTGTAAAAAGATGATGTTGTTATTAATTTAATTCCTTTTACGCGGGAAAGATTTTCTATTGCTTCCCGGCAGTTTTGAACGGGTTTACCAAGATTGGAACCGATCCCGATATAAGCGATTGTGCCGTTCAAATATTTAGACAACCTTCATGGGGATCTCTTAAGCCTAAAACGTCCTGCATATCATACAATCCGTTTTTCTGATTCACAATCCATTGCGCCGCGCGGATCGCTCCTTTCGCAAAGTTATCCCGACTGTGTGCACGATGAATAAATTCCAGTCTTTCTCCCACTCCGCCAAAAATAACCGTGTGATCGCCGACAATATCACCGGCCCGGACAGTCTGTATGCCGATCTCTTTTTTAGTTCTCTCTCCAATCATGCCCTGACGACAATAAAGCAAATCTCTTTCCGTGCTCCGTCCCAATTTTCCGGCAATGACTTTTGCGATCTGCATGGCCGTACCACTGGGAGCGTCCTTTTTTAGATTATGATGCGCTTCGATAATTTCCACATCATAGTCATCTTTCAGAATGCCCGCACAATATTCGAGAATCTTTAACATCACATTGACGCCGACACTCATGTTGGGCGTTAATACACAACGGATGTTTTGAGCCAACTCTTTTATCTCCTTTAATTCAGCATCGGTAAATCCAGTAGATCCAACAACCATGGCGCGGTTTTTCTCACTGGCCACTTTTAAATAATTCAGAGAAGCTTCATGGTTGGTAAAGTCGATGACCACATCAGCCTGGTCAAGGCAGGCGGATAAATTATCACTGACAATGATCTCCCTCTTGCCCAATCCGTGACCGATGTCCCGCCCGACAATCGGGTGACCTGGTATTTCAACCGCTCCCACAACCTCGATATTTTCCATGGTTGAAATGAGGTTGATAATTTTGCCACCCATTCTTCCGGCAGCTCCCGTCACCACAGCTTTAACCATAAATTTTTCTCCTGATTGTGCCGATGCCTTTAATTTAAATCAACCCGTAATCGGCCATAACCTTCTTTAACGTTTCATGATGGGCATCGGACATTTCACAAAGAGGCAATCTGTATTCGCACGCAATCTTGCCCATGAGCGCCAGAGCCGCTTTGACCGGCACAGGATTCACTTCAATAAAAAGAGCGTCAATCAAAGGACTCATTTTATAATGCAGAGACCTCGCTTTCGCCATATCCCCGGCAAAACACGCATCCACCAGACCGGCCATATCCGCGGGCACCACATTGGAGACAACCGATATAATCCCCGCTCCTCCAAGGGCCATCAGCGGCATGGTAAAGATATCGTCACCGGACAGAACAGCAAAATCCTTTCCGCAAAGATTGATGACATCACTCATTTGCTTGAGGGAGCCTGATGCTTCCTTGATGCCGACAATATTCTTGAACCTGGCCAGTCGGGCGACCAATTCCGGCAGCATGTTCACGCCGGTACGCGATGCGATATTATACGGGATAATCGGCAGGGGAACGCTTTCGGCGATCATTTTGAAATGCTGATAAAGTCCTTCCTGAGTCGGCCTGTTATAATACGGACACACGATCAAAGCACCATCCGCTCCGGCTTCATACGCATGTCTGGTCAGGCGCAGTGCCTCGGCCGTATTGTTCGATCCCGTTCCGGCAATGACCGGCACTCTCTTTTGAACGGCATCGATGGTTATTTCGATAACTCGGTCGTGTTCTTCATGCGTCAAAGTAGCCGACTCACCGGTTGTTCCACAGGGAACAATGGCGTCAGTGCCATTGGCGATCTGAAATTCTATCAGTTCACGCAGAGCTTGCTCATCAATCTGATTGTTCTTAAATGGTGTAACAATCGCGACCATCGCACCTTTAAACATAAAAGGTCTCCTTCATGATCTCATCTTTAATATTTTTATCTTTAACACAATGAAAAGTTCATAAACTTTTTAAATAAACTTTGCAATGATAACCTTGGGTGTCCCATGAATTTTTTTTAATTCAATATCATGATAATTTAAAGCGTGAGCAAGAACATCCCGTTTGAGTAAAACTGAATGATCGGATGCTGTAACTTTCAGATTTCGCACAACTTGCGTGTTACCGGAATAATTCTTCAACACAACGGGGTTATTTTTTACACCGCAGCCCCAAATAGCCGCAGGCAATAATATGCACATTATTATACTAAATTTCACCAATGCTTTTTTCAAGCTCTTTTATCCTTTGCAGTACGGTTTTTGTTGCGGTCCCCCCCGTATGCTGTCGGGAATTGACAGCATTTTCCAGTTTGATGATATTTTTGATATCATCTTTAAAACATTTATCAAAATCCTGATATTCTTTTACCGTCAGATTCTCCAGATTTTTATTGCTCTTTAGACAATAAGCAATGATTTTCCCTGTAATTTCATGCGCCCGGCGAAACGGGATACCCTTTCTCACGAGGTACTCCGCAACATCTGTCGCCGTGGAAAATCCTCCCCCGGCTGATAAATTCATTTTCTGCGCATTAAATACCGTATTGTTGATCATCTCTGTAAAAATGGACAGGCAAGCTTTAGCCGTATCCACAGCGTCAAATAAAGGCTCCTTATCTTCCTGCAGATCACGATTATACGTCATGGGCAGCCCTTTCAGAAGTGTCATAATCGTTACAAGATCACCGTAAACACGGGCGGTTTTCCCCCGGATCAGCTCGGCGATATCAGGATTTTTCTTCTGCGGCATGATGCTGCTGCCTGTTGTGTAGGCATCGGATATTTCCACAAAGCCGAATTCATCCGAAGACCACAAGACCAGATCCTCGCAGAACCGGCTCAGATGCATCATCAGCAGCGACGCGTCAAAAATAAATTCCGCGACAAAGTCCCGGTCCGCCACCGTATCCATACTATTTTTAGTGATGGCGGGAAATTGAAGCATTTCTGCGGTGATCCCGCGATCAATGGGTAAACTTGTGCCGGCAAGCGCTGCGGCTCCCAACGGCAGAACATTCAACCGGTTACCACATTCTTTTAATCTTTGAGCATCCCGTGTAAACATTTCTACGAAGGCCAGCAGATAATGAGACAGCAATACCGGCTGCGCTTTTTGCATATGGGTATAACCGGGCATGATGGTTTTGATTTCTTTTTTAGCCAGACGCAATAAGGATTTCTGCAGAATACTGATGGAGGCGATGATGGTTTTGATTTCTGCCCGAAGAAAAAGTCGGACATCCAAAACCACCTGGTCATTGCGGCTTCTTGCCGTGTGCAGCTTTCCTCCGATGTCACCAATTCGTTTGATCAGTTCTTTTTCCACAGCCATGTGAATGTCTTCGTCGCCGGGCATGAATTGAAATTTGCCCTTCTCAATATCTTTCAAAATAGCCTTTAAAGCCGAAACAATCTTTAATGACTCTTTTTTTGAAATGATAGATTGTCGCGCAAGCATCGTTGCATGAGCGATAGACCCTTCAATATCATAAGGATAAAGTCTTTGATCAAACTGAATCGAAGAGGTGAACTTGTCAACGCTCTCCGCCGTCGCTTTCTGAAAGCGTCCTCCCCATGGTTTTTTACTGTCCGCCATGCGTTATCTCCGCCCTTTATTTTTTCAACATCTTCTGGATGATTAAGCGCAATCCATTCAATTTAATAAATCCTATCGCATCTTTCTGATTATACACCTGATCTTTTTCAAACGTAGCAAAGGATTCGCTGTACAACGAATAAGGTGATTTCCGTCCGACAACGATGCAGTTGCCCTTGTACAATTTCATGCGCGTCGTACCGGTAACATTTTCCTGAGTCGCGTCAATGTAGGTCTGGAGCGTCTTCATTTCCGGAGAATACCAGAAGCCGTTATAGGCCAGTTGAGCATATTTGGGAATAAGAGAATCCCTCATGAACATGACTTCCCGATCCATCGTTATCGATTCCAGTGCACGATGCGCAGCCCAGAGTACCGTACCTCCGGGAGTTTCATAAACGCCTCGGGATTTCATTCCGACAAACCGATTTTCCACCATATCCACCCGGCCGACACCATTGGCCCCGGCAACGGTGTTCATGTAATCCATCAGAGTGGCCGGTGACATCTTTTTCCCGTTCACCGCGACAGGATTTCCTTTTTGAAAATCAATTTCCACATAGGTTGGCTTATCCGGCGCTTTTTCCGGAGATTTTGTCAACACAAAGATATTTTCCGGAGGCTCGGCCCACGGATCTTCCAGAATTCCACCTTCATGGGAGATATGCAATAGATTGCGATCAGCGCTATAGGGTTTGGCTTTCGTCAGTGGAATGGGAATCTTATATTTTTTGGCGTAATCAATCATCGAATCGCGGGAATCAAATATCCAGTTATCATCCTTCCAGGCCGCAATGATTTTAATGGACGGATTTAAAGCGTAGTAGGTCAATTCAAACCTCACCTGATCATTCCCCTTGCCGGTCGCGCCATGGGACACGGCATCGGCTTTTTCCTTTTTGGCGATCTCGATCTGTCTTTTGGCGATCAGGGGCCTGGCCAGAGAAGTGCCTAAAAGATAAGTTCCTTCGTAAATCGCATTGGCGCGCAGTGCCGGGAACACAAAATCCCGGGCGAATTCTTCTCTTAAATCGTCAATATATATTTTACTGGCTCCGGTATTAATCGCTTTTTCCTTTAAACCGGCTAACTCTTCTTTCTGCCCTACATCCGCGGCATAGCAGATCACTTCGCATTTGTAAGTCTCAATCAACCAGCGGACAATCACCGATGTATCCAGTCCGCCGGAATAGGCTAAAACAACTTTTTTAATTTCTCGTGACAATTTTCGTTCCTCCTATAATAATATTTCCAATATGGCTTTCTGCACATGCAGACGATTTTCCGCCTGATCAATCACGATCGACTGCGGACCGTCAATAACGTCGGCAGCAATTTCTTCTCCACGGTGCGCCGGTAGGCAATGCATGACCATGGCGTCTTTTTTTGCCACCTTCAACATTTTTTTGTTGATTTGATAATCCTTGAAAATTTTCTTCCTTTTTTCATGCTCCGATTCCTGACCCATACTTGCCCAGACATCCGTGTAAAGGATATCGGCGTCTTTGGCCGCTTTCAGAGGATCCCGCACCAGGATAATGCCTTCCCGCGCTTCTTTTTGCCCTTCCTCCATTATTTTCTTGTCCGGATCGTAACCTGCCGGACAGGCCAGAGCGACCTGAATCGGTAGTTTGGCCGCGGCTTCAATCCAGGAATTGGCTATGTTGTTGCCGTCACCGATATAGGCTATTTTTAATTTGTTGTAAGAACCCTTTTTTTCCCTGATTGTAAATAAATCGCTCAGAATCTGACAGGGATGCAACAGATCAGTCAGTCCGTTAATGACCGGAATGGATGCGAATCGTGCAAAATCTTCCACACTTTGCTGGGTAAATGTTCTGATCATAATGCCATTGAGATAACGGGACATCATCTTCGCCGAATCGGCAATGATTTCACCCCGACCGATCTGTGTGTCACGTGACGTCAGAAATAAAGCGATTCCTCCCAGTTGATACATACCGACTTCAAAGGATATTCTCGTCCGGGTGGAAGATTTATCAAAAATCATTCCCAGCGTTTTCCCTTTCAGGGAACCGTGAGACTTGCCTTCTTTTAAAAGTTTCTTAAGCTTTTTTGCTTTTTTCCAAATGTTTTCAAAATCACCCGATTCCAGATCGGAAATATTTAGCAAATCTTTTTTCATTTACCCTCCATGACCTCATCAAGAATTTGCATGGCTTGATCGACGTCCTGTGTTGTAATTATCAAAGGCGGTACAAACCGAATTGTTTTCCCTCCGGTAGAATTGATCAGCAATCCTTTCTGCAGACATTCACGGATGATATCGCCCGCTTCAATATCAAGCTCCGCTGCCAGCATCAGCCCTCTTCCCCGGACTTTGCTGATGATTTTATGTTTTTGCTGCAGCTTTTTTAATGCTGATAAGAGATAATTTCCTGTTTTCAGGCAATGAGCCAGTATGTCTTCGCTTAAAATAGTTTTCATAACCGCATTGGCTGCGGCCATAGCCAAAGGATTACCTCCGAACGTGGAGGCATGATTACCGGGAACAAACGCCTTGGCTATTTTATCGGTGGCCAACATCGCCCCGACAGGCAGACCATTGCCCAATGCTTTGGCCAGCGTCATGATATCCGGCTGGATGCCGGAATATTCGTAGGCAAAAAGTTTGCCGGTCCGTCCCATGCCGGTTTGCACTTCATCCACAATCAATAAAATCCCGTGCCGGTCGCAGATTTCCCGCACAGAAGCCAGATAATGATCATCCGGAATATTAACGCCGCCTTCTCCCTGAATCGGTTCCAGCATGACCCCGCAAGTCTTTTCATTGATGGCCGCTTCCAAAGCTTTCAAATCATTGAAAGGCACGTACTGAAAACCCGCCAGCAGGGGTGTGAAACCAAATTGAAATTTTTCCTGGCCGGTGGCCGTAATGGTTGCCATGGTTCGCCCATGGAAAGAATCCTTCATGGTGATGAGTTCAAATTTATCCGGACCCATGTTTTCATGAGCATACTTTCGCGCCAGTTTGATGGCCGCTTCATTGGCTTCCGCGCCGCTGTTGCAAAAGAAAACCTTGTCCGCGAAAGAATGATCCACCAGCTGTTTCGCCAACTGAGACTGCGGTTCGGTATAATACAAATTGGAAACGTGCGTTAACTTGTCCAGTTGTTCTTTCACCGCATGAATAACCTGCGGATGAGAATGCCCCAGTGCACAGACAGCGATGCCCGCCACAAAATCGAGATATTCTTTCCCGTTGATATCCCACAACCTGGCGCCGGATCCTTTGACCAGAACCACAGGGAAACGCCTGTAGGTATTCATAATATTTTCATGGGCTAAAGCCATTGTTTCTTTTTCGTTCATGCTTTTATATTTCCTCTTCTTTAGTGTGCTATAAAACGATTTCCGTACCTATTCCTTTATCCGTAAACATCTCCAACAAAATGGCATGTTTTAATCTGCCGTCAATGATGTGCGCTTTCTTCACCCCGCCTTTGAGAGCCTTCAGACAACACTTGATTTTCGGAAACATTCCGCCTTCCACAGTTCCGTTATCAATTAAAACCAGTGCCTCATTGTTCGTCATGGTATGAATCAGTTGTTTATCTTTTCCCAGGACACCCGGCACATCGGTTAACAGTAAAAGTTTTTCCGCCTGCAGGGCAGCGGCGATTTCACCCGCCACCACATCGGCATTGATATTATATGTTTCACCATTGTCACCAATGCCCGTCGGCGCGATAACAGGAATGAAGTTGTTTTGCGCCAAAGATATAATCAATTGCGAATTGATGTTCTTGACCTTGCCTACCAGGCCGATGTCAATAATTTCCGGCGGCGTATGTTTCGCCTTTTCCTCATTCAAAAAATATTTTTCCGCGTTAATCAGATTGCCGTCTTTGCCGCTCAGCCCCACGGCATTGCCGCCATGCCGGTTAATCAGACCGACTATTTCTTTGTTGACCATACCGACCAGAACCATTTCCACGATATTCATGGTTTCTGCATCGGTCACCCGCATACCTTGGATGAATTTCGATTCCTTGCCGAACTTTTTCAAAAGTTGTCCAATCTGCGGACCGCCGCCATGAACGACCACGGGATTGAGGCCGATATACTTCATCATCACCACGTCCTGAGCGAATTTGTTCTTCAACTCGTCGTCGATCATGGCATGACCGCCGTATTTGATAACAATGGTCTTGTTATAAAAACGCCTGATGTACGGAAGCGTTTCCAGCAGGATGTCTGCCCGCTCAATTGAATTAGCAATATTTTCCATTTTCCTGTCTCCGTTATAAAATGTAACGGCTTAAATCCTGATCCTCGATGATGCCGTTCAATTTTTCCTCCACCTGCTGCGCGTCGATCACTATTTCTTTCTTCTTCATATCCGGAGCATCAAAAGAAATGTCATCCAATAATTTTTCCATAATCGTGTAAAGTCTGCGCGCCCCGATGTTTTCAGTACTTTCATTGACCAGGGTTGCCATTTCTGCAATGGTGGCTATGGCTTCTTCGGTAAAGGTTAACTTCAATCCTTCCGTTGCCATCATTTCCGTATATTGCTTAACCAGAGCGTTATTCGGCTCCGTGAGAATCCGGATAAACTCTTCTTTGCCCAGCGAGTCAAGCTCCACGCGAATCGGAAAACGTCCCTGAAGCTCCGGAATCAGATCAGACGGCTTGGTTCCGGAAAAAGCGCCGGCGGCGATAAACAGAATATGATCCGTCCTCACCATACCGTAACGCGTATTGACGTTGGAACCTTCCACAATCGGCAGCAAATCTCTCTGCACGCCTTCTCTGGAGACATCCGGACCGTGCTGGGAATCACCGCCGACAATTTTATCAATTTCATCGAGAAAAATGATGCCCGATTGTTCAACCCTGTCCAGTGCCGTTCTGGTGACTTTTTCCATATCAATCAATTTTTGAGCTTCTTCCGCTTCCAGAATTTCCAGGGCTTCCGGTACCTTGACATTTCTTCTTTTTTTCTTCTGCGGCATCATATTACCGAGCATATCTTTCAGATTGAGTCCCATGTCTTCCATCCCGGCAGCGGAAAATATTTCAATCATTGGTCCGCTTCTGTTTTCCGAAACTTCCAGCTCCACCATTTTCTCGTCGAACTTTCCCTCATTCAGCCAGCGACGCATTTTTTCTCTGGACGAATCATTCTTCTTGAGCTGTTCATCATCGGAATCGATGGGTAACTCCTGTTCTTCCTGTTGATGATCGGTGAGGATATCTCCCACATTTTTTTCTGCCGAACGGGGAGGCAGTAAAAGATCAAGTAGTCTTTCTTCGGCAATTTCCGCCGCTTTCGCCTGGACGATTTCCTGTTCCTCAGCCTTCACCATGTTGATGGAAAGTTCGACCAGATCCCTCACCATAGATTCGACATCCCGGCCGACATAGCCGACTTCTGTAAATTTCGACGCTTCAATTTTTAAAAAAGGTGAATTATCCAGTTTTGCCAAACGGCGGGCAATTTCCGTTTTGCCAACGCCGGTCGGCCCGATCATAATAATATTTTTCGGTGAAATTTCATCCGCCAATTCTTGCGTAACATTTTGCCTGCGCCACCTGTTACGCAAAGCGATCGCCACCGCCCTCTTCGCTTCCAACTGGCCGATGATATGGTGATTGAGCTTCTCGACTATTTCCCGGGGTTTCAACCCTTGATTTGACATATTTTACTTTTTCCTCTTATCCTTACTTTTTTTATCTGTTTCTTCACTTTGAATATCCAGTTCTTCAATCGTAATGCGATCGTTCGTGTAAATACAAATTTCGGATGCTATTTTCATGGCTTCTTTGGCAATTTCCGTCGCTGACAAATCGGAATGACGTAAAAACGCCCGCGCCGCTGCCAGAGCGAAAGGACCTCCGGAGCCGATGGCCATCACATCATCATCGGCTTCAATGACATCGCCGTTTCCCGAGATGATCAGCGAGTTATCTTTGTTAACGGCAATCATCAGGGCTTCGAGATGCCTTAAAACACGGTCCGTTCGCCAGTCTTTCGTCAGCTCCACTGCGGCTCTCAATAAATTTCCATTGTACTGCTCCAATTTCTGATCAAACCGGTCAAAAAGGGTAAAGGCGTCCGCTGTAGCACCGGCGAAACCCACGATAACTTCATTGTTATAAAGACGGCGAACTTTGCGCGCCCCGTGCTTCAAGATGGTCGTGTCCAACGTTACCTGGCCATCACCGGCAACCGTGATCTGACCGTTACGTTTAACGGCTAATATTGTTGTCCCTCTGATCTTCATTGTGTTTCCTCAAAATAAAAACAGGTTTATAAAATTATGATTTTTTTTGTGTTCGCGGATGAGCTTTATCATAAACTTCCATCAATCGGTTAATGTCCACCGCTGTATATTTCTGCGTCGTCGAAAGACTCTCGTGCCCCAGCAATTCCTGAATCGAACGTAAATCAGCCCCGGCATTCAAAAGATGCGTGGCAAAGCTGTGTCTCAAGGCGTGCGGACTTATTTTCCGTCCAATACCGCTTTTCATCGTTAACTGATCAACGATTCGCGCAATGCTTCTTGTCGTTATTCTTTCGCCGCGGGCATTCAAAAACAAAGGCCTTTTGAAAACCTCTTTTTCCCGACTTGTTTGTATCGCGTCAATCGCATCCAGATATTGCCGAACGGATTTCAACGCCGGTTCACCCACCGGCACAATTCTTTCCTTTCTGCCCTTTCCTCTCACCTTCACCAACTTTTGATTAAAATCAATGTCCAATACATCGAGTCCAACCAGCTCGCTGAGTCGTAACCCGCACGAGTAAAACATTTCCATGACGGCGCCATTTCGCAAATCAAGAATTGAATGATTCTGCGGCACCTTTAAAATCTCCAGCATCTCATCAACGGAAAGAAAGTTAGGCATATACTTTTCCGTTTTAAGTGTCTGCACCGTTTCGGCGGGATTCTTGCCAATCTTTCCCGTTCGTAAAACATATTTATAAAATGCTCTCAATGAAGATACCTTACGATTAACCGTAACCTTTTTAACCTTTTGAAAATAAAGGCGACCCAGGTATTGCCTGATCATCTCCGGTTCGATATTTATTATTTCTTCCTGATGATGGATTAATTGCTTATCGATCAGAAATTCGGCAAATTCTTTAAGATCTGCAACATACGCTGTTTCGGTATTTCTGGAAACATTTTTTTCAACTTCCAGATAAATTTGAAAATCATGAATGATACTTCCCATAATGTCTATACCAGCTATTGGTCAAACATGACAAATATCCCGCTGCGCTCTTTTTCAGCTTGTCTCCAATCCCCATTCGCTTCGCTCAGGGGATAATTCGACTTACGCT
>CAYZLL010000031.1:18600-20476 GCA_964479225.1 uncultured Smithella sp.
GGGGATAATTCGACTTACGCTTCGAGCTTCACTTCGTTCGCTCTCAGCTTGTCTCCAATCCCCATTCGCTTCGCTCAGGGGATAATTCGACTTACGCTTCGAGCTTCACTTCGTTCGCTCTCAGCTTGTCTCATTACATTTTATATTTGCCGAAATCTTCCGCTGAGAGATTTTCCAGAAATTCCTTGATCTTTTCCCCTTTCAACTTATCCAGATCATTAAGCTTGATTCCAAAATCAATCGTGCGCGACTTTTCGATGACATTCTCATCAACAAATATCGGTGCATGCATTCTTAAGGCTATGGCCAGAGCGTCACTGGGACGCGCATCAATGACAAAATCCTGTCCATTCTGGATTAAAAATATATTTGCAAAAAAAGTGTTGTTGCGAATATCAATAATTTCAATTCTGCTCACCGTCACATCAAAAGACTTTAGAAATTCAGTAAATAAATCATGGGTCATCGGCCGCGGGAAAACAATATTCTCCAGTTCCGTGGCAATAGCGCTCGCCTCAAACAAACCTATCCAGATCGGAATGGCTTTATTGTTAGTCAAATCTTTCAATATAACGATTGGCGTATTCGTAATAGGATCAATCGTTAATCCTGAAATTTTCATTTCAATCAGCAAGGTCGACCTCCTTGATTATCGATTATTATTTTACATCTCTTCAAATGTAAACAAATTTCTTTATGTAAAAACTGGAAAATTTGCCCGCAGGAGTTAGTCTCACCTGGAAAAAATTCCGTGATCTTGTCTCATTTTCGCTACCTAAAAAAAGATATGGGATCAAACCTGATTTTTTTCATCATGTCAAATATTTCTTGACCGGAAAATCGTCCCAAGCAAGACCAATTTTTCCATTAAAAATCATTCCAAAAATCATTCAAAATAAAAGATTATTTTGGCAAAAAAATGACTTCATTTATGCACAACATTTCAGATTCCCTCATAATCAAAATTTTACCAACCGTAACTATTTGATATTATGAATATAATAGCTAAGATTCTTCGAGTAAAAGAGAGGCATATCATTGCTTCAATAAAAATCATTCAGGACTATGGCGAAATAATCGTAATAATTAATAATTATTCAATTTTAATTTTTTAAAAAAAGTCCTAAAAAACTTTACATCGACATGGCACTAATATATACTAAATGTGCATAAGTGTAGTTAGGTAAAATAGGTGAAAAAAAATAAATAATAAATGTTTACTTTGCCCTATTTTTGTGATAAAATTTTAAAAGGATTTTTTGTTGCCTGAATTTAGGCTTTTGAATGAAAAATGAAGAATAATTAAAAAAAATAAAAATATGAACCAAAGGAGAACAAACATGAAAAAGATTTTCACAGTAGTAATCATCGCCGCATTGTTCGTTATGCCGACTCTTGCTTCCGCAAAACAGGTTATCGCCGACAGCGAATTGGAAGCCATATCGGCACAGATAGGTGCTATCACAACTGATTTCACGGATACTTTTTTTGTTAAAAGTAAAAAATTAAGATCTGTATCCACCGATGGCTGGAATTACTGGGATTCTGATCACCGCTATCCTGACGCGCACAATGGCAACGCCGACGGTTACTTTGACACGTCTTCCCAAAAGAATGTGGGCTTTGGTGAATACAATCAACCGGGCTACATCGGATACACGGATGCCTATTTAACAGGTGGAGAAGTCCGGCGTTCCGGGTACATGACCACTGAAGTCTTCCGAACCATGGATCCCAATAAAAAGTCGTACGCGATACAGGCCACCATGTATAACCAGCGGTTTGAAGCGGACTTCGCAGTTGACGCAGTCGTTAAGCTCGGCAAAAATACCGACCTCTCGGATGATCAGCCCGCATTGGGACGCGTTCATACGCA
>CAYZLL010000032.1:0-20456 GCA_964479225.1 uncultured Smithella sp.
CGTCGTCTTCCACAAACACGGGATTATTGCTCTCGTCCATCCCCGAGATCCTTGCTGCCTGGCCCGGAACAACCAATATTACGAACAGCAGCAGGATGATCATCAGGAGCCCCGCCCCGCTTCTCTCTTTTTGTTTAACTTTCTTCATCACAAGTCTATGGCTTCTCCATGAGTTTTTGGTATTCCGGAAGTGCCGATACACTGTCCAGATCCCTGTCTGTTTTAACCCAGTTTTTGACTTCCGGATTCAGTTCAACGGCATCCTTCAGGCGGTGGAGACTGCTTCGGGTGTCGTTCGTTTTCGCGTAAACACAGGCCAGGTTGTAATGCGCGTCGGCATAATCGGGCTTGATCTTCAGCGCATCATTGAGACGGACCTCTGCCCATTTGTAAACTTTCTGCTTCATATAAACCACGCCAAGATTATTGAGCGCCTGAACATTATGCGGATCCATTTTGATAACCTTTTTGTACAACTCCTTGGCTTCCCGTAAATCTCCGGCCTGATGCTTTTTCAGGGCCTGTGCGTACAGGGCCCGGACATCGGCATTTTTATCCTGCTTCGGGATTTTTTCCACAACGTCTGTTCGTGGCGTAGTTACCGGTGCCGCCGGTTCAGTTTTTTTTGGGGATTCCTTTTTAATTTTATTTATCCCGGCTTCTTCGGTGGTGACGGTTTCTGTTTTGGCAATGTTCTTTTCTACAGCCGGAGATTTTTCAACCGGTTGCCCGGTTGCGACGTGCGGGATGGACACGGGGGGATTGAGTGCCGGTGACGGGCCGGGGGCCGGTTGTGTCCGGGCCACAATGGCCGGATCGCGCAGCGCCGCAATGCGGGCTGCCTGAAGAGATTCTTTTTGGCCGGATGAAAAATACAGAAAAACCATCAGGCCCGCCGCAAATACAAAAAACAAAGCAGCTCCCGCGAGCATAAAGTTGCGACGCTGCTGCGACGGCCCGTTGCCGGGAGCACAGACAATATGTTCATATCCCGTATAGCGTGCATCCTTGTCTTTTTGAACTTTGCGTAATGCGTTGTTGATGTAGCTCATGGTCTTCCTTCCATGAAAATATAAGTGGACGTTCAGGTTGTGAGACGTGCCAGTATTTTCCTGCCGAGGCTCATGGTTTTCTGAAAATAATCGGCGCCGATGTCGTGCGCCGCGAGCCGGATAATTTTGCGGTCTATTTTCGCAATATTTTTTGTGTAGGCAATCAGTAACGCGCGATCGCACAGCGCGTTGATGCGCCGCGGAATGCCTTCTGAAAAGCTGTAAATGAGGCCCAAAGCGCCCCGGGTAAATTGAATCGGCCCCGGACCATTGGCGATCGTCAAACGATGCCGGATATAGTCGCGCACTTCCGGCGGGGACAACGGCTTCAGGTGATAACGGACGGTAATTCTTTCATTGAGCTGCCGCAGGGCCGGAAGCAGCAGGTGATTGTTGATTTCCGGCTGGCCGATTAAAATGATCTGCAGGAGTTTATCCGTTTCCGTTTCCAGATTGGAAAGCATTCTGATCTGCTCCAGGGCTTCATGGGAAAGATTCTGCGCTTCATCAATCAAAAGCACCGCAGTTTTTCCGGCGGCAAAATTCTTCAGTAAAAAATGATTCAGCATATCGATGTAATGTTTTTTTGTTTTTGATTCCCCCTGGAGGTTCAAGCCGTATTCCCCCAGCACCGTTTCCAGCAAATCCATGTCGGAGATCGCCGTGTTGAAGATCAGGGCCGTTTCCACCGAAGGATCCAGCGAGCCCAGCAGACTGCGGCAGATGGTGGTTTTGCCCATACCGATGTCACCGGAGAGTAGCACAAATCCCTTTTTTTCTTTGATGCCGTACAGCAGGCAGTTCAGTGCGTCGCGATGCTGCTCGCTTAAATACAGGTAGCGCGCGTCCGGAGACAGGCGGAAAGGATTTTCTTTTAAACCAAAATAAGCGGCATACATATGAATATTTTTCCTGAACTCATTCAAAAGTATAATTAATGGTTTCCTGCTTTCCCGCTCTTTTGATATTGATAGAGATGTTTGCTCCGGACTGCATCAGGTTGACTGCCTGCAGCAGATCGCTGGCGCCTTTGAGTTTGGCTTTGTTGATGTCGATGACAATATCGCCGTTTTTCAGTCCCATCTTTTCGTAAAGGCTGTCCGGAACAATATTGGAAATGATGAAGCCCTCCTGGACGCCTTTGTTCATAAAGGGTCGCACGATGGCCTGCTTCATGATGTCGTTGAGATTCGCCAGATTCCGGTTTACGCTGTCTCTGCTCAATTTCATATTTCTGGCCGACGATTCGGGAAGCAGATTGCCTTCAATGGTGGCCTTGACCTTCAATGTAATGTCCCCCCCGCCGCTTCTTAATACGGCTGTATTGCGGGTAATGCCGACCAGTTTTGCTGAACCGATCTTGTCTCCGAGCTTGTATAATTTCTGTTTCTTGCTGCCTTGTTCTTCGACGAAAATAAAACCGAAAGTATCATTGCAGGCGACCGTTCCTTTCAGCTCAACGTTGACGGTTTTCTGCTCCGGGCCGAAAGGACCTCCTTCCGTTTCTTTATCCTGGACGGGCTTCAGCGTGGATTGAAAAAGGTTGCGTTCGACAATTAATCCATAATCTTCAAGGGAACCCGTTTTTCTGCTTTCCGTTAACACGGGTGATGCGGCGCGGTTTTGGACGATCCCGGTTTCTTTTGTCAGCGGAAAACTGATGAGTTTGTAGAAAAGATCAACAGTCAGGTATGACAGCAGGGTGATGGCGACCAGAATGAACAGCGGTCGCAGGGCGGTCATGTCGGTGGCGGAAAAGGAACGGGCATTGCGCAGCCTGTCTGGCAATTCTTTGATCAATTGTGTTATTTTATCCCACATGCTTTCGTCCGTTTATATGTACCGTAACTCCGGATTTTTCATCGTCCCGACGACGGTAACTTTCATTTTGGCTTTGTTTTGTCCCAGTAATTCCAGATCGCCTTTTAAATTAAGCCCGCTTTCCTTGAAAATGTCGGCCAGGGCGATGTCTCCGCTCAGGGAATATTTTAATTGAGGGCCGGACACTGAAAATTTCTCCAGGATGATGCTTTTATCGGTGAGTCTGGCCTTAATTTCCACGATGTCAAAATCGACCCGGTTCATTCCTAATAGCGGTTCCATTAAAGGATACGATCCTTTGCGGAGAACAAGGGTGACCGACCCCGAAGCTTTGCCTTTTTTGTCCGCGGCAGCGTACATCAAATCACCGGTTGCCTTTCCGGAAATCTCTTTTTCCATCAGGGTTTTCAGAAAAGCATACTTGCCCAGATCAATGTCCTGGAGATTTAAAGTGCCTTCCTGGAAGGGGTAAAATTTGGAAAATGAAGCGACGCCCACGCGGCCTTTAAAGCTTCCGCCATAAGCCGAACCGCTGAAACCGAAAGATTTGTTTTTCTGAAAAAGACTCAGGGGATTGAACTGCAAATCCAGCAGTTTTCCCTGGAAGGGGATGCTGTCCGCGGAAGCGGATCTGACGCTGATGTCTTTGAATTTTAATCCCAGGGGCAGGGATGGTTTGACCGATTCGGTTTTCAGAATGTAATCATACGCGGCGAAGGCTTGCTCCAGTTTGCTTTTGACCAGATCCACGGGAAAAAGTACATACAAAAATACCCCGGTGATCAATATTCCGTAGATCACGAACCATAAAATGTCTTTTTTCAGTATGTTCATTCCGCTTGGTTTCCTTAATCCTACTTATTCAGTGCCTGAAAAGTGGAGATTTGTAACTGAGCGTTTAAGTATTCAGGGCTTTCCTTCATTTTGGTAATACTTATTTTTTTTATGGTGACCAGATCTGCCGGTGATTCGACGTTGTATAAAAAGTCGGTCAGTTGTTTCACGGTGATTTTTTCAAGTTTCATGTCAATCAGGGATTCTTCCATGGCCGCCGTTTGTATGCCTTTGGCGGAATTCATCTGTTTGATTCTGCCCCGGACGTTGGCCAGCGTGGCCTTTTTTTCCAGAAAAGAAAATAAGGTGAAACCGGCGCCGCGCGCGGCCATGGCTTGCTTGAGTTTCATGATGGCGACTTCCTGACCGGTAAAGTCGGCATCCAGCATTCTCATTTCGCTTAATTTCTTCTGACTGGTCTGGATGGATTTGGACAGTTTGGTCCGGGCTTCCCAGAAGGGGAATACCGCCAGTTCCAGAATCAGGGCAACCAGGATAATCGCTCCCGCGCCGACAAGCAGATAACGCTGTTTTTCATCAAGTTTGTCCCACAAAGCCTTGATCATTTAACATTAATCCTTAAATCAAAATTAACTTTACCGCCGTCTTTGGCCAGGCTCGTCGAGCCCATGGTCACTTCTTTGAAATACCTGGATTTCATCAGTTCGTTTTTCACGGCGGAGATCTCATCCACATTTTTGGCTTCGCCTTGCATGTTAATGACACCGTTTTCGTAACTGAAATTGTAAATAACAATGTCCATCGAAGCAGCAATCAGACCGGACACGTCCTTTAAAATATTGAGCACGGTTGTCTCGGATGAACCTTTGTACGACCCGAAGCTCTTCTTGTTTTCTTCCAGTTTTGTCTTCAACTGCTGCACCGGATCGATCATGTTCGATGCGTCGGGAAAATCTTTTTTGAAAATCAGGGCAATTTGCTTTTTCAGGCTGTCCAGACGCTGAGTCTTTAACGTGTAATCAAGGGCCTGGTTGGTTGCGGCCAGCAGCAGGATGATTCCGGCAATGATGGCGGCCCATTTGAATTGTCCCCCGAAATTGCGTCGGGCATTTTTTTTCTCGAGTTCTCCCTGCTGTAAATTGTACGATTTGCGTCCTGCGGAAAACCTCAGGGCTGCGGCAATCGCCGTGTTCATGACCTGCGGCTGCAGCCGGACGCCTTCTGCAAGGTCCAGTCGCTTCAGACGAAGAAGATCAAGTGTTTCCGGCGTCAGCGCAAGAGATTTTTCCAGTTCTTGCTGCAGCGGAACAAACAGGGAGGCGCCGCCGGTGACCAGAAGATGCATGGGAGGGTTGCGCAAGGCGCCGTTGAGCTTCATAAACTCGATCGTGTTTTGCAGCTCGGCGCAGAAATGACGGCACACATTCTCCGTACCCGGGCAGCCGGCAGGAATGTCGCCGCTCATTTTTTTCTGTTCGGCCTGGGCTGTGGAGATGGATAAATCCTGCGACAGTGCTTCTGTTATCGAAGCTCCGCCAAACGCCAGCGAACGGATCTGCACGAGCGACCCTTCTTCATAAAAAGCCACCGCGGTTGATCTGGCGCCGATATCCAGAACCACGCCGCTGCCGCCTGAGAAATTTTCAGCCGGTATCTGCGCCGCCAGCGCGGCAATGGAAACGTCAATGATCGATACTTTGCCCAGACCGGCTTCCACTTTTTTTATCCATTCGGCAATACTGTCTTTCGTCAGTGCCGCAACCAGCAGACCGTCATGGGGAACAATCACATAGTCGGTGACCACATCATCGATGGACACAGGAAGCAGAGGTTCCAGTTCAAAAGCCAGTGTTTTCCGGATGCGGTTGTCATCGCGGAAGGGGAGATTGACCTGCCGGAACATGACATCCGCCGGGGGCAGGGCAAGACAGCAGGAAGCCTCCGTAAACTTTTTATTTTCGGCGAGTTTTTTGAGCGCTTCGTCGAGACCGCCGCATTCATCAATATCCAGAATGCGAGCGTCCAGGATGTGTCCGCCGGCCAGACCTTTTCTGGTGAATAAAACCGCCTTGATTGTCCGGGCGCTGATGTCCAGCCCTAAGAATGCCTGGGCCATCAATCCTGCCTCCATCTGATTGTCTGAACCTGCGGCCCGTTTTTATGGACCACGCCGCTGATGCTTCGGCTCATATTTTTCATCTTTCCGGAAGAAATAATTTTAAAATAATTGCTTTTTACCGTCATTAATTCCTGTTTTAGCTGCAGGCTTTCCAGGCCCGAAACCCGTTTATACCAGCTGACGTCGGATAAGTCATTCCCTTCTTTTTTACGGTATTCATCCATGCTGTCCGCCCGGTCGGTGTCAATTTCTTCCGCCAGAGCGCGTAAAACCATTTTCGGCGCTGTATTGATATTGATCAATCCGTCGCTGTCCGCGGTTATAAAACCGGCCAGTCCCGCCTTTTCTGCTGTCCCGTAAAAAAGTTCCGCGGTGACACCCCTTACCATAAGCAATTCTTCAATGCAATCAATTGGAGCATTCTTGGTTTCATAAGGGGTATCCAGAGACGCGTAATAAGAGTTTTCCGCCCCGCTGCCGCTTATCTGATCGTCGGCATCAATCCAGTCTTTAATAGAATCAACAATTTCATCAACTTTTTTGTCGTCCAGTTTAAATTCGGGCTGGCGCAGCAGCCGGGTCAGCATATCCCGGATGTCCTGATTGTATTCACTGCCATTAGTCAGTTTATTAACGGGAATTTTACCGGTTTCGTCTTCAATGACGACCGTGAAATATCCGTCGGAGAAAAAGCTTGCTGATTGCAGGGATAACGTTGACGCCTGGGCCCAGTCGTCGCGAAGCGTGCTGAAATCAATGTTGGAATTGGCAATCAGGGAGGATGCGGCGTAAAAGCCGGATTTGGCAATATAGGTTAATTTGATGCCGTCGCTCAAATTGGCCGCATCGTAAATATCGGCTCGGGAAGACCGGTTTAATTCAATGACGAGGCCAACCAGAATCGCCACGATCAGGATGACGGTGACCAGAGCCACGCCTCGATTGTTGTTAATCTTTATTTTCATGGCGTTTTTTTCTTAGACGGGAGAAATATCCTCGTCATGAATTTGTACGGTTTTTCCTTGTTATTGGCATTGACAATGGCCAGCTCGATTTTTGCAGACCGGGGCAGTTGTTCCGCGCTGCCTGCTGTTGCTGATGAATCCCACACATCCGTTTCTCTTGATTCTGCATCGTAAAAAGTCAGCTTAAAGGTATCGATATTTTTACAGATGATGTATGCGTCCGCCTTTTCTTCTTGCTCGCGGGGTTTGGCGGCGGCAACGTCCGCTCTCCACAGTGAAAAACTTCCTTCGTTACCGTCTTCGTGAATCTTATAGCTGATGGTTGCGGGGCTTGACTCGCCCTCGTTTGCTCCGAAAGCCAGATGCGCGGCAGACCAGAAATGCAGGGAATGAAACTCCCTGTTTTTAACTTTTTCTTTCTCGGCGGTGAAATAAAAAGAACCGCCGGATGTTTGCAGAGAGGATAAATCCCTGATGATCCGGTCCAGGGTTAGCCGCGCCATTTTATACGTGTTGCCTTCTTCTTCCATCTGGCGGGTCACTTTCAGGGTGCCGCTATATGCGACATAAACCGTGGACATCACCACGCTCAGAATGAAGATGGAGACAAGCACCTCAACCAGCGTGAAACCGGTCCGGCGATGAATTTTGTCAACGGTGTTCAGCACAGCTTACAACCCCGCTGCCTTGTAAAGTACAAGTTGATAGGTTCCCCGCTTGAGCAATAATCTGTTGCGTACCGTTACTTCAATTTTTTTGAACTTGGCCAGTTGCGTGTCGGAAATCTGCAGATTCCATGAATAGTCCGGATAGTCGGCGCCAAAGTCTCCGTCCTGCTTCCCGATGTCCAGCGCGGTACCCGCCTCCACCTCGGCCATCTTGCTTTGCGCCAGCAGAGCGGCCGTCGTCAGGAAACGGGAATCGGTCGCCATGGAAATGCTTTGCGATTGCGACTGAAAAACACCAACCAGCGAGATAGCCAGGATCGCCATGGCCAGCATCACTTCCATCAGGGTAAAGCCTTTTGGGGTTTTCACCTTCATAATGTTTTCCTGAATCCGGGCATATCCTGCTCCGTGGCAATTTTTGCAATATCGATATACTTGTCGTAAATGTCGGTAACGCCCAGAAAAGGATTGATGACCATGGTCATTTTGTCTTCGCCTGAACCCAGATGGATGACTGTCGGTGAACAGGCGTTATTTTTGCTGAATTTAATTCTCACTTCCGTATCAGAGCTTTTTTTCCCTTTATCATCCACAACGTCCAGAATTTTTACTCCGGCGGGCAGTTGTTTCTTTTGTTTTTTCATTTCACTTTGTTTTTCCGACGTCATGTCGGATGCGATCACCCAGTAGGAAGCCGTGGGGAGATCAAAACACAGCAGGTAGTTGATCTGATCACGAACGGCTTCGGCGCGCAGTTTTCTTTCCAGGCCGATCAGCAGGCGTGTTGATTTTTTGAGGTCATTTCCGGTGAGCGTATCTCTGAGGGAGGGAACCGCCAGGACCAGAATAATGCCGATGAGAATGATGACCAGCAGCAATTCAACAAGCGTGAAACCCTTATTTTTCAAAATTATTCCAGCTCCCAGTTGTTGATATCCCCATCAACACCTTCCCCTCCGGCTTCACCGTCCTTGCCCAGGCAGATGAGATCATAATCGCCGTGGCTTCCGGGGCTCAGATAAACAAAATCGTTACCCCACGGGTCTTTGGGTACCTTGCCTTTTTCCAGATAGCCGCCCTGCCGCCAGGTCTTGGGAAGATTGCCGACTGTTGGAGCTTCCACCAGGGCTTTCAATCCCTGCTCGGTCGTGGGATAATGACCGTTATCCAGCTTGTATAGTTTTAATGCCGAGTCGAAACTTTCCATCTGTATTTTGGCTTTGGCCTGCCGGGCTTCATCAGGCCTGCCCATGACCCGGGGAATGATCATGCCGGCGAGAACGCCCAGAATGATGATTACGACCATTAATTCGATGAGTGTGAATCCCGCCTGATTGATTTTTTCCTTTTTAAAAAGTTTCATGTAAAACTCCTGTTGATGTTTTTATTTAACCAGTTGATTCATTTCAAATATCGGCAGCAGGATGGAAACAACAATGAATCCAACTACCAGACCCATGACCAGTATCATAACCGGCTCCAGAATCGAAGTCATAATCATGATATCGGATTGAGATTCGTTTTCGTAAGCGATGGCGATACGGTTGAGCATTTTTTCCAGCGTGCCGCTTTGTTCGCCGACGGCAATCATTTCCGTCACCAGTGGCGGGAACAGGCCGCTTTGTGCCAGCGGACCGGAAAGCCCTTTGCCTTCCTCCAGATCCTTCGCGGCCTGATGAATGGCATCGCCGATGATGATATTGTTGACAATGTTCCGGACGATTTCCATTGCCGCAAGCAGCGGAACGCCGCTTTGTAAAAGCGTCGCCAGTGTCCGGCAGAAACGGGAAATGGCGATCTTGCGGTTAACCTGTCCAAAAACCGGTAGTTTCAGTTTGGCGCTGTCCCACAGGCGCCTGCCTTTTTCTGTTCCCGAGATCGCGTATTTGACGCCGACAACAACGGCAAAGATAAGCATCAGAATGAGCCACCAGAAAGACTTCAAATAATCGCTCACGGTGATCAGGATAACCGTTATCAAAGGCAGCGTTTGATTCATGTCGGCGAAAATACCGGTAATTTTCGGCACGACAAAAGCCATCAGCAGAAAAATGACGGCTGTTCCCATGACGCACATGATGATCGGATAGGCCAGCGCGGAACGAATCTTGTTCATCAGTGCCTGCTGGTTTTCGCTGAAATCGGCCAGACGTTCCAGCACGAGATTGATCGTTCCCGACGCTTCTCCCGCCCGGATCATGTTGAGGTAAAAAGGAGGGAAAATCCGGGGGAATGCGGACATACTGTCGGTCAGGCTTTTGCCTTCGTTGACCTGCTCGCGAATATCAGCCAGGGATTTCTTTAACAGCAGATTCTTCGCCTGTTTCATCAGGACGGTCAGAGAAGGGACCAGGGGCATCCCTGCGCCCAGCAGCGTCGAGAGTTGTCGGGTGAAAACGGAAACCTCGCCGGCGGATACCCTTTCCAGAATGTTAATCTGCAGTGCGCCCGATAAGGCGGTTTCTTTCTTGTGATCCGCCTGATTGATTTCGATCGGATAGACATTCTCGTCGCGCAGTTTCTGACGCGCTGCGGCTAAACCGGAAGCATCTATAAATCCCTTACGCTGGTGTCCGCGGGAATCAAGCGCTATATATTCAAAAACACTCATTATTTACCCCGGATAATCAAAACTTTTATTTCTCTAACATAATTTTTTGATTGATTCAATAACGTTATGGGCAGCGCCATGGATTGACAGATGTTGCAATAAAGGGGCTTTGGGGGCCCCTTGTAGATTTGTTGAAAGTCATCTTTCTTTTTTTACTCTTTGGGCGTCATGGAGACTTCAAAGGATTCCGCGCTTTCACCATTGGCGTTCACGGCAGTGACAACAAAATAGTAGGTTGTTCCGGGAGTCAGCCCGCTGAACAGATATCCCGCTTCTGTTCCTTCGGACGCAATAAGGGATTTAGTGTTTTTGACCATATTTTTCGCTGTTCCTGAATAAACGTTGTAAGTGGCACCGGCTACTTCTGTCCAGTCCAGATAAATCTGACCGGATTCCAGGCCCGGCGCCGAGTTGGTCGCGATGAAATTCGTGGGGGCCGCGGGCGCCGGATTGCTGACGGGAGTTGAAAAAGTGATAAAAGAAGGACTGCTTTCACCGGCGGAAGTAACGGCCGTTAAATAGAAGTAATACGTCCTGCCGTTTTGCAGAGCGGACGTTGTGCCGGCGATGGACTGCCGATCTTCTTGACCATCTTCCCAGGAAATCAAGTCCACAACTTTCACGTTGCTGGACTGACCATTCACGGTAATGGCCTGCCCGATGCCAAATTCATAGGAGCCTTGCTGCCATTCCTGCCAATTGCAGTATATTTTGTAGGATGTGACGGCCGGCGAAGCCGTAACCGGTTTCCATCTGATCGTGACTTGTTCATTACCTGAATACGCGCGGACATTTGCGGGGGCAGGGGGCGGTACGGAAGCAGCCGAGTTGACGGTTGTCGCAGGTGTCGGTGTTCCCAGATAGCTTTCACCTGCAGGATTGACGCCGGAAATGGAAAACCAGTATTCTTTGCCTTGCGTCAAACCGGTCACGGTATATGGAGCGCTGACAAGGCCTCCTATCTTTGTGCCGGCTTTCATTGTTTTGTATTTCGGTGTGTTTAATGAATCGTAAACGTTACCCTTATCTTCAATGTAGTAAATGTTATAGGTTTTGGCGTCTGGATCTGCCAGCCACTCCAGAGTGACCTGCTCGCTTCCAACATCCGCCCGGATCATAAAATCAGTTATATAACGTTGCGTTGCTGTGTCGTCGCCCGATGATACACCTCCGTCGCCGGATGAACAGGCGGATAAAAGCAGGATGGATAGACTCAATAATAACAGGTATGAAAAATACTTTTTCATTTTAACTCCTCAGGAAATAATCTGATTTCCGGCATTCAGGGATGCCTTTTTTGTAAAACAGAGAATAAGAAAAACTCCTTGCCGATTTCCATGTTTTCTTGATTTATTGTGCGTGAATAATCAACATCAAAGGCGGCCGCTGTCAAGCTAATTTTTACGCGTCAAACCGTTCATGTAACGGGTACTGATTTCATCCGCCGGTTCGATACACAGGCTTTTCAGGTAAGCCTTGACAAACCCTTTGAGAAAAACAGCCGCCGGTAATTTTTCGACTTTGTCGTCTTCCAGATCATGTAAATAATCCAGGCGGATTTTTGTTTCCTGGTGGATGGCATCAATCGTTACGCCCAGTTCATTTCTGATGGCCTTGAAATCCTTTCCGGTAATTTCCGGCTGCGCGATAATTTCCGCGATAGTCCGGTTCTGAGCAATCTTTGCTTTTAATTCGGCGTTGTGATTCTTCCGCTGGGCAAAGCCTGTCGCCTGACGGTTAAAGTCGAACAGATCAACCGGCTTTTTGACCGCTTCGCTCGTTTCGGCGGTTCCCGCAGGTTTTGGCAGATTCAGTTCGTTGTCGTACTTGAGTTTTTGCGATTCGTTGATCAGGGTGGAATAAGCCTGCTCCAGCAGGGCCAGTATTTTCTTTCTTTCGTCTCTGGAGAAAAAAGAATAGCTGACCAGGGAATCCGGTTGATACATTTGCAGGGCGGCATTGTAGGCGCTGCGGATTTCCACGGTTGTCGCGCCCGGCTGGATATCCAGCATCTCGTAGTAATTCATCTGGTCAAAATCTTTTTCCATCGTGTGCGGCCTCAAACTTTCAGAGATAGTCCAGCGTCAACTGCTCGCCGAAGGCACTGCCTATTTTTTTGTTCAGCACACGCAGGTCGTTGGCCGCGCGGGTGTGAGGGTAACGATCCAGAAAGCACACGCGCTGGCAGATGGCGTCGTGCACATGTTCGTCATAGGCGATGTTGCCGGCAAATTCAACGCTGATGCCCAGATGTTTTTTTATGATTTTGCAGATCTGTTCGCCCAGATTAATATTGTCTTGTTTGCGCACTTGATTGAGAATCAGCTTGAAACGGAAGGAATTGAAATCTTTTCTGATGAGCGCATATTTTTCCGGAAACTCCTTTTTGATGACGGAAACGATATTTTCCGGTTTGTTGAACGATGCATCACCCAGATGTTCCCTGACCTTGTTCTCCAGCGCCTTGAACTCGTTTGTCGAAAAATAATGGCGAATCCGGCGCAGATAGATGGCGCGCATCAGCCGGTAAACATTTTCAATGGACGTCGGTTCCGGCGTGGTAATAAAGATGCCGTTGCGGGAGGCGAGAAAAAAGTCCAGCGTATTATAAGAGGTTCCGGCGCCCAGATCGAGGACAATGTAATCATAATTTAATTTGGCGATGGCCCGGAGCGTCTTGATTTTCTTTTCGTAGGGGAGATTGGCGATGTCCAGGCTGTCATGAGCGCCGCTGATTAAAAACAAATTGGGAAACGGGGTGGGCAGCACAGCCTCAGCCAGATCGGCTACTTTTTTGGAGATAAAGTCGGAGAAACATGTTTCCGGATACGGCACGTCCACCATCGTGTGCAGATTGGCCGCGCCCAGATCCAAATCAATCAGCAGTGTTTTTTTACCCGATTTTGCCAGAAGGCGTCCCATGGAACTGGCCAGAAAACTTTTGCCCGATCCTCCCTTGCCTCCTCCAATTGGCCAGATGTGCGCCATAAACCATCCAATGAGTAATTTCTGAATCTCATACACGATACAATGTTGTTATACAAGCGGTAAAATGCTTTTTGCCCATTTCCCGCCTTGACTTATGGCCCGTTTATTTTTAATGTCAATCATGATGAACCGTGAACCCCTAATCCAAGTGGCCCTGCTGCAAAACGACCAGAAGGCGCATATTGCTTTGAACGGCGTTTTTTTTCTGAAAGATGGTGGTGAGTATGCAGGGGACTATGTTGTTTGCGCCGACCATGGACAGGTGGTGTTGAAGGATTCATCGAATCAAGAAATCATTCGTCAAAAAGACATTTTGCTCCAACCGGAAAGAGAATCATTTTTTACCGTTTCCAACGTGAAGATCGGCATTGATTTTCACTGGCAGCGAACCCAGGAGCAGTCGTTTCGCGGCAGTTTGTTTTTGTCGGCGGTTGCCGATTCCTCGTTTAACCTGATCAACAAAATTCCTCTCGAAGATTATCTGGAAAGCGTCATCTCGTCGGAGATGTCCGCCGAAGCGCCGCTGGAATTTTTAAAAGCCCAGGCCATAACCGCCCGCAGCTGGCTTTTGAGTATGCTGGCCAAAAAGAATGCGCAACTGCCACCCGCGCAAGTGAAAACCGAAAATGAAATAGTTGTCTGGCAGGACGTCAACGACCATGAAGGATTCGATGTCTGTGCGGATGATCACTGCCAGCGCTATCAGGGAATCACGAGAATCATTTCTGAAAATGTTCACGAGGCCATCAAAAGTACGCGCGGGAATTTTTTAACGTATGATGGCGCCATCTGTGATGCGCGCTATTACAAATCCTGCGGCGGACGGACGGAAGTTTTTGCAACCGCGTGGGAGGATAGCCAGCCGGGATATCTGCAAAGCATCACCGATGATGCCGAAAAGCATCCGCCTGTTCACCGTGAGGAAGAGGCCCGAAAATGGCTGAGCGGCAGGCCTCCGGCCTATTGCAATACAACCAATCAGGAATTGCTCAAAAAGATTCTGCCGTCTTTCGATCAGGAAACACCGGATTTCTATCGCTGGCGTGTTGAATATTCAAGAAAAGAGCTGGAAGAAATAATCCGCAAAAAATCAGGCATCGATTTTGGGGAATTGAAAAATCTGATTCCGCTGGAGCGCGGCCCGTCGGGAAGAATTTTTAAATTAAAAATTGAAGGTTCAGAGAAAACGATGATTGTCGGCAAGGAACTGGCCATTCGCCGCTGGCTTTCGCCAAGCCATCTGTTAAGCAGTGCTTTTTTTGTCAAGAAGACAAATGCTGTTGACGGATCGGTGGAAAATTTTATCCTCATCGGCGGTGGTTGGGGGCACGGCGTTGGTCTGTGCCAGATCGGCGCGGCGGTCATGGCGAGCAAGGGATTTAAAACGGAAGAAATTCTGGGTCACTACTTCACCGGAGCGCAAATACAAAAATTGTATTAAGAGTATCTTATGTCCGAAAAACAAAGCATAACAGCCAATAAAGCAGGCTGGAAACCCTGGACATGGGTGCCTTCGCTCTATTTAGCCGAAAGCATTCCCTATACCATCGCCATGGCGGTCAGCGTCATGCTGTACAAGGACATGGGGCTTTCCAATACGCAGATCGCTTTTTACACCAGTTGGCTTTATCTCCCCTGGGTCATCAAACCGCTCTGGAGTCCGTTTGTCGATATTTTCCGCACCAAGCGTTTCTGGATACTGACGATGCAACTGGCCATCGGTGCGTCGTTCGCTTGTGTCGCACTGACCCTGCCTACAACTGCTTTTGTGCGCTACTCGCTGGCCGTTTTCTGGATTATGGCCTTCAGTTCCGCTACGCATGATATTGCTGCCGACGGTTTCTACATGCTGGGGCTTGACACCCCGCAGCAGGCGGCGTTTGTCGGTGTGCGCGTTATTTTTTATCGCCTTGCCACGATTGCGGCCGAAGGCGGATTGGTGTTTTTGGCCGGTATGCTGCAGAATTACGGCTATCCGGCGGCGAGTGCGTGGTCATTATCCTTCATGGTCGTCGCAGCGGTTTTTCTGGCTTTCTTTATTTATCACTTTATTGCCCTGCCCAGGCCTGCCGAGGATGTCAGCGCGCCCTGGGATAAATCGAAAAATTTTCTGGCGGAGTATTTCCGCATTATTACCTTGTTTTTCCGGCGCAAGGATATTCTGGTCATCATCTGCTTTTTTCTGTTTTATCGATTTGCCGAGGCGCAGCTCACTAAAATGGTTGTGCCGTTTTTACGTGACGGGTTTGATAAAGGAGGCTTGGGCTTATCCACCGCGGACATCGGTATCATCTATGGCACCGTCGGTGTCATCGCGCTGATGCTCGGCGGTCTGCTGGGCGGCTATTTCGTTTACCGCAACGGTTTGAAATTCTGGCTGTGGCCTATGGTTTTTATCATGCACTTTCCGGATTTGATTTTTGTGTATCTTTCTCACTATCAGCCGCAGAATTTATGGCTGATTGGCTCCGCCGTGGCCGTGGAGAAATTCGGTTATGGTTTCGGCTTTACGGCCTACACGATGTATATGATCATGGTGGCGCAGGGAGAATACAAAACCGTCTTTTATGCGATAGGCACGGGGATCATGGCGCTGGGCATGATGATTCCGGCGATGGGCAGCGGCTGGATTCAGGACATGCTGGGCTATAAAAATTTCTTCATCTGGATTTTGATTACGACCATTCCCGGCTTCATCGTTGCAGCGCTGGTGAAGATTGATCCGGAGTATGGGAAGAAAATTATGAAAGAGCCAAGAGGATAGAGTGACATGCAAAACAAACAAATCCACACAGCATTCATTCTAGGGGCGGGACTGGGAACGAGGCTCCGACCGCTGACGGAAAACATGCCCAAACCGCTTCTGGAAATCGGCGGACGCCCGATTATCAATTACGCGATGGCGCATCTGCGTGCTGTTGGCGTTCAGCGGTTTATTGTCAATACGCATCACTGCGCCGAAGAATATCAAAAGGCTTTTCCGGAAAATAACTGGCAAGGGATTCCGATAACGTTTCGCCACGAGCCGGTTTTACTGGACACCGCCGGCGGCATCAAAAACATTGAAGACCTGATGACCGAAGATGAACGCATCATCGTTTACAACGGCGACATCATCACCAACATGCCGATTGAACTGCTTATTAGAAAACATTTCGACTTACAAACCTCCGTTACGCTGGCTCTGCGCTCGAAAGGCCCGCTGCTCAATGTCAATGTTGACGAGAGTGGTTTTGTCTGCGACATGCGGCATATTTTAAAAAACCAGGGCGTAAAGAATTGTCTTTTCGCCGGAATCTACATCGTAGAAAAATCTTTCTTGAAACGGTTAACAGCAGGCAAAATTGAATCCATCGTTTTACCAATGGTGAAAATGATTAAAGAAAATCCACGTTCGGTCGGTGCTGCCGTGATTGACGATGGTTCGTGGTATGATGTGGGAACCATAGATGAGTATAATAGATTAGTCAAAACAGGGATTGATTAAGTGTCACTTCGAACGAATGTGAGAAGTCTTGATTTTATGATTTAAGATTTCTCGCTCCGCTTCGAAATGACATAATTGGAATTAATGTTATGCAAAAAGAAATTCAAAAATTTTTAACTGAACATCTGGGCAAGGCGGATTTCAAGCTTGAGCCGATCAAGAAGGGTGGTTCCGACCGCGAATTCTTCAGAGTGTCTTTACCTCATGGAGATAGTTTTGTTTTTATGCATTACGGCGATGAAGTGGCGGAAAATGCCCATTGGACAGGCATCAACAATTTCATTGCTTCGCTGAAGATTAATGTGCCGCGAATTATTACGCAGGATGTCTCGAAACATTTTATCCTGATTGAAGATTTAGGCGAGGTTGATTTGTGGTCGCTCAGATTTGAACCCTGGGAGGGAAGGCGCGATTATTATTTTCAGATACTTACGCAAATTTATCGGCTGCATTCTTTTGATCTGAAATCACTTCCTGCGAATGTAGAATTATCGGAAAGTTACGGCCCACGGCTTTATAAATGGGAGCACGACTATTTTCTGGAAAATCTCGTCTGGGAGGTCTGCAAAATAAAACTTTCGTCTGCGGATGCCGCAAAGTTGAATAAAGAACTGGACGCGCTATCCGAGCGACTGCAAAAAATAGAACCGTCCCTGATTCACCGCGATTTTCAATCACAAAACATTATGATCAAAAACGGCCAGCCGGTTTTGATTGATTTTCAGGGGATGCGTCAGGGTTGCCTTTTCTATGATCTCGGTTCGCTGATCTGCGATCCTTACGTTATGTTCGAAGATGGAGAAAGAAGCGAGCTGATCAATTTTTACTACGAACTCATAAATCCTCCCTACAGCCGCGATGAATTTGTAAATAATTTCTGGATGGGATCCGTTCAAAGGGTTTTGCAGGCGCTCGGCGCTTACGGATTTCTCGGGCTTAAAAAACACAAACCGGCTTTTCTGCATCACATCGCCAACGGTCTGGAGAATCTATTGATGGCAGCAGAAAACGCGGACGGGCTGGAATCGCTGAGCGATCTGGCGACGGAATGCGAAACAATCCTCGCCCGTAAAAATTATTTCTGAAACACCGATCCCTCGAAGCGGAGGGTTCTCTTCCCGTGATGAAAGATTGCTGGGCATCCCGATTATGAAATTGATTTATTGATTGATAAGTAGTAAAATCTACAAAAATCTAATGATCAACACTATGATGGGGAGGTTTCGATATGAACGTAAAAGGCACTTTTTTTGTTACATCCAAAACCGTTGTTGTTGATTTTTTTGGTGAAGACCGCTGGAATGCCTTTATAACCAAGCTGGCAGAAAAGGATCAATATTTCAGCAAGATGATTATGTCCATCAGTCTTGTCCCGGTGGAAAAATTAATCGTCTTTTTTGACGAGATGTGCAGGGAGTTCTTCAACAACGACAAAATGCAGTACCAAACGTTTGGTCGGTCAGGCGCGAAAGCCGCTCTGTCGGCGGGAGGCGTGTATCAAGCCTATCTCATCAACAAGGATATAAAACAGTTCGTCGAATTCGCTCTGCCCAAACTCTGGTCAACCTATTATGATGGAGGTGCCGTTACCGCATGGTTCGAAAACAAGACCGTTCATATCAAAATCACGGGGATTCCGGTCAAATATATTTATTTCGAGTACCTTGTTATGGGATACTTTCAGCAGGCGCTGAAGGTTTTCGGGAAGAAATCTGTTGCAAAAAAGATCAGGAGTATTGCATCGGGCGATGAAGATCTTTATTTCCAGTTTGAGCTGAAGGACTCTTGAGGAAAAGTTTTTCAAATCACGAGCCAAACAAAGTCACCGGATACTTTGATTAAAATATCAAGGGAATCTGTCACGCTTTTGCGTTTTTTCCTGTTCATGGAAATCATTGATAGGCAAGCGACAGGCATTTGTCGAACATGTCGGAAAGGGCCTGCACGGTTTCCTCACCCTTGCCTTCTTCCAGCAGGGAAGTAAAGTGCTCTAAGTATTCAATGCTTTTTTCGACCCCCAGGATCTTAATGGATGTTTCCCAGAGAAGTATGCCGATATCCCGAAAAGCATTCATCACCACCGGAAAGAATGTATTACCGCTCTTCAGGCAGATGAAGCGATGGAAGCGAAAGAGCATTTGTGCCATTTCGCTCCGGTCCATGCGCTCGGGCTTCGATGCGTATTGGCGGATCTCGTCGATCATGCTCCGAAGCGTCGTGATGTCCTCTTTTGTATGGGTTTTCGCAAACATTCGAACCGCCTGTCCTTCAATGGCCAGGCGCATCTCCAAAAGCGATCGGGTGGTTTCGCGATCCAGCCGCCCCCCATGGAATTTGAGGATTGTAGCCAGAGTTTCAAACGTTCCCTTTTCCGCGTAATTGGCCACAAACGTGCCCTGTCGTCCGTTTACGTTCACAAAGCCCATACGTTCTAAATGCTTCAGGCCGTCATGGATAACTGTTTTGGAGACCCGCATCTCCTCGGCGAGTTCCCGCTCCGATGGCAAGCGTTCGCCCATGGAAAGTTTCCCGGAAAGAATCATCGCCACGATCTTTTCCACAAACAGATCCCGAATGGTTGGAGCAACGATCACACCAAATTGCATAATGTTTCACCTCCCGTATATTGGTCAGACCACGACCATGAAATTTATTTATCATAATAATTCTTATTACACAAGGTTATTGTTGACTTTGAAAATTTTTTGCTCTACGCTTGAAACGCGTTGGTAAGACCATAATGGAATTTCAGATTCTGAAAAGGTCAGTACCCCGCAGGAATGAAGCAAGGAGGAAAAAACAATGGCAGTGAGACAAAAAATCGTAGCGCTTGCGCAGAAGGTCGCAATGTCCAGAAAACAGTTTACGGAACAGGACCCGGAATACTATGCCCTCGAATGCGTGGTAACGGATGAACAGGCAGATTTGGCGCTGCATATGGATGTCCGTGTTCCAATCTCACCCGAAAAGCTTTCGCAAAAGAGCGGCAAGTCGATTGATGAAACGACGCGGATCCTGGAAGAGTTGGGAATCATCGGTGTTGTGGAAGCCACCCGGGAGCATGGCGAGCTGGAGTACACGCTCCCCATCTTTGTGCCGGGCATCATGGAATTTATGGTCATGAATATCAAGCAGGTGGAGAAGTTCCCGCAGATCGCGCGCGCGTTCGAGCGATTGTCACTGCAGCCTCTCAAAGGCGTCACCCCCATGATTCCCGTGGGTGGCGGTGGTCTGGGCATGCATGTCATCCCCATTGAACAAGCCATTCCCGCGGAGACCACGACAGCTTCCTATGAACAGCTCTCTCATTGGCTGAAAAAGTATGACAAGATTGCCGTCGGCAGCTGCTCCTGCCGTGTCACACGCCGCCTGATGGGTGAGGGTTGTGGCCATCTGGAAAAAGACATGTGCATCGCCTTGGGCGATATGGCCGAATTTTCCGTGAAGACCGGCCGGGCGCGCAGCATCACCTACGACGAGTGTCTCGAGATTCTCAAGAAGGCGGAGGACAACGGCCTGGTGCACCAGATCACCAACGTTGACGGCCCGGACAAGATTTTCGGCATTTGTAACTGCTGCCGCTGTTCCTGCTTCGGCCTGCGCACATCGCAGTACTTCAACACGCCCAATAGTTCCCGCTCCAACTTCGTGGCGAAGATCGACGCCGAAAAATGCGTTGCCTGTGGGCAGTGCGTGGAATACTGCCCCGCCAACGCCGTCAAACTGGGCCAGAAGATTGCCTCAAAAACCCCCATCGTACAGCCAAAAACCATCCTGCCCGACGACCACGAATGGGGCAGAGAAAAGTGGAATCCCAATTTCCGCGACAGCAAGGTCAACATCGTTCCCACCGGCACCGCTCCCTGCAAGGTCAACTGCCCTGCACACATTGCCGTTCAGGGCTATGTCAAACTGGCCGCCCTCGGCAGGTACAAGGATGCCCTGGAGCT
>CAYZLL010000033.1:0-20221 GCA_964479225.1 uncultured Smithella sp.
GGTCTGCGTGTAAAGCCCGGTCACAATATTAAACAGCGTGGTTTTGCCCGCGCCGTTGGGACCGATAACGCCGGTGATGGATCCTCCCTCCACCGCAAAAGAAACATCTTCCAGCGCGGTCAGGCCGCCGAACACTTTGGTAATCCCGTTAAGTTTCAGCATGGTCATCCTTTGCCCTGCTCCATTTTGCCCCGATGAAACGTGCCGCCGTTTCCATGCCGCTGACGAAACCGCCGGGCATATACATGGTTATCAGAATCAGCATCAATCCGTAAATAATAATGTCAAAATCCTGAAAGACGCGCAAAAATTCCGGCAGCATGGTCAGGATAGCCGCTCCCAGAAATGAGCCGTAAATGCTGCCCAGGCCGCCAATCACAATCATCGTCAGCAATTCCACGGAAAAATTAAAACCGAACGAAGCCGGCGCGATAAACGTCATGATGTGGGCGTAGAGACTGCCGGCCAGTGCGGAAATAACGGCGGACACCGTAAAAATCTGCACTTTGAGAATCCGGGCGTTCACCCCCATGACGCGGGCGGCAACTTCCGAATCGTGAATGGCGCGCAGCGCCCGTCCGATGCGCGACTGCGACAGATTAACGGAAAGCAGCATCACGGCCAAGGTGAAAACCCAGACCAGATAATAATTGTTCCAGTCATTGTCAAAAATCAACGTACCGATCTGCATATTCGGAATGCCGGACAAACCGGAAGGCCCGCCCGTCCAGTCAACGGTTTCATTAAAAATAATATACATGATAATGCCGAAACCCAGCGTGGCCATCGCCAGATAATGTCCCTTGAGTTTGAGGATGGGGAAGCCGATGCCGAAGGCGATCACGCCGACACACAGGGCCGCCAGCGCCATGACTAGAAACGGGTCAACCGGATAGCGGGCCGTAAGGATGCCGGAAATGTAAGCGCCCATGCCGAAAAAGGCGGCATGCCCCAGCGAAATCTGTCCGGCGTATCCCAGAAGGAGATTCAGTCCCACAGCCAGCATCGTATTGATGCCGACAAAGACAAGCACATTTAAAAGATAATTGCCCTTTAAGAAAAAAGGCGCCGCCAGCACGGCCAGCGCGAAAATTAGAAAAAAAAGGAACTGGCGTTTTTTCTGTGTCACCATTTCGATGAAATCTTCCTCAATCCTTGAAAATTGATCTGAAACAAAAATTCGCGGCTTTGTTAAAATCTTTCCGTTTCTTTTTGTTTGAAAAGTCCTTCCGGACGGATAAATAAAATCAACAGTAAAATAATAAAGGCTATGGCGTCTTTGTAGCTGGCGGAAATAAAACCGGCGCCCAGCGATTCCAGCAGACCCAGCAAAAGGCCACCCAGCACCGTGCCCATACCGCTGCTCATCCCGCCGATAATGACCGCGCAGAAGCCCTTCAGTCCGAGCATCACACCGACATCATAGGACGTCATCGTCAGTGGAGCAATGATGATGCCGGCCAGCGAACCGATGGCCGCGCTCAACGCGAAAGACAACAAAACCATGTTTTTCACATTAATGCCGACCAGGCCCGCCGCGCGCGGATTGTAGGAACAGGCGCGCATGGCTTTTCCAACCACACTGTGATTAAAAAACAGTCTGCTGGCAATAATAATCAGGACACTGACCCCCAAAATCCAGAGATGCTGGGGCAGAAGGGTCGCTCCGGCAATATACAGGGGATCATCGCCGGAAAAAGCGGGCAGCGCGTGGGTATCCTTGCCCCAGATCAGCATGGCGAGTCCGCGGATAAAAATGCTTGCGCCGATGGTGATAATGATCAACCTGAGCGGACTGGCGTCTTTGAGCGGCCGGATAGCGAACCGCTCGAATAAAATTCCAGCACACGTCGCAATGACAATGCTCAGGCCAATGGCCGGAATGACCGGTAATTGCAGAACAACCAGGGAAAAAACCGTCAACATGCCGCCCAGCATGACAAATTCACCCTGGGCGAAATTGATGATGCCGGTGGCGTTATAAATCATCGCAAAGCCGAAGCCAATCAGAGCATATATGGCGCCATTGGAAAGGCCGGTAAGGATGTACTGAAATAATTGCCTGAAGTTGTCCATTTGCATTGCCATCTGTCCGTTCAAGATACGTCGTCCCGCCTAAGCGGAGCCGTTCAACAGGTGCAGCCCGAAGTTCGGGCTGCACCGCTGACTCAATATCATTTTTAATTTAGAAATGGAATAATTTTATCGTGAAATAACCGGATCATCATCAGGGGCGCGGGAGGTTCCCCCGCACCCCTGAAAAAAAACTTTGAGAGATTATTTAAGCAGCTTCCAGTCGCCCTTCTCGATCTTCACCAAAACAAAGGCATCGCTGGTCAAGCCGGCATGATCCTGCGGAGAAAAGGTAAAGGTTCCGCCGATACCGGCAAACTTCTTCGTTTTTTCCAGTTGATCCCTGATGGCGGCTGGCGAAAAGCCGCCTTTTTCCATCGCGCCCTTCAGCAGCATCACGGCATCCCAGGCATGACCGCCAAAGTGATCGCCTTCCACCTTGTAACGTGCTTTGTATTGATTCACATAGCTCATCAGCGCTTTTTTCTGCGGATCGGTTTTGGGCAACTGATCGGCAACGATGACTTTTCCGGAAGGAAGCATAATTCCTTCAGCTGCATCACCGGCCAGTTCAATGAATTTCTTGGAGGAAACACCGTGACTCATATACAGGGGAATTTTAATCCCTAATTGTTTGGCATTTCGGGCAACCATGGCCGGACCGGGATTGGTTCCCCAGCAGATAACCGCCTGAGCTTTGCTGTCTCGAATTTTAGTCAGTTGAACCGTCATGTCCGTATCTTTCGGACTGTAGGTTTCATCGGAAATGATCTCCATGCCAAATGCTTTCGCCTGCCCTTTAAGCTGTTCTCTGCCGGAAGCGCCAAAACCGTCGGACACAGTAATAATCGCTATCTTCGATACCTTCTGCTTCCTCAAATTATTATAAATTTTCATGACCGCCAGAGAATCGTTCTGTGCCGTTTTAAAAACCCATTTTTTCACCGGATCGGTGATTTTGATTCCCGCCGCACAGGAAACAAGAGGGATCTCGGATTTTTCGATAACAGGAATGATCGCCATGCTGTCGCCGGTTGTGCTGGGACCGATAATCGCCACAACCTTGTCATCTTTAATCAGTTTGTTTACACCTTGTACTGCCTTCGTGGCGTCACCCTGTGTGTCATAAACAATCAGTTCCAGCTTCGTTCCCTTGATTCCGCCGGCTTTGTTGATGGCATCCACCATCATGACGGCCGTGTTGCGCTCCGGTTCACCCAGTGGTGAAGCGGGACCGGTAACGGAAAACAACGCGCCGATTTTAACCGGTGGCGCCGCGAAAACACCTCCGGCCATTAAAAAACTCAAACACAATACCAAAATCACTCTGAAAATATTTTTTGACATACCCACCTCCATTATTTAATATTTGGTCATTTCCAAAATAAAAAAATACAAAGCCATCGTTTTAATATGATTGGTGTTTTGTAAATCACAGTTAAAACTGCCTGTCAAACGAAAATTTGGAGCACCCGATGGTGACGTTCCTTTTTATCAGACGGGTTCCGCGCTGCAGGAAGGTTCATCATCCTTTGGAGATGCTTGGTCTTCGGGCAGCATGCCGGCAGCCGCGCCCGGCAGGATTTCCACGTTGCGCAATTTATTCTGAATGGTTTTCGATTTCTTCCGGGCATCATCAACGGAGTGAGCCGCCTGCTCCAGCCTTTTGTGCACGGCCTCCAGACTTTCACCGAATTTGCCGAAAGCTGTTTTCACATCGCCCAGCACTTTCCAGACCTCGGCGGAACGCTGCCGGATGGCCAGCGCGCGAAATCCCATTTGCAGACTGTTGAGCAGGGCGGCGAAAGTGGTCGGTCCCGTAACGACAACATGATACTCACGCTGCAACGCCGCGACCAGCGCGGTGCGCCGGATCACCTCGGCGTAGAGTCCCTCCGACGGCAAAAACATAATGCCGAAATCCGTGGTTCTCGGCGGCAAAATATACTTCCGGGCAATGTCTCTGGCTGCTTTTTTGATGCCGGCTTCCAGTTGACGGACCGCTTCTTCCGCCGCCGGCGCATCGGATCTTTCCTGAGCATCCAAAAGACGATGGTAATCCTCCACGGGAAATTTCGCATCCACAGGAATCAGCACCTCATCGGCGCCTGACAGGCTCTGGCCGGGCAGTTTGACGGCAAACTCGACAAAATCAGCCGTGCTGTCATTGATTTTCACATTTTTCAAATATTGTTCAGGAGCAAGAATTTCCTCCAGCAGGGCGCCCAGTTGCACCTCACCCCAGGTGCCGCGGGCCTTGACATTGGTCAGTACTTTTTTCAGATCACCGACACCGGCCGCCAGATTGCGCATATCTCCCAGGCCCTGATGCACCAGTTCCAGCCTTTCGGATACCTGCTGAAAAGACTCGCCCAACCGCTTTTCCAGCACGCCCTGCAGCTTGTCATCAACCGTTTCGCGCATCCGTTCAAGCTGACGGGCGTTGTCCGTCTGGATCTGCCCGAGCTTGTCATCCACCATCCCGCGTAGCGCTTCCATTTTATTTTCCGTCACTAAGGTCAGTTCGGATAAGCGGATTTGCACTGAATTCTCAAATGATTTCAAAGACAGGGCCAGTTCCGTCCGTTCCTGTTGCGCCCCGGTTTGCGTTTCCGCCCGCAGTCGTGCTATTTCATCGCGTATGGAGCGGTCGGTCCTTTCCTGCAGATCACGCAGATGGTCCAGTTTGTTCCCTAAACCGGAAGACTCGGCAGAATCCCTTCCGACGCGCCAGTACAACAGGATAAATCCGGCCAGCAAAATGACGATCATCACGGCAATCAGAACCAGTTCCATTTTCTCTCCGCCATCCGTATTTTTAGGAAAATATTTCTATAAGAAATGGCAAAATATGGTGAAAACGCAGGCCTGTCAAGTGAAATGACCTCATGGGCGCACAATCCGATATAAATTAATTTCCATGAACGGATTTGCAGGTTGAATAATTTGAATCTTTTCGGTATAGAACCAGCGTCCGCATATTTTCGAAAAACAAAAAAAATCAGGATGGAATATGGTCAGCAGAATAGAGGTTGGTTTTAAAAAAGGCATCCGGGACGCACTCGGCGAGAAAACGAAAAAAAGAATTATCGATAATTTATCCCTGCCGGTCACGGAAGTCCGGACGGTGGAAGTCTATACCGTTGCCGGTGATTTGACGAAACAGGAATTGAAAAAAGCAGCGGCTGGTCCCTTTTCCGACCCGGTCATTCAGCATTTTTCCATCAACAAACCGCTGGCCTGTGATTTTGACTGGCTGATTGAAGTCGGCTTCCGGCCGGGGGTCACGGATAATGTGGGCAAGACCGCCCGGGAAGCGATTGAGCTTCTGCTGAAAAATAAAACAGACGTCCGTAAAATATCCGTCCATACGTCCCGTCAGTACTTAATCCATGGGAAAATTACCGCGCGGGAAGCTGAAAAAATAGCGTCCGGCCTTTTAGCCAACGATTTGATTGAACGTCACCTGATCGTTTCCGGAAAAGATTTCGATGATTCCCGCGGCATTCCCGCTTCCATCCCGCAGGTCTCCGAAAAGGCTGTCCCCGTGGTGCAGGAATTCAACCTGGCCGAAGCCAAAGATGATGAGCTTCTGCAAATCAGCAAAGAAGGCATCCTGGCACTCAATCTGCGCGAAATGCGGGCCATCCGTGATTACTATCGGGACCCGAAGATCATCGCGACACGCAAAAAGATGGGACTGAGTCAGCAGGTAACCGACGTCGAGCTGGAATGCCTGGCGCAAACCTGGTCGGAACACTGCAAGCACAAAATCTTCAACAGCCGGATCAGCTACACCGACGGCAAAAAGAAAGTCACCATTGATTCGCTTTTCAAAACCTGCATCAAGGGCTCCACGGCAAAGATCCGCAAAGCGAAAGGCAAGAAAGATTTCTGTCTTTCCGTTTTCGTGGATAATGCCGGCATTATCAAATTCAACGACCATTACAATCTGGTCTTCAAGGTGGAAACGCACAATTCACCTTCCGCCCTTGATCCTTACGGTGGAGCGCTCACGGGCATTGTCGGTGTCAACCGCGACCCGTTCGGCACCGGTCTGGGCGCGAAACTGATCTTCAATACCGATGTGTTCTGTTTTGCATCGCCGTTTCACAACAAGAAACTGCCGCCGCGCATTCTGCATCCGCGCCGTATTTATGAAGGCGTGCGGGAAGGCGTGGAGCACGGCGGGAATAAAAGCGGCATTCCCACCGTCAACGGCAGCCTCGTTTTTGATGAAAGATTCCTGGGCAAGCCACTGGTTTATTGCGGCACCGCCGGCATCATGCCCGCCCGCTTAAACGGAAAAACCACGCATCAGAAAGATATCCGGTCCGGTGATCTGATCGTCATGACGGGCGGACGCATCGGCAAGGACGGGATTCACGGCGCGACCTTTTCTTCCGAAGAACTGCACGAAGGCTCGCCGGTGACGGCGGTCCAGATCGGCGATCCCATCACCCAGAAAAAAATGACCGATTTTCTGCTCGTCGCACGAAATCGCGGATTATACCGCGCGCTGACCGATAACGGCGCGGGAGGGCTTTCCTCTTCCGTGGGCGAAATGGCCACGTACTCCGGCGGTTGCGAGTTGGATCTCACCCACGCCCCACTGAAATATGCCGGTCTGCAACCCTGGGAAATTCTCATTTCCGAAGCACAGGAAAGAATGACCCTGGCGGTTGATCCAAAAAAAATCAAGCCGTTTCTGGAATTGGCCGGGAAAATGGGGGTCGAAGCCACCGCCCTGGGCAGATTTACAAACTCGGGAAAATTTCACGTGTTGTATGGCGGCAAAACAATCGCTTATCTGGATATGGAATTCATGCACGACGGCGTTCCGCAGCTGCAATTGAAAGCCCGATGGAAAAAGCCGAAAAACCCGGAACCCCGTTTCGCTCCACTCAAAAATTACGGGGCTGAACTCAAAAAAATGCTGGCGCGGCTCAACATCTGTTCCAAGGAATCTGTCGTCCGCCAGTACGATCACGAGGTTCAGGGAGGATCGGTGGTTAAACCGCTCGTCGGCGCGCAAAATGACGGACCGTCGGATGCCGCCGTCATCCGGCCTCTGCTGGATTCCCTGGAAGGCGTGGTTGTTGCTCACGGCATCTGCCCGCGTTACAGCGACATCGACACGTATCACATGACCGCCTGCGCCATTGATGAAGCGATCCGCAACGCCGTGGCGGTCGGCGCCGATATCGACCAGATGGCGGGGCTGGATAATTTCTGCTGGTGCGATCCCGTCCGTTCCGAAAAAACACCCGACGGCGAATACAAACTGGCACAGCTCGTCCGCGCCAACATGGCCATCTACGATTACACGACGGCCTTTGGCGTCCCCTGCATCTCCGGCAAGGACAGCATGAAAAACGATTATCAGATCGGCCGTACAAAAATTTCCATTCCGCCAACGATTCTTTATTCGGTCATCGGACCCATCCGGGATGTCCGCAAAGCCGTCACCATGGACGCCAAACAGCCGGGGGATCTGGTTTATATCGTCGGTGAAACCGCGGAGGAAATGGGCGGCTCGGAATGGTACGCCATGAAGCATTTCATCGGCAACAAACCGCCCAAAGTGGATGCGCGCAAAGCCCTGAAAATTTACCGTTCTTTGCATCAGGCCATGAGGGCGGGGCTCGTTGCTTCCTGCCATGACTGTTCGGATGGCGGACTGGCCGTCGCGCTGGCGGAAAAAGCGCTCGCCGGCATGCTGGGGATGACGGTTGATCTGCAAGCCGTGCCGTATCGCGGCAAGAAAAGAAATGACTGCATTTTATTTTCGGAATCAGCCAGCCGTTTGGTGGTGACCATCAGGCCCGAAAATCGTAGGCGTTTTGAAAAAATCATGAAGGGAAGCGTCATTGGAAAGATCGGCGTGGTCACAGACGACGACACACTGACGATCACCGGCATTGAAAATACAATCACCATCTGCGAAAAAATCAGCGCGCTCAAAAGGGCGTGGCAGAAAACACTAAATTTTTAATACAGGATTCAACTATGTCCCGCAAAGTAAAAGCAATCGTATTGACCGGCAACGGCACCAACTGCGAAATGGAAATGGCTCACGCCTGCAAAATGGCCGGTGCCGATACCGCCGATATTGTTCATTTAAGCGAGCTGCTTTATGGAGAAAAGCGATTGGAAGATTACGCGTTTCTCAATCTGCCGGGCGGATTTCTGGACGGCGACGATATGGGCTCGGCCAAGGCCGGCGCCAACCGCTTTCTTTGCGCCCGTATTCAGGAAAGCCGGGAGCTGCTGTTTGATCAACTGTTAAAATTTATCCGCGACGGGAAACTGATTCTGGGTGTCTGCAACGGGTTTCAACTGATGATCAAACTGGGATTGCTGCCGGCGCTGGAGAACCAATACGCAAGCCAGAGCGCCACGTTAACCCATAACGATTCGGGACGTTTTGAAGATCGCTGGGTTTATCTGAAAGCAAACCCGCAAAGCCCCTGCGTTTATACGCGGAGCGCAAACATCATGTACCTCCCCGTGCGGCACGGCGAAGGAAAGTTCATTCCTCAAAATGCCGCGGTCCTTCATCAAATCGGGCAGAAAAACCTTTACGCCCTGCAGTACTCTGACAGCAGGGGCCTGCCGACCATGACCTATCCGGATAACCCCAACGGCTCGGTCAACGCCGTCGCCGGGATCTGCAACGAATCGGGGAGGCTACTCGGCCTAATGCCCCATCCGGAAGCTTATCTGTGCGGTTTCAATCACCCCCGCTGGACGCGGGAAAAACAGCCGGAAGAAGGACAGGGACTTTTCATCTTCCGCAATGCGGTAAATTTCATTCGCGGAAAAGAATTTTAAATATGATTAAAAAAAGAAAATTGCCGAACCGCAAAGCCATGAAGCGGTTTGGCATTATTTCTTTGCGCGGTAATACTGAAATTTGCCGGGGATATCACTGAAGAGCTTGAATTCCCTTTCGGCAGTCGCTAAATTCGGGCTGGTTTTATCGTACAGAACAAATTGCAGGGCGGCATCCTCGTCAATATAAACAAGGTCCTGCGGTTTTAATTTTAAGGCTTTCATCGTCGGCATGCCTTCGGGGGGCGAAATGACAAACATGACCTTTTCGTACCAGACATCCTTAAATTCATCGAGCGTAAAGCTGATATTGCCCCGCCAGGGATCAGCCAGAAAGATGTGGCCCTTGTGAATTCCACGGAAAACAACGAAATGACGGTAATTTAATATTTTGATGGGGATAATGCACGGCGTGGTCAGCGCCTCCAAATCCGCCAGCTCCGCCCGGTATCCTTCACCTTCATATCCCAGCACCGTTACGAATTTTTTCATGTCCAGCAGTGAAAAAGCCTGCCGTTTGGCGATCTGGGCCTCGTCGCCGTAATGCATCAGTCCCGCGATGACCTGCCTTTCGGTAAATTTTTCTCCCAGATAAAAATTAAGAACAATCGCCAGAGCAGCGGAACCGCAGGAGAAATCATAACCCTGTTTGATCAGGTGATCCTTGTTCAGTTCAGCGGCCGGATTAACGTACGTGCGGATATGTCCGGCGCCGGGACCCGGCATGGCAATATTGACTTCCGATTTCGGCTGATCCTGCAGGGGAAAAACACTCGACGTAAAAGAAACTATTACCGCAAAAAAAGCGGCGATCACCAATGCTCCCACGAAAAAGTTCCCTCCTAGAATATTACAGCCGGTTTATTTTGAACTGGAAATTGCCTGGCAGTCCCTGAATAAAAACGATAAATTTATATTGCGGATCATGAAAATGATTTCTTTTTAATAAGTATTTCTGAGTGTAATCTGTACTTTGTAAAGTGCCGCGTTATCGATAACGTGAGAACCCAGCCCCCCCCCTGTAGGGTTGACAAAGTCGGTATTAGTACCGCCGCCGCCCATTTCCATCCGGCCGATTCTCGTGGACATCGCCATGGGCAGATTCATTCTCAGCAACGTCGTCGTGCCGCTCGAACCGACATCAATCGTCGCCGGAAAATATTTATAACCGTTGACGGTGGCGTCAGCCGTCTCAGAGCTGTAGGTATAAGTATACGTCGGCAAATATCCGCCAATTTTGGCGTTTCCGTAAAGCTTGCCATCGTTACCAGGGAACTGATATGTAGGGGAAGCACCCGTAGCAGCACCATTGTTCCAGTTAGCAGGGTTACCGGAATACTCCGCATCATCGGGATTATCAATATAGTTGCCCCTCATAAGGGGGTCGAAAATGGTATGCCCGTAAACGAATACGTCATTCAGTTGGAAACGATGGCCGGCATCGTCATTTTGTGCACCGGAATATCTCATTCTCAGCGCGTCTAAAAATACGGCCATTTCCGACTGAATCTCGATGCCGGAATTGCCGTTGTTGGAAATCCGGATGAAAGGCTCAGCGCTCGGCTGTAAACGAATCGGCTCTGAACCCCAGAGCTTCGTCACATCTCTGCCGATATTCAGATCCAACAGATAAACGTGTGAAAATAAATAATAATCAGTCGTCACGGAATCACGTACCTTGATGTCACGGAGCCGAACTCGCAATGCGTTATCGGCGGCCGGCATCGTCAGTCCGCCGACATTCAGCCAGGTGCGGGTGCCGCTGGAGCCGACATCAACCGTCACGTTGTGGGATATGGGAAAACCTTGAGATTCGTCAGCAGTAGGGGCGGCCCCCAGATAAACCTTGAGATCATTGGCAAAAATCCCTTCCAACTTGTTACCGTTCTGATAAATTCCCAAATAATCTGCGGAATTATTATCACTGCCCACTACCATCCGGACGGTGACGTCCATCCCGATGGTTATGCCGCTTTCGGCGGTAACCTTATCCAGGTCTGCTTCGGTGATCGCTTTTTTTTCAGCATACACAAAAGATGTGCATACGAGCAAAAAAATCGATGCCAACATGATTATTTTTCTGATTTTATGGTTTATCATCAACATATCACCGTACACCTGGATTATTAAATTAATGCGCTGAAATCTGCAGAGTACCCCTGACCTCAGTTATTAAATTCGGCATTTCCATAAAACAAAGGGGCGTACCGGTCAGTGCCGCGTCGCTGCTGCCCACAAGCGTTGCGTTGACACTCATCCAGCCCAGGTTGAGTTCAGGCAGTCCGATTCTTAATATGGAAGCAGTGCCGCTGGAGCCGACATCAATATCCATCGTACCGTTTATCGTGCTGAGATTGCCGGTCATAACAATATTGGCACCGCTCACTCCCGTAATGCCCAGCCATCCCGGACTGGTGTAGCCTGTAAAACCGTCCGTGTCGCCCCACGCGACTGAAGTCAGGGTTGTATTATTGACATTGAGGTCTTTGAAAACAATGCTGACGCCCGCTTCGGCGGTGACATCGGCCAGTTCTTCATCGGCAACGACCGTTCTGGCTGATGAAATCAGCGGCATCAAAGCAAATAAAGCAACGATTCCAAATGTGAAAAGTCTTTTCATCGATCTTCCTTATCCTTGAGCCTCATGACCCTTGAGCGCCATTGGTACAGCTACTTCATTTTCAAAATTTTTATACGTTTTGTGCAGCAAGTGATTCCGGATTTTTTCTTTTTCCCTGTTCCAACGGGAAGTACCTTTTTTAAAGGATGTGCAAGCGACACGGGCGGAATTGCTCATGCCGCTTGCACAGGTTCCTGGCGGCTAAAAAAACGCCTTTTTTACTTCAAATTAATGGGCATGAATAATCAAAACGCCCTTGGGGCTTACGCTGAGACCTGACATATAAGCAGTTCCGAGTACGCCCGGGTTAGTGAGCAGATCTTTAGTGCTGGACAGTGTAACGACCTGTTCCATACTACCCTTCAGGTTCAGGGTGGGCAGACCGATTGCCAGAGCGGTTGTTGTTCCGGATGTACCAACATCAATGGTCATATTTCCGGTAATGGTGACAAAATCTGATGACATGTCAATAGAAGCACCGACCCAACCTGCTGCGGTGTAACCGCCGCAAGTTGTACAACCATCGGAGTCACCCCAGGACTGTACATCAATAGAAATAGCACCAACGGTGAAACAATCAAAATTGATTGTGACGCCTTCCTGAGCTGTTACGGCTGCCAGATCGCTTTCGGTAATGGCGGTCTTGGCGAATGACATGGGTACCATCAAAAACATAGCTAATACTGCAAACAATAAAACTTTCTTCATCTTCTCTCCTCCCAAAGATTTTTGTTGCGCCGACGAAAAAACCATTTACTTTGCTTAAACGGGCTTTAAAGCTGACTTCTTCCGTTTAAGCCCGTGCCGGTTTGTCCTTCAGCATGGTTCATTACTTCTGACTCTACTCCAATCCAACAAAATCACTTACTGCTTTTTCTTTCAACCGCGGCACAAGGACGCCGCGGAATATTTTATTATCGCTATTTTATCACCATCCACCGGCATCACCCGGCCTGTGCAGGTCATTATCAGTATGGTAGTTAGGAATTTTGACAAAAGTTCCCACAATAGGCCGGGGAGGGGTGTCTCCACTACGAACCATATAATCGTACTTGTTGGCAAAAACAAACGTAAAGACCTGGTTATTGAAATTAACCACTCTCGTTCCTGATGCCGTCTGTCTATAAGCAACACCATTATTCGTGCCGGTGCCGCCTTGAATGAACAATCCGTTAACTCTTTCGAGGGTTTGGGTAACATTGCCGGTAGTGTGCAGACTGCCCACTTCGATATAATTGAGCGTCCGGGTGGCATTGTCGCCAATATTGTCAAAGCCGACATCTAAAATAATACCATCCAGTTTAAGTGGTGCGCCTGTACCGTCAGGACTGCGGTCGCCTACCCAGAAATTAGGGAAATCGATGTCCCAGCCCCATTGATCTTGATAAAGATTGAGTAAACCAACTCCACCCTGCATACCGTAGCGATAACCATGCTTTTGAGCCGCGACAAATCCATGCGCCTGAACTTCCATATCCAGGCTGATACGAATTACATTATCGCTGCCGGTATTGTAACGGGTGTAATCCGGCCATTGGAAACTGGTGTATTCTACCCCACTCACGAATTCTGTGGACGAAGAGATAACACTCGGTGTGGTCCAGAACAGATCAGTACTGGCATAATGATCTATTTTAAAAAACGCCTGGGCGTCAATGTCGGCCAACTCGGATTCGGACATTTTAGCCGCTTTGGGACTGATTTTGGTCGGCGCAAAGCTCACGGACGAAGACAAAGCGATAAATAGAACGATCGCAAACAGGGAGATTATTGTTTTCGCGGAAAAGAAAAGATTCGCCCTGGTCTGTTTTAAGTGAATTTTCATCCCCAAAAGGACTCCTCAAATGTAATCGTGAACAATAATTTTGGTGAACAGTTTTTAATGTGTGTTACTCTATATACAGGCAAAAAACAAATGTCAAGCCTAAAATTGATGAATGTTTGCCGAAAAAGCGCTTCCCGCGACGAGAGTTCAGGAAGGCCTGCGGCGCTTGAAATCCTCCTGATAAGAAGCAATCCTGTCTCTGTCTTCCGGATAGGCAACGAAATTTTTATCCAGAGTGCTGACCTTCTCTTGGCGGAACATCATTTCCAGAAAAGCATAGAATTTGCGTTTGAATTCGCCAAAGCTCTTAACCTGAAGTGTATGATGCAGGAGAAACACCGGCCGGCAATGATACATCATGTAGGCCTTCTTCGTCAGGCGATCAATCTCTTCATTGGTCAGGGAAGTCCAGGGGCGCGGCAGAGGCTGGTCTTCCACATGGCCGAGAATGTATTCACGCCAGTAATCAAAACCGGTATCCCCGACCATCTGCCGCCAGTAAGGCGTCAGCGGTTTGGCGGTCAGCTTGGAAAACTGAACATAATCCAGATTCAGCGATTTGGCAAACTGGACCGTTTGCCGGAAGGTTTCTTGCGTTTCCCCCGGTGAACCGACGAGGAAAAATCCGAGCGCCATGATGCCAAGGTTCCTGGTCATTTCTATCGTGTTGCGTATCTGCTGCAGGCTGATGCCCTTATTCAGCCGATCCAGAATTTCCTGCACGCCCGACTCAATGCCGAAGTAGATGCGCGAACAACCGGCCGTCTTCATCTTGCGCAACAGCCCTTCATCGACATAATCAATGCGGGCGCGGCACGCCCATGTGACATCCAGATGGCTTTGGATCATTCCGTCGCAGATGGCTTCAATTCGCCTGCGGTCAACGCAGAAATCATAATCAAAAAAGTCGATTTCGCGAATGTTGTAGCGGGTGTAGCACTCACGGGCCTCGCTGATCACCTTCTCGGGACTACGCGGGTTGTAGGCCGTGTGACCGGCTTCACAGAAAAGGCAGCCGTTCGGGCAGCCTTTGCTGGTTACCATAACGGTAAAATTCTTTCTTTCCGTCGTAAATTCCGCGTACAGGTCATTCGGTAGAAGATGCCGGGCCGGATTCGGATAGTCGTTGAAATCCGGTTCCCGGTCATAAGGGGTCATCCTGACCTGGCCGTTTTCCTTGTAAATCAGTCCGGGAACGTCGTGGAAACGGCGCTGTCCCGCCAGTTCCGCCAAAAGACGCGGCAGTGTGTCATAAGCGCTGTTGAAACAGCCGAAATCAGGCCCGTCAACGGAAACGGATTCCTGCGGATAAACCCTCAGGTTGTATCCGCCGATGATCACCGGAATCTTAAGATTTTTCTTCAGAAAATCCACCCATTCGAGCGTTTCCCGAAACATGTAGGTGGTCATCATGAAACCGAGGATGTCCGGCTTCCATGCTTTCAGACGGTCCAGCACATCCTCTTTGGTCAAACGCAGCGTGCGGGCATCAATGAGCAGGGCCTCATGCCCTGCTTTCTCCGCGATAGCGCACACCCACGCCAGCGAAAGAGGAGGGAAAAGCCCGAAATACCGCTGAACGACCTTCAGGTTCTCTTCATGCAGCTTGTATTTGAATGGATTAAAAACGCATGCAATTCTCATTTTATTTCTTCACGTATCCGGCAGATAACATGGAATGCACAAATCAACAATCGATTCATGACATTTTTATCAATAGTATAAAGATATCGTTAAATTGCGCAGACTGTCAATCTTTTTACCACACAAAAATTAATTTGATAAGAAGCAACCCCCGTTAAAATTTCACCCGCCTCTGGAAATGATGCCCGTCTCCGCTTTTTCACTGCCCAGCAGATTGTCCAGAAACGGCTTAATAAAGAATAATCCGAGTAAAACGGGAAGAATGCTGTCCACAAAAGTGATTAAAAGCCCCCCGGCCAATAATTTATCCGGGGTTGCGTAACCGGCAAAAAGAAACAGAACCGTTGCTTCCCTGACGCCCAGCCCCCAGTAAGTCAGGGGCAGATAAGCGGTCAGGATGGTCGCAGAACCCCAGAGTAATAGAGCGGCAACCGAAATCTCTATCTGGAGCGATTTTAATACGGCGAAAATGACGAGCAGTTTGCAGCCTTCTATGCCCAGAGAATGAAAAATAATGTATTTTATTGTCCCGAGATCATAGTTTTCCATGATCGATATTGATGCTTGCGGAAGCCGTGAATATTTATGCACATATGTGGAAACGAATGATGGAATACGCCGGAAGCCTGCAAAAATCAATAATAGAAAAATCAGCATGAACGCCACGGCAAAGATAATGCTTGAAGGCCGGTTGCTGAAATAGAAGATGCCGCCGGCAGAGAAAAAAAGAATAAGCACCATTAAACTGAAAACATTGCCGAATAAAACAGAAAACAATCCGGCAGGATAGGAAAGGTTGTGCATCTTCTTCATATAAGCCACGATAGCCAGTTCCCCGGTTTTAAAGGGCAGGACGCCCTTGACGGCATTGCACCCCATCCTGAGCATCACGGCTTCCCCGAAGGAGAGCCGGCATCCCACAAGCTTGATCATATTTTGATATCTCGCCAGGGAAAAAAACACATGGGCAAGAAGCGAAAACAGAATCCCCAGGCCAAGATATCCGATATTGGTTTGTTTCAGAAGGACAAGGACTTGAGCCGGATTCGTCTTGGAGAAAACAATCCAGAGGATGGCTATGGTCGCCGCCCAGGTTAAGACAAATCTTATGATAGTCCTGTAATTTGATATCGTTTCCAAATTGAACTTATGATAATTTTGTGGGGTCATATCATTTGCTGTCTGAATCATCTATCCGCGCTGATACCGGAAAGAAACACACCTGTTCCGGTCAGCGCCTCCTGAAATACGAGGCTACCATCAGAAACCCCTTGAAGGCGACTCTTGCTTCGCGCCAGGGTGATCTGAAAATTTTTTTCAGCCGCTGCCAGAAATAACGCGGCCGGAAATAAAAACTGTGATACGCGTACTCGACCAGAGAGAGCATTTTCTCCTGAGGAATACCGATATCGAACAGCGGAGAGCCCTGGATGATATAGTCTTCCCAGTTGATCTTCGCCTCTCTGTCCTTTTCGATTGCTTTTTCAAAGAGCGCGGTTCCCGGATACGCCTTGACAATATAGAAAGTCGCAATGTCCGGTGAAAGCTTCCGGGCGAAAGAAATGGTATTTTGTATATCTTCCATGGTTTCACCCGGTATCCCCAGCAGGAAACTCCCTCCACTTTCCAGTCCGGCATCCTTTGTGTTCCTGATGGCCGTTTCCGCCTGCTCCAGTGTGGTTTTCTTGTTGATCAACTGCAAGCCTTTTTGCGTGCCTGTTTCGATTCCGTACGTGATCTGATGGCAGCCGGCTTTCTTCATCAGCGCGAGAAGCTCCCTGTCCACTTTATCCACCCGGCTCTGGCAGTTCCAGTGCAACTTCATTTTTTTACTGATAATCAGGTTGCAGATATCCGTAATATGCTTCCGGTCCACGGTCAGGCAGTCGTCGAAAAACCGGAAATCACGTATGCCGTATCGTTGAACACACTCCTCCATTTCCCGGACGACGTTCTCTGGAGATCTCACCGTATAACGGGGATGCACAATATGGATGGAACAATAGGAACACCGGAACGGACAACCGATACTGCTGAAAATACCCGTATTGGGCAAGGTGATGTACTTTTGGGGGTGCGGGGCATAGGCATTGATCTTTAATTTGTGACGCGCCGGAAAAGGCAGATCATCCAGAGACAGATACCGGTCACGGGGATTGACCGTTATCGCGCCGTTGCTTCTGTAAGCCAGTCCGTTGATGCCGCGAACATCCTGATGCCCCTTGATGTGTTGAATCAAGCGAGTCAGCGGCACCTCACCCTGTCCGTGGATCAAATAATCGAAGTGTTCGAATTCATCAAGCGTCTTTTGCGGAAGGGCCGTTGCGTGAATGCCGCCGACAATGGTCGTGACGTCCGGCAGTATTTGCCTGCAACGGCCGGCCAGGGCATTCGCACCCAAAATATCCACCGTGAACGATGATATGCCTACAAACTGTGGACGCAGCATCTTGAGCGTTTCTTCCAGGTCAAGCAGCGGCTGTTGGCTAATGTTCAAGTCCAGTATCTCCACCAAGATGCCGGCCTTTTCCAGATAGGCGGCCAGATAGGCAATCCCCATGGGCATCTCCCGGCCCAGATACGGGACATTCGCGTCCTGTTGATGAGGGGGTTGCATTAAAAGAATATCTGTATTATTTTGCATGTGATGGATTATATTGTAAATGTAAAAAATGGATTGTTATTGCGGGTACCATAAGAAACCCGACTTCTTATGTCAAGAGAATTATGGCCTGATAAACTGCTGGTTCATTTTCATTCCTGGTAATTTACCCGATGATATTCCTTCGCCTGTCAATCGATCCATGAGATCTTCTGATAAATTAAAATAGGATTTGAAGTGTAACAATAAACGTAACTTTTTATTCAACACCTTCTAATCCAGTCACCAAATATTTGATGCGTCCATCAAAGTCAGGACAACCCCTATATTATCCGGCATTGAATTTCAGAGACAGCATCTTCAACAAAGCGATGAAAGCATACCGTGGAAGTGAAAAAAATCTCGGATGCCGCAGAACGTTTCTCATGATTCTTTGAGGACTGATGTAAAAACGCCTGTAGGCACTTTGAAAGAGCATTTGCATTTCGTTGTCCGACATGGACGAAATATTAACAGAACTGATAAAATAACTGTTATCGAACAGTTCAATGTTGCTATTCCTGTCCTTCAGGATATTCTGTACCATATCTGACAGTTCTGTACCCGCAAATGGCTTCGGATTAAAGAAATAGGCCCGATGGAGGGGTAAACGAATGGCAAAATCAATTGTTGCCGAGGCCTCTTCAAAGGTTTCTGTGGGAAATCCAACCATGAAGAAGCCTGTTGTGTAAATTCCATTGTCGACAGCCTCGGTAATTGTCCGCGCTGCTTTCTCAACATTCAGATTCTTGTGAATTAATTTTTGCAAGCGTGAACTGGATGTTTCTATCGCAAAACACATTGAAACTGCGCCCGCCTGTTTTAAAAGAGCGATGTCTTCCGGCTCAAGCATGTCCGCTCGAACGCCGTTTGGAAAATAAAGCTTCACGTCACCGAGTCGTTTTTTGATCCCATGAAGGATTTTCAGCATCCTTTCTCGGTCCAGATTGAAACAGTCGTCAACGATCTCAAAATCTTTGAATCCATATTTGAAACGCAGCTCTTCCATTTCACCCAGAACAGATTCCACAGAGCGTTTCCTGAAGTTTTTTCCCATGGTGTGGTGGCAGTATGCGCATCGATAAGGACAGCCGCGGGATGTAATCATTGTCATATATGGCCTGAAGCCAACACAGTCCATGGAATGCATTCTGGCATAAAGTTTATGATCCAGAAGGTCCCAGGCGGGCAAGGGCATCGCATTCATTTCATCTTCGGTAAGATAAAGAGTGGGATTTATCTTTGCTCCACCGTTAAGCAGGGACGCGGTTCCAGGTATGGATGCTGTCGGTAAGCCTTTATCAAGGGCATTGATCAATTCAGGGAACACCTTTTCCCCTTCCCCAAGAACTACAAAATCGGCGCCATATGATCTGAGTGCTTTTTCAGGATTTGCGGTTGGCCATGGTCCGCCGAAAGTCACAGGAACATCCGGAAGCATTGTGCGTACTAATTTCATGATTTTTTCAGTCTGTTCAAGCTCAGTGATAATAATACTTACGCCGATAAAATCAGGTTTCCAGTTTTCCAGTATACGCTTCAGTATATGAAGGTCTTGATGGTCGAGGGCACAATCATGGATTCTCGGGTCGTGTCCCGCTTTTCTCAAAGTGGCTCCAATGTATATAAGCCCCAGTGGCTGCGTGATGCCGGTATATTCGACGTTCAGTAACCTCGGTTTAATCAATAGCACTTTAGACATCTAAAAAATCCCTGTCTGTTTTTTGACGAGCATCCTCTTCATCGTTTTCCAAATGCATTAAAAAAAAGGATCATGGATGTTAAAATATATCCGGAAAAAACTTTCTGAAAAGAAATAATTCTATATTGAAATGAAAGAATAACTTCTTCAAACGCCAACGGGCAATGGGTCGGTAACCATTGGCCAGAAAGATCAAAAATTTGTTTTCAGAGAAATCTGAAACCTTGTCATCATCCAGCAAGCTGGTTAAAAATAACGCCTGAAAAAAATGCGCTTCTTTAAGATAATGGACAAATATATTTGCATGTTTTCTTTCGTACCCGACTTTGCCCCATTCTTCCAGTGATTCGGGACCAGAATAAATATTTTTGTACTGCTCATATAAGGGAGTTCCGGGATATGGCGTGTATATATAGAATGGACTGTTGCGGACATTTTTATTGATGTGTTGCAATCTAAAAATAAGTCTGATTGATTCGCGGAGGTCATCTATCGTTTCTTCAGGAAAATTTATAATGTAACTGCACCAGATCAGAATTTTTGTCTTGCTTAATGAAGCCATGACTTGTGCTATATCTGTTGGGCTTCCCTGCTTATTAATCAACGAACGTATTTTTTTTGATGCGGATTCAACGCCGATAGTTAATCTTGTCAGCCCGTATGTTTCAAGCAATTGGAAGTCCATCTCCGTATATTCTTTCAGGGCAATAATATCGCTCCCCTGAACTGACCAGAACAGCCCCAGCTCGGTCAATCCTTTTCCCAGATTCAGAATATATTCTTTGCCCAGCGCAAATATACTGTCATCAACAAAATAGACTCCCTCAAAAAAATATTTTTCACGCAATGCCCGAATCTCTGAAATGATTTTTTCTACAGTCT
>CAYZLL010000034.1:0-19925 GCA_964479225.1 uncultured Smithella sp.
AGACTTCTTCATCCTTTCTTTGGTAAAATTGCGACAATCGATTTCCAGAATATGCTTGTCTTTCAGCCTCAGGAAATTGACCACTTTCTGGATTACTTCCAGTTTAAAAAATCTTTTTTTCTAATGGGAACACAAGCGCACAAGAAAACCATTATTGATCAACTGATGCAGGAACTGGAGAATACGGCCATGAAGAAGAATCTGGTCACCATGTGTAAGGATGATAAAATTTTCATCTGTTCCCGCCCCATTATTTCAGAGGATTAATCCATGAAAAAACAACGCAAATATTGTCTGTACTGCGGCGGGGAAACGGTCAAAAAATATGAAGATAACGTTCGGAGAGATTTTTGCCCGGCCTGCAATTCGTACTTTTACATTAATCCTCTGCCGGTCGTGTCTGCAATTCTCGAATCATCACGACAGGTCCTGCTGGTGAAACGGGACCGGGCGCCTTCCAGGGGATTATGGTGTTTGCCGACCGGATTTGCAGAAACCGGAGAGAGTATCGAACAAGCCGCCCTGCGGGAACTGGAAGAGGAAACCGGTATCAGGGGCAAAATTATAAAACTGCTGGATGTGGATTCTTACAAGAGCCGGTTTTATGGTGATTTGCTTTTTCTAACTTTCGTTGTGCAGCAAACCGGCGGAAAACTCTGCGCCGGCGACGATTGCTCACAGGCCCGCTTCTGGCCGGTAAACAAATTACCGCCTCTTGCCTTTCGGTCCAACAAACTTGCCCTGGAAGCCTATATCAAGAGCCGGAGAGATTACTGGGCAATCTTCGATTCCATCGAACACACCGATAAAAAAACGCTTACCCCCGCCGTTGCGAAAAACGCCCTGACACGCCGTTTAGTCAATGTCATCATCAAAAACAAGGAGAAAATTATCGAACAATGGCTGGATGATGTGGTCACAAATCCATCCACAAGCGAATATCACCGGGTGGAAAGGTCTGAACTATATAACATCTGCGACAGGATTCTATCCCAGATCACCCTCTGGCTGGGCGATGTGCATGACGTTAACAAAATCAGAGATTTTTATACCAAACTGGGCAGTGAAAGGAGAAAATCCAGTTTCAGACTCAGCGAAGCCCTGAGCGCTTTAAGCCTTATCCGCAAGCACATCTGGACCTTCGCACTCGCTCAGGATGTGCTGCAAAAAAATCTCGATCTCTTCATGACTTTTGAACTCCAAAGAAGAATGACCATCTTTTTTGATCTGGCGACTTTTTATTTAACACGCGGGCATGAAGGTGTCTAAGTTCTACGTTCACCGTAATTTATATTTTTCTTTAAAAATTAAGATTGGAGACGCACCATGGAGTTTAAAGATGTTATAAAACAAAGACGAGCCGTCAATTTTTTCGACCCCACTAAAAACGTAACCGACGAGCAGCTTAAACAAATAATAGAAACCGCGGCAGTGGCGCCTTCCGGTTTCAATCTGCAGCCCTGGAACGTCATCGTTTTGCGGGACAAGGAGAAAAAAGAAAGATTAAGAAAAGTGGCCATGAATCAGCCTAAAATTAACGAAGCGCCGGTTGTTCTCATTGTTCTGGCAGACCGCGAAGGCTGGAAAAAAGGCAACGCCGGCTTCGAAAAAGATTTCGTCGAATCGGTCAGGGAAGGCAGCATGAAACAGGAGCAGTATGATTGGTTTTGCAAAGCGACCAATTCCCTTTATGGATCTTCTCCCGAGCGCCAATTAGCTTTTGCCTGCAAGAACACCGGATTTTTCGCCATGTCCCTGATGCTGGCCGCCAAAGACGCCGGACTGGATTCCCATCCGATGGACGGATTCGATATTGAAGGCGTCCGCAACGCGTTCAATATTCCAGAGCACTACTGGATTCCACTTTTAATCGCCATCGGCCATTTTGACAAATCCAAAACGCTTCTCCCGCCAAAATGGAGAAAAACTTATGATGAGATTATCATCAATTTTTAAGTCCCTGCTGTTAATCAGGTTTCAATTTGTCTTGGGAAAGTTTATCGATACAGCGAACATGAATCGCAAGCCGGTCCCCGCGCACCTGGCGCCAATCTGGCTGGACATTCGTCGTCCAGCGGCCGATGCTGTTTTTCTTGAAATATCTTAAAATATCTCATTGCCATTTTTCCGAAATCCGGTTAAATAAGGATACTAAAAAATCCAGGAGAAAAAATATGGCCGCAAAAATTAAAATTTACACGTTGAGTACGTGCAGTCACTGCAAGGCGACAAAGAAATTTTTGAACGATAATAGCGTTACGTTTGATTTCGTTGATATCGATCTGCTTCAGGGCGAAGACCGGCAGAAAATGCTGGAAGAAGTCATGCAGTACAATCCCGACCGTTCTTTCCCGACCATTTTAATCGGAGATAAAATCATTATCGGATTTAAAGAAAACGCCATCAAGGAGGCATTGGGCATCTGATGACTCCAGCAGAACTTTACGACATGATGAAGAAAGTTCAGGAACCCAAAGGCTATTTTTTTAACAAAGACAAAGATTGGGTCCTGAGTATTCTGGCCGATCTTCTGATCAACAAGGAACGATACGGCTATATGTGCTGTCCCTGCCGATTGGCGGCAGGCACCCGTGAAAAGGACTCCGATATCATCTGCCCTTGCCAGTACCGGGCGGAGGATGTCAGGGAATACGGCAGTTGTTACTGTAATTTATACGTTTCTGCCGATTGGAATGAAGGGAAAATCGAACACGAATACGTTCCTGAAAGAAGGCCCAAGGAAAAGATCGGTTTCTAACAAGCTGTTTTCCGGTACTTTTTAAATTTTTCCATATTCTTCTGTAAATACTTTTTTATCTTTTTACTTGATTTCTTTAAATAAATCATTATATTCAACTTGAATTTTAAAATTAAGGAGTTTTCTTCATGATTAATATGTATAAATGCAAGAAAAAGAATACTCTGATCAACGAAGTTTGTACCGATACAACCTGCGAATGGCGTTTAAAGAATGAATCATTTCTGAACTGCACCTGGGTCGCCTGCAACTATGGTCCGTTTACACTGGAAGAAGTCGGCGATATGATGGGTGTTACCCGCGAACGCATTCGTCAGATTGAAGCCAAGGCGCTGAAGAAACTCCAGCATAAAAAGAGACGGGATCAGCTCAAAGATTTTGCCGCACCGGGCAATGACTGGGACAGTCTTTAATTGATATTTTTAGGATTTACCCTTAGAAAGCACTTCTTTCATCTGCTCTTTGCGTTCATCACGGGCAAAGAGTAAAGCGCAAATCGAAGATTCGATATCCATCGCGGCCATTTTATCCATCCGGGGCACGATCGAACACAGATTTTTCAATTCCTCCAGAGCCTTTGGAGAACGCTTGGAAAGCGTATCAGCCATATTTTCAGCTATTTCCATGAATTTCTCGGGAGACGCTACTTTATTCACCAGTCCCAGTTTAAGTGCTTCATGGGCTCCGATGGGCTCTCCCAGCATAACAATTTCTTTCGCTTTGGTGATGCCCACAATCTGACTCAGAGGATAAAAGAAGGGATTAAACCCGAATTTCAATTCAGGGTGACAGAATATCGCGCTTTCGGAAGCGACAACAAGATCGCAAACAGTGACAAGATTGAAGCCGCCACCCAATGCGATCCCGCCGACAGCGGCAATGATCGGTTTTTTGCATGCATATATCTTTTTCAGATACTTCATCATGGATTTGAGAAAGTCGCTGCTTTCCTCGTCAGGCAGGTTGTTCATCTCTTTGATATCCATGCCCGCTGAAAAGACGTATTCTCCGCCTGTGAGAACGATCGCCTTGACTTCCGGCTCCGTTTCCACTTCGACAAAGACGTTATACAATTCCTGCCGCATTTCCCCGGAAATGGCATTCATTTCATGAGGTCGGTTTAATTTGACGATCACATATCCTTTTTTCTTTTCAACAATTAAACTTTGATAACTCATTTTTTATTATCGACCATGATGCGCAGTTCTTTACCTGTTTTAAAAAACGGAACTTTTCTTTCCGACAGCTTGACCTCGGCTCCGGATTTGGGATTGCGTCCCATGCGCGGTTTTCTTTCCCGGACTTCGAAACTGCCGAACCCCCTTAATTCAATGCGCTCACCACGCTTGATCGCATCCACCATCGAATCAAAGATGATGTTGACCATGCTGGTCACATCCTGAAGAGAATAGGTTTTTAGTTCTTCGTGCAGTTTTTTAATTAAATCATTTTTGGTCATAATGTTTCTTTCCTGTTATCGTGCAGGATAATATAAATAGCTCACCCCGCTTTGACTTTCCATCTTTTCCTGCAAAGCACTGCTGAAGCGACTTGCCGCTCCCTCCATAAAATAATCAAGAAATGAGGCTCGCTTTTTGGAAGGATAAACCAAATCATATTTACCTGCCCTGCCCGCTAATTTAGCAGCCAGTTTCGCAGCTGCGGGCAGATCGCCAAGCTGGTCAACCAGTCCCAGTTCCTTTGCCTTGCGTCCGGAAAATACGCGACCATCGGCAATTTCGACAACTTTTTCACGGGGAAGGTTCCTGCCTTTGACAATCACATCAACAAATTGGTTGTAAATATCATCCACCAGCTCCTGAATAATGGCTTTCTCCTGGGGCGTCATTTCCCTCATCGGAGAACCGATATCTTTAAATTCGCCACTTTTGACCACGGACGATTTCATCCCGATCTTTTTTAAGAGTTCTTCAAAATTAGCGAATTGCATAATCGCAGAAATGCTGCCCGTAATGGTTCCGGGATTCGCGACTATTTTATCGGCCGCGCAGGCCACGAGGAGCCCCCCGGAAGCCGCAACCGAGCCCATGGATACGACGACTTTTTTCGTCTTGCGCAGTTCCAGGATCGCTTCATAAATTTCCTGAGAAGCGGCGACACCACCGCCGGGAGAATCAACGCGCAGAACGACCGCCACGATGGAATCATCCTTGCCAAATTCATCCAGTTGTTCGCAAATTTCAGTAGAGTCGGAAATCATTCCTTCGACGGTCACCACGCCGATTTTATCTTTTAAGGAAAAGCTGGTGCCCTTTCCCAGATTCAAACCGGCTTTATAAAAAGACATATACAGTGCCGTGCCCAGAATCAGAAGGATGAACATTCCAAACAACACGGGATGCTTTCTCATTCTTTATTCGCCTTTATGCTGAGTTCCGATCTTGACATCCGCCAGCGCCTGACTGAGATTTGAACCCACATTCTCCGTATTGTTAATATACTGATTATGGCTGGATGGAGGGGGTGGCGCAGGCGCCTCCATCTCCTTAATGCTTAATCTTATTTTCTTGGATTTGGGATCAATGCTCTTGATAACAGCCGATACCGTGTCTCCGACAGCATAGAGTTCTGAAGATGTCTTGACGCGTTTCTGGCTTATTTCAGAAATGTGCACGAGACCTTCAATGCCGTCTTCAATTTCCATGAAAATTCCAAAATCCGTAAAATTCGTTATTTTCCCCGTCACCACGCTGCCCGGAGTATATTTATGAGATAATTCATCCCAGGGATTTTTTTCGATTTGTTTTATGCCCAGTGAAAATTTTTCGTTTTCCACATCGATATTCAAAACAACCGCTTCAACTTCCTGTCCCTTTTTGAAAAATTCCGAAGGATGATTGACTCTGTGTTTCCAGGAAATATCGGATACGTGAATGAGTCCGTCGATATTTTCTTCAATCCCGACAAACACACCAAAATTGGTGATGTTGCGAACAACACCTTTCACAACCGTTCCCACAGGATATTTTTCCTTGAGTTTTTCCCACGGATTCGCTTTGGTTTGTTTGATGCTTAAAGAGATACGTTTATTTTGCGAATTGACCTCCAGGATCATGATCTGTATGGCATCCCCGATGTTCAGCACTTTGGACGGATGCTTGATTTCCCGCGTCCAGAACATTTCCGATATATGAACAAGACCCTCCACGCCCGGTTCCAGTTCCACAAAGACACCGTAATCGGTTATATTGACCACTTTGCCCTCGACAACTGCCCCGACCGGATACTTTTCAGTTATATTTTCCCATGGATTATTGATTAACTGCTTGAGCCCCAGGGAGACTCTTTCCTTCTCGGAATCAAAAGAAAGAACTTTTGTTTTGATCGTTTCACCTTTCTGAAAAACATCAGAAGGTTTGACAATGCGCCCCCAGGAAATATCGGTAACGTGCAGCAGGCCATCAATGCCGCCTAAATCAATAAAAACACCGTAATCGGTAATATTTTTGATAACGCCTTCAACAATATTGCCTTCCTGTATATTTTTCAGGACGTCCTGCTTTTCCGCTTCTCGTTCTACTGCGACAATCGAACGACGTGACAGCACCACGTTGTTACGTTTACGATCATATTTCAACACTTTAAAATCAAGTGTCTGCCCGACAAATTTATCCAGATCCTTCACCGGACGGACATCCACCTGCGAACCGGGAAGAAAAGCGATAATGCCAATGTCAACGGAAAGACCGCCCTTGACTTTTTCCACAACCACCCCTTTCATCAGGATATCATTGTCACAGGCATTTTTGATGTCATCCCATACTTTAACTTTGGACGCCTTATCTCTGGACAAAACCAGATTGCCTTCCGAATCTCTGCGGTCAATAAAAACATCTATTTCATCACCAGCAGCAATATGGATATCACCCTTGGCGTCTTTGAGTTCATCAATCGGAATAAATCCTTCCGTTTTCCATCCGACGTCAACCATGACTCTGTCGTCTTTTATCAGAACGACTTTACCGGTCGCGATATCCCCATATTGCAGCTGATTGAGGCTTTGTTCGTACAATTCCTTAAAATTCATTTCTTCTTCTTTGACGGCAGTTGATTGATTTTGTGGCGAAGATTGGTCATCAACCTCCTGCGGTTTTATTGAGTTTGCGTTGTTATTGTTAACCATTAAACTTACCCCCTGTTTTTTATGAAAGCTTATAGTTTTAGAGCATTAACACACCGAATTTTAAATATCAACATAAAATCCAGAAAGCCTGCTCAAGTGCGCTTTCATTATTTCATTGAAACATTTGAAATAATTTTCTCAACGACTCCTTCAACGGAAAGATGATCGGAATCAATGATGATGGCATCTTCCGGAGCTTTCAGGGGCGCTATTTCACGCTGCGAATCCTGTTTGTCCCTGGCCAACATATCTTTTTTAACGGATTCATATCCGGCGATATCTTTTTTCAGTAACAGTTCTTTATGTCTTCGTTTGGTTCGTTCGTCTATGCTTGCATCCAGATAAAATTTGTAGTCGGCCCCGGGAAAAACAACGGACCCCATATCCCGGCCTTCCGCAACAATTCCACCCCGAACGCCCGCTTCCCGTTGCAGTTCAAGCAACTTTTCACGCACGATGGGAAAAGTGGAAATTTTAGAAGCGGTCAGCCCCACCTCTTCCGTTCTGATTTTTTTTTCCACATCTTCCCCATCCACATAAACTTTCATCTGATGATGAACATTTCTTAAGAAAATTTCTGTATTCGCGCATAATTTTTTTAAGGACGCCGGATCATCAATGCTGATACCGGTCTTCAATGCTTTGTAAGCCAGTGCTCTGTAAAGCGCTCCTGTATCCAGATAAATATAGTTGAATTTCTTTGCCAATATTTTACTGACTGTACTTTTGCCGGCTCCTGCCGGCCCGTCAACCGTTATGATGAGTTTTTTCTCCATTTCAGACTATCCTTGTTACGACTTTTCTTTGCCGCAAATGAAAACTTGTTTAAAAAAAATAAAAAAAGTATTATCCGTTTCATTACAATTCACTTTTTTGGAATGTTTATGCGTAAATTAATCCAAAATCAATATATTTATTCGACGCTTCTCATCGGTATCTTAATGTTTAACATACCCCCCTGTTTTGCCGCATTTACCATTGATGATGAAAAAAAACTGGGACGGGAATTTTACGAAAAGCTGGAAGAACACAAACTGATCCTTGGGAATAAAGTTCTCAAAGATTATATCACCCGAATAGGCAACACCATTCTGGCGCAGTCACAGAAAGCTCCTTTTCATTTTAATTTCTATGTTGTGAACAGTTCAGCCATCAACGCTTTTGCGACACCCGGCGGTTTCATTTATATTAACAAAGGCTTACTGGCAGCGGCTGAAAATGAAGCTCAACTGGCCGGCGTCATTGCCCATGAAATCGGACACGCCAATGCGCGACACATTGCCAGCATTATTGATAAGTCCCAAAAATTGAACATGGCCGCAATGGCCGCAACGCTGGCTGGTATTTTTCTGGGTGGCGGAGGTGAAACGTCGGCAGCGATCGCCGCCTTTTCGCTTGCCGGTTCCAGCAGCTTAACGTTGAGATATATGCGGGTGCATGAAGAAGAAGCGGACCGCCTGGGATTGGATTATCTTGTACGGGCCGGTTATTATCCCGGAGCCATGATTGACTTTCTCAAAATCATTAAACAGCATGAATTCATATCGAAAACCATGCCATCCTATCTGCTGACGCATCCCGGCACCGATAACCGGATTGTCTATATGGATGCGCTGATTGCAACCCAATATCGCCAAAGCGGTGCAAAAAATCTCATGGGTAATTTAACGAGAATTCAGTCGCTTATTCCACTGGATCCTGCCGAACTGGACAAAAAAAACAGAGAACTGCAGCGCTCTTTGCAAAACTCTCCGGATAATGTTGATTTACTTTATTACCTTGCCGCAACGGAAAATCAAGCGGGACAAACGGATGCGGCGCTGCAACATTACCAAAAGGCATTGCGTCTTTCTCCCGAAGACGAAGATATTTTGAGAAACACGGGCTTAATTTATTTGAATCAGGGCAAAGTTGATCTGGCACTGGAACACCTTTTGCGGGTAAAAAATCCTCAGGATGAAACCGTATTGGCTCTCGGCAAAGCCTATTTCGCCGCCGGCAACTATCCTAAAGCGCTTGATCATTACCTCCGCCTGAAAGACAAAAACTTCGATGATGCGGACATGAACTACTTTCTGGCCATGACTTACGGCAAGCTTCAACAGCAGGCTGATTATCATTATTATTTTGGTTTACATTTTAAAAAGATGAACAAAAAAGAAAGCGCTTTATTTCACTTTCGGCAAGCGATAAAATATTTGCCGAAAGATTCAGAACGAAAAAATGCCATTGATCAGGCCATCAAAGAATTATCGAAAGATGATCAGCGCGGGCGTCTCCGGAATCAGCCCTAAAAGAATCTGCGGCGCGACTTGACTTTATGATGCCGTTTGCATATCTTAAAACCAAAAGTACTATTGAAGGAAGTGACACCATGCCCATATATGAATTCAGATGCAAAAAATGCAAAAAAGTGTTTGAGAGCCTGATTTTCTCTCCAACGGAAGAAAAAGGCCTTTCCTGCCCCCAATGCGGAGCAAAACAGAGTGAGAAAGTCATGTCCGTATCTGCCAGAAGAAAGTCCAAAGGTTCATCCGCTTCAGTCGGTTCATCGTGTTCGGCTACCTCCTGTCCGCCCGGATGTTCATGTCATTAAAGCATTTTTATCCCGGTTTGAAATATTTTTCTCCTCCTTTCTTTTATATTGCTAAAAAATACTGAATACATTATAAGCCACCAAGTTTAATTTCTTATGAAAGGAGTGTCATAACGTGAACATTTTAATTTTTGGCCCCAACGGCAGCGGCAAAGGAACTCAAGGCGCAATCGTACAGAAGAAGTATGGCGTGCCCCATATTGAAACCGGTGTTATTTTCCGGCAGAATATTTCCAAGAAAACCCCTCTTGGAGAAAAAGCAAAAGCTTTTATCGACCGTGGCGAACTTGTTCCCGACGATATTACCATCCCGATGATTCTCGACCGCATCAAAGAAGATGATTGCAAAAAAGGATGGCTTCTGGACGGCTTCCCCAGAAACCTCGTGCAGGCTGAAGCGCTCTGGGCAGCTCTGCAGAAAGAAAAAATCAATCTGGATTATGTCATCGAAATCAATCTGGATCGCGAAATAGCCAAAAACCGCATCATGGGACGCAGACTTTGCAAAATCGACAACAACCATCCCAACAACATTTTTATCGATGCGATCAAACCGCATGACCATGACGGCAAAGTCGTCTGCCGTGTCTGCGGTTGCGAAGAGTTGTCCGCGCGCGCTGACGATCAGGATACTGCAGCAATTGATAAACGTCACGGCATTTATTATGACACTAAGACCGGGACAATGGCCGCGGTGAATTACTTCAAGGAAAAAGTAAAAGTGATCTCCGTGGACGGCAGCGTCGGCGTCAAAGAAGTTACCGAAGAGCTTATGAGTAAACTTTCCTAAAACCTTGGGAAAATAAGTCTATAAAAAGCCCCCCATAATTTGTGGAGGGCTTTTTTTAAAGCAGCATTATGGAAAATATTAGAAACTTCAGCATTATTGCCCATATTGACCATGGTAAATCGACCCTGGCCGACCGTCTGATTCAATTCACCGGTGTCTGCAATGAAAGAAATTTTCAGGACCAGATTCTGGACAATATGGATATTGAACGGGAACGCGGCATTACCATCAAAAGCAATGCCATATCCCTGCCCTATCGCGCCAAAGACGGAAAAGAGTACATTTTAAACCTGATTGACACGCCGGGACATGTTGATTTTTCCTATGAAGTTTCCCGGTCGCTCGCTTCCTGCGAAGGCGTTCTTCTTTTGATCGATGCCGCCCAGGGTGTGCAGGCGCAGACACTGGCAAACCTGTATCTGGCGCTGGATCACAATCTGGAAATCATTCCCATCATTAATAAAATCGATCTTCCGTCCGCCGATGTTGAACGGGTTTTGGAAGAAATTGATGCGGAACTGGGCCTGGATCCCTTTACGCACATTAAATGTTCTGCGAAGGAAGGGATCGGCATCGAAGAAATTCTGGAGGCCGTTGTCACGCGCATTCCGCCGCCCAAAGGTGATGCGGCGAATCCTCTGGCCGCTCTTATTTTTGACGCCAAGTATGATTCTTTCCGCGGCACGATCATTCATTGCCGCGTTTTTGAAGGAAGCGTTAAAAGCGGTGACATCATAAAATTCATGTACAACGGCACAACGTATAAGGTGGAAGAGGTCGGCCACTTTCTGCTCACCCGCGCCAAACGCGACAAGCTCTCCGCCGGTGAAGTCGGCTACATCATCGCCGGCGTAAAAACCGTCGCGGATGTGCGCACCGGCGATACAATCACTTTACAGGATCGGCCCTGCAGCCAGCCCCTGCCGGGCTTTAAGGAAGTCAAACCGGTGGTATTTGCTTCCATCTATCCCATTGCTTCCGACGATTATCAGGATCTGGCCGATTCGCTGGAAAAATACAAACTCAACGATGCTTCTTTTATTTATGAAAAGGATTCATCCGCCGCGCTGGGACAGGGTTTCCGCTGCGGCTTTCTAGGTCTTCTGCATCTGGACATCGTACAGGAAAGACTGGAAAGAGAATTCAACCTTTCCATCATTCTCTCCGTCCCCAGTGTGCGTTACCGCTTCACGCTCAAGGATAAAGAAGTTATCTATGTGGATAATCCCGCACATTATCCCGATCCGACAGATATTGATGTAGGTGAGGAACCTTACATCCGGGCCGCTATGATGTTACCGGAGCGGTATCTGGGATCGGTCATGAAACTCTGTATGGAAAAACGCGGCACCAATTCCAACATGAATTATACAAGTCCCGGAAGAGTGGAATTGTCTTATGAAATGCCGCTGGCTGAAGTCATCTTTGATTTTTACGACCGTTTCAAATCCGTTACGCAGGGTTATGGATCTTTCGATTACGACATCATTGATTATCGTGAAAGTAATCTGGTGCTGATGGATATTCTGGTGAATGGCGAAAAGGTGGATGCTCTTTCCCAAATCGTTCATCGTGAACGCGCCCGTGCTCGCGCCCTGCTGGCCTGCGACCGCCTCAAGGATGAGATTCCGCGCCAGATGTTTAAAATTGCCATCCAGGGAGCCATCGGTGCGGATATTATCGCCCGCAGCACCATCAGCGCTTTTCGCAAAGATGTTATTGCGAAATGCTACGGCGGTGATATCTCCCGGAAAAGAAAACTGCTGGAAAAACAAAAAGCCGGCAAAAAACGCATGAAGATGATTGGCAACGTGAGCATACCGCAGAGTGCGTTTCTGGCGGTACTGAAATCGGATAACGATTAAGTCCATTATCTGTCCTGCGTGTGCGGAGGTGTCCCGCTTCAAAATCTGGACGGAGGTGGATAAAACAGGGCATGAAACAAGAACAATCCGGACTTTACATTCACATTCCTTTTTGTTTCAGCAAATGCAGTTACTGCAGTTTTTACTCCATCAAATCCATCCATCTTATCCCCGAATACATTACAGCGCTGAAAAAGGAAATCAGCTTTTACCGCCAAGAATTCTCATCTTTTGATACGATTTATATTGGCGGTGGCACGCCTTCACTGCTGACACCCGAACAGCTCATTGAAATATTTACATCAATATATAAATATTTCAATATCGATGTCGATGCCGAGATTACGGTAGAAGCCAATCCGGGAGATATCTCTTTAGAATATTTGATAAAATTGAGAGAGATCGGCGTTAACCGCCTGAATATCGGCGTTCAGTCCTTTGACGATAAAGTTTTGAAATTTCTCGGACGAAGGCATTCCGCCCGGGATGCCCTCGCTTCAATTGAAATGGCCAGACATGCCGGATTTAACAATCTGGGCATGGATTTGATTTACGGCATTCATGGGATGAGTATCAAGGCTTGGGAAAATACCTTATGCCGTGCTGCTTCTTTCAAACCGGAACATATGTCATGTTATCAACTTTCGCTGGGCAACAACACTCCCCTGTACAAAAGATATGCTTTGGAGAAATGGCATCTCCCCGATGAAAATTCGGAACTGAAATTATTCCTGACGACAGCTCAAGAACTAGAAAAAGCCGGCTATATTCATTATGAAGTTTCCAATTTTGCACGCCTGGATAAATTCAAGTCCCGCCACAATCAGAAATACTGGAGGCACGTTCCTTATTTGGGCCTTGGCGCATCAGCGCATTCTTTTCTGAATAACAAACGCTGGTGGAACAAAGCCGTGGTCAAAACTTTCATAAAAGACATCACCAGCGGGAAAATACCGCTGGAAAATTCAGAAATGCTGTCGTCAGAACAACTTCAACTGGAGTCTCTGTTCCTGGGACTGCGCACGAAAGATGGCATCAATCTTGAAAACTACCAAATGCGGTTTGGCGTCGATCTGTTATCTGTCAAAGAAGTTATAATTGATGCGCTGATAAAAAATAAACTTGTTGAGCTCGTGAACGGTTTTTTACGTCCAACGGCAAAAGGAATGGCAATTGCAGACAGTCTCGCTCTTATTTAAATAAAACTAATCTGATTGTTTATGTTTTATATATAAGTAATTGATATATAACTATTATCTAATCACAACGTACGAAACTTCTTTTTCCAGAAGTATTTTTATGCTCTGCAATCTTTCGTCCGACCACGATTTTTCTTTGAGGAATTTATTGTCCAGGGTTTTTGTCGGTACAAACTTTTGCAGAGCATAATGATCTGCGCCGGAAATCAATCCAGCGATTTGCCGGACATCAGCTTCATCCAGTTGCGATTCAATAATGGTCGTGCGAAATTCGTACGGAATTTTTGCTTGGAGAATAAGATTGATACTTTCCTGGATTAAATCGGTATGAACCTGCGCTTTGACAACTTCTTTATATTTAGCCAGTGGGGCTTTTACATCCATGGCAATGTAATCCAGCAGGTTTTCAGCAAGCAGGTTTTTGATAATCTGCGGATGAGAACCATTGGTATCCATCTTGACGGCAAATCCCATCTTTTTGATTTGCCTGATGAAGGAAGCCAGACGGGGTTGAATCGTCGGTTCTCCACCGGTAATGGATACCGCATCAAGCTTGCCTTTGCGGGCTTCCAGAAACGCAATGACATCATTTTCCGGGATACGCTTGCGAAATAGACAGGGATCAACCAGTTCCGGATTGTGACAGTACGGACATCGGAAATTGCAGCCTTCTAAAAAAACAATCCCACAAAGATATCCCGGATAATCAATCAGCGAAATCCTCTGCAAACCACCGATTTTCATTATTTTCCTTTGCTGTGAGCAATATCCATACAGCGCAAATTTGATCTTCTAAGGATCTCTGATGATTTATGCGAATGTAAAAACCTGTCGGGAATCAAACTCTTCCTGCTTGCCCCGGTTCCACTGCTTGACAGGGCGCAAATAACCGACAACACGGGAATACACCTCGCAGTCATCAGCACAGGTTGGACACTTTGCCTGTTCGCCTTTGATGTAACCGTGTGACGGGCAGACGCTGAAAGTCGGCGTAAAGGTTATATAAGGGAGATGGTAATTATTGCAGACCTTTTGAACCAGTTTCTTGACCGCTTGAGGATCATCGATGCGCTCGCCGGCAAAGGTGTGAAACACGGTGCCACCGGTATATTTTGTCTGAATTTCATCCTGCAAATCCAGCGCCTCAAAGATATCATCCGTATAATCGACCGGTAACTGGGTGGAATTGGTGTAATACGGTTCCGCGTTTTTCGATTTCCCTTCGCTGGCCGTTACAATATCCGGAAATTTTTCCTTATCAATTTTCGCCAGGCGATAGGAAGTGCCTTCGGCCGGAGTCGATTCCAGATTATAATTATTTCCCGTCTCCTTCTGGAAACGGATGAGAATGTTTCTCATGAAATCCAGCGTCTGCTTGGTGAAGTCCTGACCTTTTTTGGTGGTAATGTTGACATCCAGCAGATTCAAACAGGCTTCATTCATACCGACCAGGCCGATGGTGGAAAAATGATTCTTCCAGTACTCATTGAATCGCTCCTTAACCCCGCGCAGGTAATATTTTGTATAGGGATAAAGATTGCCTTCCGTGAATTTTTCCAGAACTTTTCTTTTCGTCTCGAGACTTTCTCTGGCCAGTTCCATCAGCTTCTCCAGTCTTTCAAAGAAATCTTTCTTGGACTTGGCCTGATAAGCAATACGCGGCATATTGATGGTAATCACGCCGATGGACCCTGTAAGCGGATTGGAACCAAAAAGCCCGCCGCCTCTCATTTCCAGTTCGCGATTGTCGATACGCAGCCGGCAGCACATGCTGCGGGCATCTTCCGGATTCATATCGGAATTGATAAAGTTGGAAAAGTAAGGCACGCCATATTTGGCGGTCATTTCCCACAAATCATTGATATTCTGGTCGTCCCAGTTAAAATCTTTGGTGATGTTGTAAGTCGGAATCGGGAAGGTGAATACTCTTCCCTTGGCATCACCTTCAGCCATCACCTGCAGGAAAGCTTTATTGAAGAGATTCATTTCCTCCTGAAATTCTTTATAGGTCTCCTTTTTAGGCTTGCCGCCGATGATGACATGCTGATCCGCGTAATACTTGGGCACAGTCATATCCAGTGTCACATTCGTAAAAGGGGTTTGAAAACCGACCCTTGTCGGAACATTGATGTTGAAGATGAATTCCTGAAGGGCCTGTTTGATTTCCTTAATGGTTAAATTATCGTAACGGATAAATGGAGCCAGCAGGGTATCGAAATTCGAAAAAGCCTGCGCTCCGGCAGCTTCTCCCTGCAGGGTATAAAAGAAATTGACGACCTGCCCCAAAGCGCTGCGCAGATGATTGGCCGGTTTGCTTTCCACCTTGCCCGACACCCCCTGAAAACCCTGTAAAAGTAAATCATACAAATCCCAGCCGACACAGTAAACGGAAAGCAGACTTAAATCATGAATGTGGAAATCGGCATCCGTGTGCGCTTTGCGAATTTCAGGTGTATAGATTTCATTGAGCCAGTAAACCTTGCTGACTTCCGAAGAAATATAATTATTCAAGCCCTGCAGGGAATAATCCATGTTGCTGTTCTCGTTGATTTTCCAATCGAGCTTGTTCAGATACTGATCGACAAGATCAACTTCCATTTTGTTGGTGATATCTCTTAAACGGGAATGCTGATCACGGTAAATGATGTAGGCCTTGGCTGTTTTCCGGAACGTCGAATTCAACAAAACTTCTTCGACGACATCCTGAATTTCTTCCACCGATAGAATTTTGCTGTCAAACAGCTTTTCGGCAAAATTTAAAACCTTGATAGTTAATTTACGTGCTTCTTTGATATCAAATTCGCCGGTGGCTCCGCCTGCTTTGGCAATGGCATTGGTAATCTTTTCGGCTTTGAATTTAACCAGCCGACCGTCTCTTTTTCTGATTTTCAAATTCATAAAAATACTCCGTCCATGTCAATAAAAATATTCAATAAATAATGCTCGGCAACGCTATATATTGGGGTATGTTTGAATGATACCACCATATATAGTGATTTTCAAGCGAATTATAAATAATTTTTCAAGATTTTATTCTAATGGAAACTCAAGGAGATAGGTACATTCTCTATAAACTGGTTGAGAAATTACACCTTATTGTATTCTGAAAAAATCATGGAAAATATGGCGCGTCCCTGTGTTGAGGATCTCAGATCTGTTGAATAACCAAAAAGTGATTTGAGGGGAACTTTGGCCTTAATTTCACTGACGGTTCCTTTAGGATTAACGGATTGAATTTCGCCCTTCCGTGCGTTGATATCCCCGATGACTTCACCCATAAATTCACTGGGCGTCGTAATGTCCACCATCATAATCGGCTCCAGCATCACCGGTTCAGCCAGATTGCACCCGTCGCGAAAAGCGGTAGATGCCGCAATTTTATAACCCGGAATTGACGACTCCCCTTCCCGGTAGGAACCGCCGGTTATGGTCACTTCGACATCGATTACCGGATATCCGTTCAATACACCATTCATGGTGGCCTCCCGGATACCTTCCTCAATCACTTCATAATACTCGGCGGGAATGATACTGTCATCCAGCTTATTGATGATTTCGTTTCCGGAACCACGTTTACGCGGCATCAGGGACAAACGCACATCTCCATAGTGCTTTTTGTCTCCTAAAATCTTTTCGAAGACACCTTCTATTTCCGCCTTCTTTTGAATGGTTTCACGATAAACCACCCGCGGCTTGCCGACATTCACATAACAGTTGAATTCCCGCAACAAGCGATCCACAATGATTTCCAGATGCAACTCTCCCATACCGGAAATAATGGTCTGCGCTGTTTCATCCTCATACTTTACCCGTAACGTCGGATCTTCTTCGATGAGCTTCTCCAGCGCCAATTGTAGTTTTTCCTGATCGGCCGGTGTCTTGGCTTCAATGGCCTGACTGATGACCGGCTCATAAAACTCAATCAACTCCAGCAGGATGGGCTTTTCTTCCTTGCAAAGGGTATCGCCGGTTGTGGTGGATTTCAAACCTAACACGGCAACAATATCTCCAGCGGAAGCCGCGTCTATTCTTTCCCTTTTGTTGGCGTGCATGCGCAGCAGCCGGGCAATTTTTTCACGTTTTTTCTTGATGGAATTATAAATCTCATCATTGACCTGTATTTTACCGGAATAAATCCGCAAATAGGTCAGTTTCCGTCCTTCATCAAGCATAATCTTGAAAGCCAGCGCCGCCAGTGGCTCTTTATCAGAACTGATTCTGCTTTCTTCTTTTTTCGTCACTGGATTTATCCCTTTGACCGGCGGAATATCTTCCGGTGAAGGCAGGTAATTGATCACAGCATCCAGAACCGGTTGAATGCCTTTGTTGCGCAGGGCCGCACCGCAAAGCACGGGAACTATTTTCAGAGATATGGTCGCCTGCCGCAGAGCTTGTTCAATGTCCGCTACCGTGAAGTCTTCACCGCCAAGGTATTTGTCGGCCAGATGATCATTTACATTCGCAAGCGCTTCAATCATTTTTTCTCTGTTGGATTTCACTTCCCCTGCAAATGCTTCAGGAATATCCTGCCTGGAAATTTCCATGCCGGCAGTCGAATCGTTCCAGACAACCATTTTTTCGTTGACCAGATCAATCACACCGCGGAACGTATCTTCACTCCCCACCGGAATCTGAACGGGCACGGGAATGGACGTAAAACGTGAACGCATCATCTCAATGACATTAAAATAATCAGCGCCGACCCTGTCCATTTTATTGATGAACGCTATTTTGGGAACATTGTATTTATCGGCCTGATGCCAAACGGTTTCCGATTGCGGCTCAACGCCGCCCACCGCGCAAAACACAACGACCGCGCCATCGAGAACGCGCAAAGAGCGCTCGACTTCAATCGTGAAATCAACATGTCCGGGCGTGTCAATGATGTGAATATCGTGATTGCGCCACGCGCAGGTGGTTACGGCAGACGTAATGGTGATGCCTCTTTCCTGTTCCTGCGGCATCCAGTCCATCACGGCTTCACCGTCGTGAACTTCACCCAGTTTGTAGGATTTACCCGTGTAATAAAGAATTCTCTCGCTGACTGTTGTTTTTCCGGCGTCAATGTGAGCGACGATTCCTATATTACGGGTGCGGGATATTTTTGATTTTGATGCCATAAGATGTTTGTGCTTTTCTAGTTTTCCGGAACGATCAGTTCCCAATCAGGAGCAAAAGCTTTTCGGGTGGATATATGACCTGCAATCGAGGGAATTTCCTTGTCTTCCACTAAAATCTTCACCTTTTTGATGGCCGGTATGTTTTGCGTGATCGAATTGGTTAAAGAATAAACCGTTGCCATTTCAGAGGCGGAACTACCCTCATGGGATTTAAGCAGATTCTTGCTGAAATTGACCGAAGCAATTCCATCTTCTTCTATTTTCACATCCTTGACTGTTACGCCTTTCGGAAATGTATTGACCAGATTGTTTTTGGATCCGGCAAGCAAAGCTTTAACAATTTCTTTGGCCTGCAATGCGGGATCCGTTTCTTTCACTACAAATCTTTTCTCAGATTTTAGAAAAAGTTCCTGCTGATCGGAAAAATACATTTTCACAATAACTTTATCCTTCTTCTTCGCAGCCTCCATATCATCCGTGGGAAATATGGCGCTGAACAACGTCACAAAGAAAACCAGCAGCAAAACAATTCCGCCGCCTACAATCAGCGACAGATAAAACATCCTGGTTGATTTTTTAATTTTCTTTTCTTTGATATTTTCTGACCGTATTTGTTTCTTGGTCGACATACACCTGCAACTCCTCTTAAAAAAAACTGCGCCAATCTAGGGTATTTTCCGACAACTGTCAAGACTAATGAAACAAAGGGATAAACCTCATATCCTTTAGTATAAATTACCCCTGCATTTACAACTCAGTATCGATGTAAATGCAGGGGTATTCTGAAAGTTTCATTATCCCCTTGCGCTACGCTCATGGGGCAAGTTCGACTAACGCTTTAATGAGCCTGTGGATTCCGATGGAATCCCAAAGCGAATTATTCCGCCCCCTTCAGGTGGCAGGAACAAACTTCATCCCGATTCGTCGGGATTCGTTTTCAGCGAGTCTCTCTAGTAATTTTCTGCCAAGACTTCATAAAAAGCCTGTGGATGATTGCATGCAGGGCATTCTTTCGGTGCTTCGTCTCCTTCGAAAACATAACCGCAATTGATGCAATGCCACTTGACAGTAGATTTCTTTTTAAAGACTTCACGACCGGCTATATTGGCCGCAAGTTTGCGATATCTGCTTTCGTGAAACATCTCTACCTTCGCTATCTGCTCAAAAGAACGCGCCACTTCAGGGAAGCCTTCTTCTTTGGCCACTTTGGCCGCATCAGAATAAAGAACGGTCCATTCCATATTCTCACCCGCCGCCGCAGCCTCCAGGTTAGTTTTTGTATCCCCTATGATACCCGCGGGATAGGATGCGGTAATTTCCAGTTCGCCACCCTCAAGATATTTAAAAAATATTTTCGCGTGTTCTTTTTCATTTTCTGCCGTTTCGAGGAAAAATCTGGAAATCTGTTCATATCCTTCTTTTTTCGCGGCACTGGCAAAAAAAGTATAACGAT
>CAYZLL010000035.1:0-18689 GCA_964479225.1 uncultured Smithella sp.
GGCAATGATAATATCATGATCACGGAAAGGGGAGCGACCTTCGGTTACAATAATCTTGTTTTTGATGTGCGCGCCCTGCCGATTATCAGGGAAACGGGGTATCCGGTCATTTTTGATGCGACGCATTCGGTCCAACTGCCCGGAGGTCAGGGAACATCCTCCGGAGGCCAGAGGGATATGGTGAAATATCTGGCGCGGGCGGCTGTCGCGGCCGGAGTCGATGGCGTCTTTTTCGAAGTGCATCGTGATCCGGAAAAAGCCTTGTGTGACGGGGCAAACTCTTTGTATCTGGATTCACTGGAAGAGTTGCTGGTCACGCTGACCAAAATTGACTTGCTGATCAAAAAACAATCTCAGGGAAATTAAGCGGGAAAGGAATACACGATAATGAAAAAATCTTTTTCAGAGAAACTAAAAAAAATAAAATTGTTGATCATGGATGTGGACGGCGTCATGACAGACGGCAGGATTATTATCGATGATGCAGGACATGAAACGAAGAATTTTAACGTACGCGACGGACATGGCATCAAGCTATTGCAGCGATATGGCATTCCGGTGGCGCTCCTGACCGGACGGCAGTCCAAAGTGGTTACGCATCGGGCCAGGGATCTGGAAATCAAAGAGGTCCATCAGAAAGTATTTAACAAAAAAGAAGTCTTTGAAAAAATCCTGAAGAAATACAAATTATCTCCCGATGAGGCGGCTTTTATCGGGGATGATATTGTTGATATCCCTGTTTTAAAAAGAGTCGGTTTTTCTGTGGCCGTGGCCGATGCGGATGACATGGTGAAAAAGTCGGTTCATTATGTGGCAAAAAACAAGGGCGGACAAGGCGCCGTCCGGGAAGTATGTGAAATGATTTTGCAGGCTCAGGGAAAATGGGAAGAAGTTGCCTCCAGATATGAATTTTAATGACATCCAGCAAGATAAAACAGGATTATTTTCTTCATTTTTCGATTCATTTCTTATCCTTATATCTTTACACAAGACGTTCTGAATGCTATAATGAAATCGAAAAAATACAAACAACGGGACTCTTCGGATCAAGATGAAATTCAAAAGAAAAACCATCATTTTATCTGTAGTCATCATAACTGCGGCAGTTATTGTAATCGGGGTGATCTTTCAGACCGGTCTGCACAGTCAGAAAAGCATAACGAAAGCACTGCAGGATAGCGTTGATCTGAAAATAAAAGGTTTCGAGTTTACGGAAGTCGGCGCAACGAAGACCAGATGGGAAGTCAAAGCCGAGACCGCCACGTATGACCAAAAACAAAAACTCGCCGTTCTGGAAGTCGTTCAGGTAAAATTGACAACGGCTGATGGAAAGGTTTTTGTGATGAATGCCGATCAGGGAATCATAGCGACGGATAAAAAGTCCATTGAAGTTAAGGGGCATGTGGTGTTGGTTTCTGATAACGGTTATAAATTTTTCACGGATGATCTAAGCTATAAAGACGCTGAGAAAAAAATATTCACGGATGCCCCGATCACGATGGAAAATCGAAGTATCAAAGTAACCGGAAAAGGATTAAGGTTAAATGTCAATAAAGGTGAAATGAACATTCCCTCGGCGGTGAAGGCGACGATTAGTTGAAAACATTCATGATGAATCATAAGATATATTATATATTTCTTTTGTTCTTTTTTGCGCTATCCGGATGGGGGCTCTGTGAGGAAAAGAGCACATTAAAAAAACAATTCGATGAGCCGATGGAAATAACGTCCGACAGGATGGAAGCCTTTAATGACAAAAAACTGATTATTTTTTCGGGAAACGCCAGGATTGAGCAGGGGAAGAGTGTACTTAAATCGGATCGACTGTTGCTTTATTATAAGGGCGACTTCAAGAATGAAAACAAAAAGAATGAAATCAGAGCTGATCAAAACGGTATGCTCGAAAAAATAGAAGCGCAGGGAAATGTTTCGTTCACACAGGAAGAAAGAACCGCTCAGGGCGATCAGGCAATCTATTACACGGAAAGCAACAAGATCGTGATGACCGGTAACGCGATATTGAATGAGGGCAAAAATTTCATCAAGGGCGAAAGAGTAACCGTATTTATCAATGAAAACAAAGGATTGGTGGAAAGCGATACGCAAAGCCAGGTGAAAGCCATTATTTATCCGCAGAGCAGAAAAAAAACGGAGAAAAAGTAACCGTGACTATTTATTCCATATGAGCGATTTAAAGGCCAGAGGTTTAATCAAAATTTACAACAAACGAAAAGTTGTCAACTCGATTGATTTAAACATTTCGCCCGGTGAAGTCGTGGGCCTGCTGGGTCCCAACGGCGCGGGCAAGACAACGACGTTCTATATGATTGTCGGGCTTGTGAAGCCGGATGCGGGGGAAATTTCTCTGGACGGTGAGAACATGACAAAATTTCCCATGTACCTGCGGGCGCGCAAAGGGCTTAATTATTTGCCTCAGGAACCTTCAATCTTTCGGAAGCTGACCGTGGAAGAAAATATTCTGGCCATTCTCGAAACACTGGATTTGCAGGAAGATGCCCGGAAAGAGCGCCTTCGGGAACTTTTAAACGAGCTGGATCTTACCGGACTCGCCCATCACCACGCCTATTCTCTGTCCGGCGGCGAGCGCAGAAGAGTGGAAATTACCCGGGCGCTGGTGACTTCTCCCAAGTACATTCTTTTAGACGAACCTTTTGCCGGCATTGATCCGCTGGCGGTGGCTGACATTCAAAAAATAATCGAGAAACTGCAAAGCAAAGGCATCGGCATCATTATTTCCGATCATAATGTCCGGGAAACGTTGTCCTGTTGTAATCGGGCGTATATTGTTAATGAAGGAACCATCCTGGTTGAAGGACCTCCGGATGTCATTGCACAAAGCGAACTGGCGCGAAAATTTTATTTTGGCGATTCTTTTAACTTGTAAAAATTTAGCGGTGTAATTACGAATATGGCTTTCGAGTTAAAGCAAAATTTAAAACTCTCGCAGCAGTTGATTATGACCCCGCAGTTACAGCAGGCGATCAAGCTGTTGCAGTTATCAAGGCAGGAACTTGTCGATGCCATTAGTCAGGAGATGGAAGAGAATCCGTTACTGGAAGAAGTGTCTGCCGATGAAGGCAGCGAAGATACCGCTAATGTTGATTTTGAAAAAGATATCCTGTCCGATGAACGTGAAAACATCAAAGCGGTGGAATACACCGAAGAGATTAATGTCGAAAAAGAAACAGGAACAGGAACGGAAGAATTCGATTGGGCAAACTATCTTGAGGATTACGGTCCCGTCGGCGTTACTTATGGCGGGCCCGATAGCGAGGAAACTTCCTGGGAAAATGTTCTAACCGAGGGGCAATCGCTGGCCAAACACTTAACGTGGCAAATGATGTTGTCCTCTTTTTCGGAAGAAGAGGTACAGGTCGGCAATCAGATCATTGGCAACATCGATCCCAACGGGTATTTATGCGCAACCGTTCAGGAAATCGCCGCACTGGAAAATGTCAGCGAAGAATTCGTGGAAGCCGTCCTCCAAAAGGTTCAGGAATTCGATCCTCCCGGTATTGCAGCCCGCAACCTTCAGGAATGTCTTTTGATTCAGGCGAAGATCCTGGGTGTGGAAAACAAGATTATAGAAATTATCATCCGGGAATCCCTCAAAGACCTGGAACTCAAAAACTATGCTCACATCGCTCACAAATTAAAAGTCCCTTTGAAGGAAGTGGAGATTGCCGTTTTGCTTATCAGCAAAATGAATCCCAGACCGGGCAGCATTTATTCTGAAGAGCGAACGCAATCCATCGTCCCGGATGTTTATGTCGTGAAAGCGGGAGATGAATATAAATTACTCCTGAATGATGATGGTTTGCCCCGTTTGCGGATCAGCAACTTTTATCGTGAGATTATGGGCGGTCTTTCAGGACACGGTCATCATGAAGCGGAAAACGGGAAACGGTACATCAAGGATAAAGTCCAGTCGGCGACGTGGCTGATTAAAAGCATCCAGCAACGGCAGAACACCATCTACAAAGTCGCTGAAAGCATTGTCAAATTTCAGAAAGATTTTTTTGACCGGGGCATTGATCATTTAAAACCGCTGGTTTTGCGCGATGTCGCCAACGACATCGAGATGCACGAATCCACCATCAGCCGGGTGGTCAACAACAAATATATGCATACACCGCAGGGAATCTTTGAGATGAAATATTTTTTCGGAAGTTCCATTCAAAGATCTTCTGAAGGACCCATTGCTGCCAAAAGCGTTCAGGAAGAAATCAAGCAAATCATCAACAGCGAAAAAAATCGCAAACCCTACAGCGATTGTGAAATTGTGGATATTCTTAAGGCCAAAGGAATTCATATTGCCCGACGGACGGTAGCCAAATACAGGGAAATGATAGGTATTCTGCCGTCCTCGCGAAGAAAAAAATATTTTTAGGTTTCTTTCATCCCGGGTGGCATAAAAGATGAAAATTTTGGTTGACTTTTATTTTTTACACCAATATAGGACGAAACTCTTTATTGCCAGCCCAATGAAAGATGAAAAAATTGATGATCTCAAGCAGATAATTTAACTTAAGGAGGAACGATTATGAAGATTTCGGTTACTTTTAGGAACGGTGAAGGTGAAAACTGGCAAAAAGTGTACGCCGAAGAAAAAATGCAGAAACTGAAAAAATATCTGGACACTCCTGCCGAAGCTCATATTGTTGTTTCCATGGAAAAATTCAGAAGTGCAACAGAAATTAATTTAAGTTCTAACGGATGGAATATAAACGCAAAAGAAGAAGATAAAGACATGCGCATTGCTCTGGATCGATGCGTGGATAAAATTGAAAAACAACTAAAGAAACAAAAAGAGAAAATACGCGAACATAAACCCAAGAGCATCCGGCGCGGACAGGAAAAATCCCCTGACGTAGAAGAGTTGGATGAAACAGGTTCAGGCAAAATCACGGAAAACCGTAAAGTCATTTTGAAGCCGATGACCTTTGATGAAGCCATTATGGAGCTCGAAGAAACCGATGATCGCTTTATCATTTACCGGGATGCTTCCTCTGAAAACGTCAGCTTGATTTATCGGCGTGATGATGGAAACTTCACATTGATTGAAACCAATTAGCAAACGGGTCTGGAACGAAAGCCGGAAAAAATATTTTCAAAAAAATGATTTGGTGCATTCATGCAGTTGGAACAGCTTTTTAACATAGAATATATTAACGCCGATTTATCGGCTAGAAACAAAGAAGATGCGTTGCTGGAGATGGTCGATACGATCATCCTTGGCGGATTGAAACTTAACAAATCATCGATTCTGGAGATTTTAAAGCAAAGGGAAAGCCTGGGTTCAACAGGAATCGGAGAAGGTGTGGCGATCCCACACGGTAAAATATCAGCCTTGAATGACATTGTGGTTGCCTTTGGACGAAGCGTCAACGGAATTGCTTATGATTCTCTCGACGGAAAACCCGTCCATCTGCTTTTCCTTTTGCTTGCTCCGGAAAATTCAGCGGGACAGCATTTGAAAATATTGGCTAAAATTTCCAAGATGCTCAAAGAACCCGATTTTCGCAAAAAACTTTTAAAAGCCAAAACGCAAAGTGAGCTGTATAGAATTATTGTTGAACAGGAACATACCTGCGTCAATTAAGCATCGAGGACAATCCCGAGATGAAAAATCTGAGAGTCGTCATTATCACAGGTCTTTCCGGTTCAGGCAAAAGTACCGCTCTGAGGGCACTGGAAGATATCGGCTTTTTTTGTGTAGATAACCTGCCTGTCATTTTACTCCCCAAATTCCTTTCCATCACCATTGCTTCATCCCCGAAAATCAAGCGCGTGGCGCTGGTTATGGATTTAAGGGAAAAGAGTTTTCTGGACAAATACGGAAAAATTTTTAAAATGGTTAAGAAGCAGGGATTTAAGATAGAAATTCTTTTTCTCGAATCCACGGAAGAATCTCTTTTGCATCGCTTCAGTGAAACCAGGCGTGTCCATCCCATTTCCGAACGGGGTCTGGTTCTGGAAGGCATTCAACTGGAGAAAGCAAAATTATCATCCTTGCGGAACATGGCGGATAAGATCGTGGATACGTCAGACCTGAACGTTCATCAGCTTAAGGATACGGTGCAACGGTATTTCCTGCCTGCTTCCACGAAAAAAAGAATGGTGATCAATGTGAATTCTTTCGGCTACCGCTATGGATTGCCGGTGGAAGCGGATCTGGTATTCGATGTTCGATTTTTGCCGAATCCTTATTTTGTGGAACAATTGAAGCGATATGACGGATATAACGCCGGCGTGAAAAAGTATGTTTTGCAGAACAAGGAATGCAAAGAGTTCTTGGATCACATCACAAAATTAATGAATTTTTTAATTCCTCTTTACGAAAAAGAGGGCAAGGTCAGACTCAATATTGCGCTGGGTTGTACCGGGGGGAAACACCGTTCCGTCGTCACGGCGAATAAAATAAGCGATTATTTCTTTTCTAAAAAGTACACCGTTAATTTAAGTCATCGCGACATCAACAAAAATTAATTTGACCCTTTTTGTCATTCTAACTTTTCAGACTCATCTTATAAATTGATATTATCTTGAATCCAGTGCGGATCCCACCATTCCTGGGGATTGACGAATTGTCCACTCACCATGATCCCGAAATGTAAATGATCGCCGCCGGCAAGACCGGACATTCCGGAAAGTCCGACTTTTTCGCCCTTCGCCACATTTTTTCCGACGGTGGTCTCAATGGAAGACATGTGTCCGTACAAACTGCACATCCCCAATCCATGATCGATCACAACCGTATTGCCGTATATGCCCAGCGCGCCGGTAAAAGCCACAATGCCGCTGTTCGCTGCTTCAATCGGACTGCGGGCGTTGGACGCAAGATCAACACCTTCGTGAACCGATTCGGAAATCGTTTTTTTTTCGAAAACATAGTATCGTTTGTCGCCATAAAGAGCCATGGGGGCGGCATTCTGCATGCGCAAAAAAGGCCCTGCCCAGAGTTCTTTCGGAGCTGATTTCTTGCAGATATTTTGTATGGCTGAAAAATTATCTTTGCGCATTTGCGAGTTAACGTAAAGGAATACATCCAGAATCGTTTTCCCCTGGAGAGACTGAACCATGGGCTGAAATTCCGGCATTTTTTGCTGTAAAAAACCCTGGCTCAGGTTCATTTTGTCGGAGCGGAAATTCTTTGCCTTGACGACGCAAGGCACGGTCATCGTGGTTTCATTGCCGGCCTCATCCCGGGCAAAGACAGCTATTTTGGTTGAATCCTGATTGGCATCCATCGGCAAAGCAAAATAAGTCACATACGACGGTTTATTGCTTATTAATTTGGAATGCGCCGGGGACAAATAATTGTTGATATAAACGCCGGTGGAAACCAGTGGTTTGGAAGATTGATACGCGACGAATCCTGTTCCTCCCTGATTAAGATAGGTTGTGTTTTTCAACAGATTAATCTGTGGTGGAACCGTGTCAATTTTGATTTCCTGCGACAAGATGGTCTTATTCTCCAAAACAGAGTGATCGGCTGCCGTGACTTTCAGCGTAGCCGCACCGTCATGTAATTTTAAATCACCGGCGCTGATCATTAATGTTATTGTTTCCTGAAAAATTCCTTTGGCAGGTATTTTTTTATCGACAAGAATCTGACCTTTATTGTCCTGAATGATTTCCACGGTCAGGCTGGACAGTCCGCTTTGGGAATCATCAAAAAGAATGTTAACAGTCTTTTGTCTGCCGATCGCTTTTACTTCCTGATCCAATTTGATGACCGGCTTGCTGAATTCCAGGTAACTGCTGAAGAAAAACCAGCCGCCAACAGCCAGCACTAAAACGCCGATGATAACTTCTATATATAAAGGGAACCTTTTCATAATTATCTCCTAAATAGGTGAGGTGTATAAGATGCGCGGCTTATAATCATTTTCAGACGGTTTTGCAAGTGAATTCTCCTGAACATGAATTATCATATTTCGGGAATGGCGTATAATTATGCCTTGATATTGTACAACAGCGCTGTTATATTTCATCAAAAGTTGCCGGAACGAAATTATTATTTTTACTCATATCGACCCGTTAAATTAATGGAAATTGAACAATGCTTACGAACAAAAAAATAGTTCTTGGTGTTACAGGAGGCATCGCGGCGTATAAAGCCGCTGAACTGATTCGCGTGCTGATCAAAGCAGGAGCGCAGGTCAAGGTTATCATGACCAAAAATGCGCTGGAATTTATCACGCCTTTGACCATGCGGACGCTTTCGCAAAATCAGGTTTATACGGATATGTTTGTTCCGGCTGATCAATATGATATCGCTCACATTGAACTGGCCGAATTTGCTGACGCTTTTGTTATCGCGCCGGCGACAGCCAACATCATCGGGAAAATCGCTTCCGGCATCGCCGATGATCTTCTTTCGACCACAATCATGGCTCAGGATAAGCCAACCCTGATCTGTCCGGCCATGAATGACAAAATGCTGGCCAATCCGGTTGTTCAGGACAATATCAGCAAACTGAAAAAGCTGGGTTACGTTTTCATGGAAAGCGCCGAGGGCGAACTGGCGTGTAAAACAAAAGGGAAGGGACGCCTACCGGATATTGAGGATATTGTCGAAGCAACAACCAATCTTCTGACACCAAAAGATTTACAAGGTTGCCGGATTCTGATCACCGCCGGGCCGACCGAAGAGCCGTTGGACCCGGTGCGTTTTATTACCAATCTTTCGTCCGGTAAAATGGGCTACGCGCTGGCGACCGCGGCCCAAAGGCGCGGAGCAGAAGTTACGCTGGTCAGCGGCCCAACCAATCTTGCGACGCCGCCCGTGGAAAAATTCATTAAGGTCCGTACAGCAAAGGAAATGTATCACGCCGTGATGGATCATTACAGGAAAGCGACCATCATCATTAAAGCGGCGGCCGTTGCCGATTATTGTCCCATCGCAACGGCTGAAGAAAAAATCAAAAAAGATAAAAATAATATTTGTCTGGAATTGAAAAATAATCCGGATATCATCGCGGAAGTCGGTAAAAACAAGGGCAATCGCATCCTGGTCGGCTTTGCCATGGAAACCCGGAATCTGCTGGATAACGCCACAGAAAAACTGAAAAAGAAAAATATGGATTTGATTGTCGCCAATAATCTGCGGGAAGAGGGCGCCGGCTTCAGAACGGATACCAACGTGATCACCATCATCGATCGCGCGGGCAAAACGGAAGCCCTGGACAAAATGACAAAGATGGAAGCAGCCGACGCAATTCTTGATCGCGTTAAAAAATTGATCAGGAAAAACAATCGTAAAAAATAACGGGAGAACGCGGGATTTGGCGAAAGATTCAATACAAGCTCAATTACTCAACGCTGTGCAAGCGCTCAAAGGGCAAGTGGTCAATAGAGACAGTTTATCCGTGGGAATCGATTGGAGCAAGACGCAAAAAACAACTGCTCCAAAAACAGTTGTTTGTCACGTGAAACCTGATCAGCAAAAAGAGCCAACGCTGGAAACCGTTTGCCGGGAAATGGGTGATTGTCAACGATGTCCTTTAGGGAAAACCAGAAAAAATCTTGTTTTCGGAGTCGGTCATCCGGAAGCGAGAATCGTGTTTGTCGGTGAGGCGCCCGGCGCTGATGAAGATGAGCAGGGGCTGCCCTTTGTCGGACGTGCCGGAAAGCTTCTTACGGATATCATTGAGAAAGGGATGAAGATGCAAAGAAAAGACGTTTACATCTGTAATATTCTCAAATGCCGTCCGCCCGGAAACCGTAATCCGCAACCGGAGGAAATCAGCCGATGCGAACCTTTCCTGAAAAAACAACTGCAGATTATCGCGCCGGAAATCATTTGTGCGATGGGGACGTTTGCCGCACAGACACTTTTAAAAACAGAAGTTCCGATATCCGCCCTGCGCGGTCAGTTTCATTTATATGAAGGAATAAAACTCATGCCGACCTATCATCCGGCATATCTTCTGAGAAATCCTTCAGCGAAAAAGCAGGTCTGGGAAGACATTCAGATGATCATGCAGGAAGCCCATCTGTAGCATGACTCAAACAACCAAGAGGTGAAACAATGTTGGGAAAAATTAAATACGCATTGATTGCTGTTCTCCTTTTCGCTGCTGTTCTGGCGGGCGCTCAGGAAAAAAATCCTGTTTTCAATGTCATCACGGTTGATGGTGTCATAACATCGCCGACGGCAAAATATATTGCCAAAAGCATCGAAGCTGCCAGTCAGGATCATGCTGAAGGATTGATTATATTGCTGGATACGCCCGGTGGTATGGATACGGCTATGCGTGACATTGCCAAAAGCATTCTGAATGCTCCACTGCCGGTGATTGTTTTTGTTTATCCTTCAGGCGCGCGGGCTGCTTCCGCCGGTGTCATTATTACTGAAGCTGCCCATGTCGCCGCGATGGCGCCGGGCACCAATATCGGTGCTGCTCATCCGGTTTCCATCGGTCTGGGAGGTACAACCGGCGACAAGGATAAAACCATGTCTGAAAAACTGGAAAATGATGCAGCCGCTTATGCCCGCAGCATTGCCAAAACAAGAGGACGCTCGGAAGAATGGGTGGAAAAAGCCGTGCGCAAGAGCGAATCCATCACGGCTGAAGAAGCGCTTAAATTAAACGTGATCGATTTCGTTGCTCCTAACATCGAAAAACTTATAGCGGCCATTGACCAGAAAGAAGTAACCCTGGCCAGCGGCAAAAAGAAGATCAATACAAAAGACGCCGTTATCAATAATCAAAAGATGGGGACAAGGCAGGGTATTCTTGCGGCGATTTCCGACCCCAACATTTCTTATATTCTTTTACTGGTGGGGCTGGCGGGATTGTATTTTGAACTGTCCACACCCGGAGCCATCCTGCCCGGTGTCATCGGCGGTATATCGCTATTACTGGCGTTTTTCGGTTTGTCCACGCTGCCTGTAAACTACACAGGAATTTTGTTGATTATTTTTGCCGTGATTTTATTTATCGCGGAGATTAAAGTGATGAGTCACGGTATGCTGACCGTCGGGGGGGTGGTATCTTTGATTTTCGGCTCGCTATTATTGTTCGACACGACGGAACCGGCTTTGCGTCTGTCTTTGCAGGTTTTGATTCCAGCCGTATTCGTTGCTTCCGGATTCTTTGTCGTGGTGGTCTGGCTGGCGGTGAAAGCCCAGATGCGCAAGCATTTCTCCGGCGCAGAAGCGATGATCGGTTCAGAAGCTGACGCGGTGGAGGATATCGACCACGAAGGAAAAGTGTTGATCATGGGAGAATACTGGAAAGCAAAAAGTGAAAAGCCCATACCCAAAGGATCAAAAGTAAAAGTGATCCGGGTGGACGGGTTGAAATTACTGGTCGAAGAAATCAAAAAATAATTAAAACGAAATAGTCAAAAAAAGGAGGAGTTTGTATGTATTTTGGAACATTGTCAATGCCGCTGATGGTTGTTGTGGTTCTGTTGGTCATGTTTTTGGCATCAGCCATTAAAATAATGAATGAATACGAAAGGGCGGTTATTTTCCGTCTCGGCCGTATCCGCGATGTCAAGGGTCCCGGTCTGATTATCATCATTCCCGGCATTGACCGGATTGTCAAAATTGATATGCGGACAATTACCATGGATGTTCCTCCCCAGGATGTTATCACCAAAGATAACGTATCCATCAAGGTTAGCGCGGTTGTTTATTTCCGTGTCATGGATGCCAATTCCGCCGTAACCAATGTCGAAAATTATCTTTTTGCCACATCACAGCTTGCCCAGACCACGCTGCGCAGCGTATGCGGTCAGATGGAACTTGACGAAATTCTTTCCGAGCGCGAGAAAATTAACATGAATCTGCAGGAAATTCTGGATCGCAGCACCGAGCCGTGGGGCATTAAGGTGTCACTGGTGGAAGTCAAACATATCGATCTGCCGGAAGAAATGAAACGTTCAATGGCCAAGCAAGCCGAAGCGGAAAGAGAAAGAAGGGCCAAGGTCATCAATGCTGAAGGTGAATACCAGGCCGCTCAGAAACTGATTGAAGCGGCTGCGGTCATGGAAACGCAACCGATGTCCCTGCAGTTGCGCTATTTGCAGACCTTGAATCAGATTGCATCGGAAAATAATTCCACAACGGTTTTCCCGATACCGATTGATTTATTTAAACCGTTTTTAAAAATGATGGATAAGTAAAAACAGGAAAAACGTATAATAATTGCTTTAGAATTGAATCGAGAAATAAGGAGATTATTTATGAGTGATAAGAAGCAGAATGTGTTTACCGGCGGTGTGGTGCTGATTACTCTGGGTGTTTTAATCTTTTTGGGCAAATCAGGGAGTTATTCTTTTGGTCAGACCTGGCCTATCTTACTGATTGCTGTCGGCATCTGCACGTTAATTCAGCAGTTCAGAGATCTTGGAGGGTGGATCATCACTTTGGCCGGAATGGGATTTTTGTTTTATGAATTTTACGGCTTTGATCCTTCCAAGTATTCCCAGTATATGTTACCGGCCATATTGATTTTACTGGGTGTGTTTATCATCTTAAGACGAAAGAAATAAAAATTATAAATTGGATTTTACAAAATGAGCATTGCTAAAAAAATCAAGGCATCGATGTCCAACTCATCGATGATCAGGAAAATGTTTGAAGAAGGCGCCCTCATGAAAAAAAAATACGGGGCGGATAAAGTGTATGATTTCAGTCTGGGCAATCCCAATGTGGAACCGCCGGAAGTATTTAAAAAAGAATTGAGAAATCTTGCAGCCAAACACATTCCTTTGAAACACGGCTATGCTCCCAATGCCGGTTTTGCCGAAACAAGGCATGCCATTTCTTCAAAGATCAACAAAACCTATGGTCTGAAACTAACGCCCGACCATATCGTCATGTCCTGCGGGGCGGCCGGAGCGCTGAACGTTATTTTTAAATCCATTCTGGATCCGCAAGATGAAGTCATCGTCCCCCGGCCTTTTTTTGTTGAATATCCTTTCTACGTTGAAAATTTCGGTGGCGTCGTAAAATTCGTCCGGACGAAAGATGATTTCTCGCTTGATATTGACGCCATTGGCAAGGCGATTCATAAAAAAACAAAAGCGATTATCATTAATTCACCCAACAACCCGACGGGCAAGGTTTACAGCCAAAAGAACATCAGCGATCTGGCATCTCTTTTAAGGAAAAAGAGCAGGGAACTAAACAATACAATTTATCTTGTTTCCGATGAACCGTACAATGAAATCGTTTATGACAATATCCAAGTTCCGGGAGTTTTGAAGGCCTACGCCAACAGCATTGTTGCCTATTCGTATTCCAAGACGCTTTCGCTGCCGGGGGAAAGAATAGGGTACATCGCCGTCAATCCGAAACTGGATGATGCGACTGATTTAATCAGCGCCTTGATTTTGTGCACCAGAATTCTCGGTTTTGTGCACGCGCCGGCCCTGATGCAGAGAATTATTCTGAAAATGCAGGACGCGGCAGTCGATGTGCAAGTCTATCAAAAGAAGCGGGATATGTTGTGTGCCGGCCTGTCGAAGGCGGGCTATAAATTTGCCAAGCCGCAGGGAGCTTTCTATCTTTTTGTGAAAAGTCCGCTACCCGATGATGTGGAATTCATCAAAATGCTGCTGAGGAAAAACATTCTGGCTGTTCCGGGCACCGGTTTCGGCTGTCCGGGTTATTTCCGTATCGCGTACTGCGTTGATGATAAAACCATCACGAATGCAATCCCGGGCTTCTCGGAAGCACTCCGGGAATGTTCGTGACACACGAAATCACATGCTCAATCACACAAGCAGCACTTTTTCCTCAAAAAAGATCGTTATCGGTCTTTTCTTAATCGTTCTGACACTTGCCGTTTTCTGGCAGGTGCATCAGTTCGGCTTTGTAACGTTTGACGATCCGGTTTATGTCACGGATAATCAACAGATCCAGTCCGGATTAACGCTAAATTCACTGCGCTGGGCCTTCAGCACAACCCATGCCGAATTCTGGCATCCGTTGACGTGGCTTTCGCTGATGATCGATTATCAGTTATACGGACTCCAAGCCGGCGGCTATCACATCACGAATCTTCTTTTGCATATCCTGAGCACTTTATTACTCTTCTGGCTTTTGAACCGAATGACAGGCGCCCTCTGGAAGAGCGCTTTTATCGCTGCACTTTTTGCTATCCATCCGTTGCATGTCGAAACGGTGGTCTGGATCACCAAACGCAAGGATGTTTTAAGCGCTTTTTTCTGGATGCTGACTTTATGTCTTTATGTTTATTACACGGAGAAACCGGCGATTAAAAGATATCTGTCTGTTCTGTTTTTTCTGGCGTGCGCGCTGATGAGTAAGCCGATGGCCGTTACGCTGCCTGTCGTCATGATCCTGCTTGATTACTGGCCGCTGAGTCGTTTTGAGAAGAAGCAGGAAAACTTTTTCTCATGGCAGTTCAAGGAGAAAGCGCCGTTTTTTGTTTTAGCGTTTATCTTCACCGTCATCACGATTTTAGCCCAGTACAATAAGCACATAAAGATCGTTCAGTATTCCCTGGATGCCCGACTGAGCAACGCGGCTGTTTCATTTGTGACCTATCTGGAAAAAACATTCTGGCCAAGTGATCTTGCACCTTTTTATCCTTTTGCCGCTAACCTGCCTCCCTGGCAGATTACGGGTTCCGCGATCATGATTCTAATCATCAGCATTGCCGTGATGGTGGCCAGGAAACGTCATCCCTATTTGCTGGTCGGATGGCTATGGTATGCAATCACCATTATACCGGTTCTGGACATATTCCGATCCGCACTCAGATCGATGTCCGATAATTATATGTATCTGCCCTCAATCGGCATTTTTATCATGCTGGCCTGGGGCGCTCCTTCTTTATTTCCTGCCGGAGAAATGAAGAAGAAAATACTCATGACGGCGGGATTGGCTTTCATCGCCATCCTGACGTTTTTTGCGTGGCGGCAATGCGTTTACTGGCAAAACAGCCTCGATCTCTGGAATCAGGCTCTGAAAGTGACTCAAAATAACTGGTTGGCTTTTAACCAGAGAGGCCTTTATTACAGTGAAACAGGCAAACATCAACAAGCGCTGAACGACTACAACGAAGCCATACGGATAAAGCCTGATTATGCTTACGCTTATAACAACAGAGGCAACACGCATGTGAAACTCAGTCTGTATCAAAAAGCGATTCAAGACTACAATAAGGCTGTTCAAGTTTACCCCTTTTATATACAAGCCCTCAACAACCGGGGCAATGCCCATGCTTTCCTTGGACAATATCAACAGGCTATTGATGATTATAGCAAGGTTATTTCCATCAAACCCGATTATGCGAAAGCGTATCAAAACAGAGGCTTTACGTATGGAATCCAACTGGGGCAACATCAACGCGGCATCGACGATTTGAACGAAGCCGTTCGCCTCGAACCAAATTACACGGATGCACATATTTCTCTTGGAAAAATTCATTTTAACCAGGGGAACAAAGAACTGGGATGCGTTGATTTCAAAAAAGCCTGTGAATGGGGGAATTGCCAATATTTGCAGAAATTCCAAAATAACGGAGAATGCCGCGACACGGAATTACGGCAATTCGACAACAAATACTTCAATAAAAAAGGTAGCGATTATTTTAAACAAGGTCAGCACCATCTAGCCGTCGAATACTTCAACAAGGCCATCAGCTCGAAGAAAGATTATGCCGATGCTTATCACAATCGAGGCGCAGCTTATGTGGAACTTGGAAAATATGATCGGGCTATTGACGATTATAATGAGTCTATTCGCCTGAAACCGGGGTATGCCGATTCATACAATAACAGAGGCATCGTTTATATGCTAAAGAATGAAAGAGAATCGGCATGTCGTGATTTTCAGAAAGCGTGCTCACTGGGTGATTGCAAGCTACTGGAATTGTCAAAAGGCAAAGGCGATTGTCAATAATGGACTTGTCAGACATTTCCCATGAGGATGCGATTGGCCGTGAATGATGTTTACCGATATGGCCTCAAACGATGATAAAGGTTCGGGGATATATCACCGAACCTTTATCATTAAATCCAAGAAAGTTTTTTTAGTTTTACGGCGATTGAGAAATATCCCCTAATCGTCCATATCAGTCGAGCAGTTCTTTAGGAATGTTACCGCCGTTGTCTGCTATTTTTTTCAGTACGGTTTTGTGCAGCCAAATGTTCATCTGTGCGGAGTCACCCATTTTTTCGGCCGGGCAGCCGAGTTCTACCGCAAGTTCCTTGCGCGCGGCCAAACTGCTTTCGATGTCCAGCAACTTCAGAAGATCGACGATAGACGTCTTCCAGTTAAGCTTTTGAGCGTTCGCTGCAGCGAGTTTCTCCAAATTAACCACGACATCCACTACGGATACCGGTGTTGGAGCCGGGGCTGCAGCGCTTGCTGGTGGTGCGGGAGCAGGCGTTGCGGTTTTTGCTGGTGGCGCAGAAGTAGCCTGGGGGGGTGCTTCTGCCTTTGCGGGACGTTTAATGCCGATCTTTTCGAGAATTTTGCCAAAAATACTCATAGCGCCTCCTTTTTTAATGGTTAGATTTTTGAAGATGATTCAAACTTATAAACCCATTGAAAGATATGTCAACCAAAAAAGCAAAAAAGCAATTTGGCCGAATATTCTGCGGTAGAATATTCTTGACACCCGGGAAATCGTTTCTTATACTTCAACTCCCTCAGAAAGAAATTCCTACCAATATCAACGAAAGGAGAATGAAAAAATGACGGCACAAAATGCATTCACGGCAGAAGAATGGACGCTTCTTCGGAGCTTGCCCTCGATTGTTTCCAGCGGCGTTACTGTCGCAGATCCCAGCGGCATCTTCGGCTCCATCAAAGAAGCATCCGCTGGAATGATGGGCATGTTCAGATCACTTCAGGAAGGATCAAATATCGAATTGATCAAGGCAATCGCCACGGATAAGAGCATGCCCGGGATGCCTGATGTCAAGGCGATGCTCGGAGAGGGCAGTCGCGAGCAGCAGATGGCCAATCTCAAATCTGCCGTTCTTTCGCGCATTGCCGAAGTAGTTGATTTAGTAAACAGTAAAGCGACGCCGGACGAAGTGCAGGCCTACAAACAGATGATCATGGTTGTTGCTCAGAAGGCGGCCAATGCTTCCAAGGAAGGCGGATTTCTCGGTTTCGGCGGTGTCCGCGTCAGCGATGCCGAGCAGTCTTTTCTCAACGAAGTAAAAGGAGCGCTGAAAATCGCCTGAGCAGCAGGGCAATATTTTCTGCGCAGAATAAGACTCATGGCTTTATGGCACGAAAATTAAACGGCTATTAAAAGGGAGAAGAAAATCATGGATTTCAAAAAATTTGTAGATCAGGTAAAGGATACGGCTGAAGGTCTGATGGATAAAGCAGAAGATCTGAAGGAAAAGGCTGAAGCCAAGATTCAGGAAACACGCGAATCTCTGGACAAAGATCACGACGGCGTTCCCGATGCGGTGAAAGATCTGACCGACAAAGCGAAAACCCTTACTGCAAAGGCGATGGAAAAAGCCGAAGAATTGAAGGAAAAGGCTGAAGCCAAGATTCAAGAAACACGCGAATCTCTTGACAAGGATCATGACGGTGTTCCCGATGCAGTGAAAGATCTAACCGACAAAGCAAAAACCGTGACCGCAAATGCGCAGGAAAAAGCCAGAGAACTGGCAGGCCAGGCTGGGGCTAAATTTGACCAGGTGAAAGCGGATGCAGAAAAACTTGTGGATTCGGCGCGAGCGCGCCTGGGATCCGATGATACGGACAATAAAAAAGTGTAACCCCTCGCACAGATAAGAGCCCGCGCTTTTCGGGCTCTTATCTTAACGCCTCGCCTCAAAGCATATTCGCAACGACTCATGGAGAACGCCAATGACACAGCCAGTACTCAGTCCTGAATTGACAACACAATACGATTCGATGCGGGACATTCTCCAGCGTTGCCTGTCGCTGACTGAAAAATGTTCGGAAAATGAAGCATCCGGAATTATCCGGGACCGATTGGATCATCTGCAGTCCGCAGCGCTCTTTGTTATTGTTGGCGAAGTCAAATCCGGCAAAAGCAGTTTCGTCAATGCGCTCCTCGGCGAAACGATTTGCGAAGTCGCGCCCGACCCGTGTACTGTCGTCGTACAGGAATTAATCTATGGGAGCGAGCGGACAAAGACAATCCTTGGCGATCATTGGGAAAGAGTCACGTTGCCAAAACCCGTATTAAAATCGATTTCCATCGTGGACACACCGGGCACGAATTCAATCATTCATCATCACCAGACCATTACGGAAAATTACATTCCCAAGAGCGACCTTGTCGTATTTGTTTTTCCTGCCAGGAACCCTTACACCGGCACCGCATGGGATCTTTTGGATTTCATCCGGAAGGATTGGCGTCGCAAAACCGTGTTTGTGCTCCAACAAGCCGACTTGGCGACAAAAGAAGAGCTGGCGACCAGCGAAGAGCGCGTCAGACAGTATGCTCATGAACGGAATATACAAAATCCCATCGTGTTCAGCGTGTCGGCAAAAAGGGAATTGGCAGGCGACCCGGATAGTGGATTCAAAGATTTCCGTCAATATCTGAGCAGCGCCGTCGAAAGCGGCGAAGTCTGGCGCATGAAGGTTGAGGGGACAAGAGGGACTGCCGCAAGCATCATAGGCAAATTACTGGACGGTCTGCGCAAGGAACAGTCATCCATAGGAGAAGACAAGG
>CAYZLL010000036.1:0-18555 GCA_964479225.1 uncultured Smithella sp.
TCACTAAAGCGGACAGGTACAATTAATTTGAAACGTGTTCAAAATGCGGCAGATGAATTACAGAATATTCCCGGCGTCGGCAGGTCTATTGCTGAAGATTTAAGAAGTTTGGGAATCAGGCGTGTCGTTGATTTGCGCGATAAAGATCCTGAAGTTCTCTATAATGAATTGTGCAAAAAAATGGGGAAGCCTGTGGATCGCTGTATGTTGTATGTCTTCCGTTGTGCTGTCTATTTCGCCTCCAACACCAGGCATGATTCGGCAAAGTTGAAATGGTGGTATTGGAAAGATTCAAAATAATCCTTTTACTGAATCCCGGCCTGCGGAATGACGGGGACATTCTCGGGCATACGCCGGACTTTGCTGCCGGGTAAAAGGCGGGTGGATTGAAACGCCGGCAAAAATGTAGTAAAAAATACCGAGAGGGATGTGTTATGAAAGAGGCGCCATCCTGCCGGTGCTGTGGAAAATGTTGTTTCGTTGATTTGACCGCTTATGCTCAGCAGGAAGATTTTGACCGTTGGCGAAAAGAAAACCGTCAGGATATTTTGGAAATGATTGAGCACCGTCATCTTGTCTGGGCGGGTGACAGAATGATTTCTGCGGAAACGGGCGATTATCCGCGTGAATGTCCTTTTCTGTATAGTTCGGGTGAAGTGTTTCTCTGCTCGATATACGAGACAAGACCGGCGGTTTGCCGTCATTATCAGCCGGGTTCGTCGGAATTGTGCCCGCAGTGGAAGAGCGAAGAGGCTTGAAATAAATTGGTATTTTTGATTGCATCCTGCCTAAAAAAAAGTGTTTGACTTCCAAGAGCGGTTTCTGTATGGTGTGCCAACTTTTAAGCTAGTCCTTATATCTACTCTGTATTTTCATGATATTCCCCGTTACTTGATCAGCATGAAACAATAAGGACATATTGACATATACCACTCTTCATCAGAGTGTTTAATATAGAGGAGCTACGGGTAGGCCAAGGTAGCCATAACCCAAACTGTGCAAAAGAGCGATGTTGCTCTTTTCAACACAAGGAGGTCATTATGACAAGAATAAACCTATTAGTAGCAAAAGTTGTGCTTGTAGGAATCTGCATCCTGTTCATTTCATCTGTCAGTGTATGGGCGGAAGAAAACAAAGTATTTGTAACGGCGTACACATTGAAAGAGTGTTACCATAATAAGGGTAAAACGGCTTCCGGAGAAATGGTTAAAACCGGAATCGTCGCTGTTTCACCAGACTTGGAACGTCAAGGGCTCAAATTAGGGACTAAAATCGAAATCGGTAATTTGGGAACCTTTGTTGTCAAAGACCGGACAAGTCGTAAAAACCGTGGTAATATAGACGTTTACATGACCTCCTACCAGGAGGCATTACGTTTTGGTAGAAAAGGATATACTTTAGTCAAAAACCAGGAAGAATTAAGTCTTTTGAATGGTAAGAAAAGGTATGTTCTTGTTTTAAATTAATTTATGTAGATCTCAGGTCAATGACCATCCAGGGGTATATGCTCCTCACCCCTGGATGGTAAAACCGAATCATTAAATCTTTCTTTCACCAATCATTCATTGATCTTTCCAAAAAGGTCGTAGTCATCGGCGGCGGTTATTTTGCAAGGGACGATACTGCCGATCGGATGGTTTACGCCTTTCAAATATGTAACGCCGTCTATTTCCGGCGCCTGCCGTCGGCATCTTCCCACATACCGGTAATCGTCACGGTCGCTGGTTTGTTCAATCAGCACGTCCTGAATGGAGCCGATATGGGTTTTATTGATTGCCGCGGAAATGGCCGCCTGCTCATGCATAATTGTTTCGCGGCGGCGCTGCTTTTCTTTTTCAGAAATCTGCGCTTTTAAATCCGCTGCTTTCGTTCCATCTTCTTTGGAATAGATAAAGACTCCAAGATGATCGAATTTTATCTCGTTCACAAAGTCAATCAGGCGGTTGAATCGGGCGGGAGTTTCTCCCGGAAAGCCGACCATCAGCGATGTTCTGAGCGCGATATCGGGAATGATGGCTCTGGCCTGTTCGATAATTTTTCTTATTTGATCGGCAGTTACTTTGCGATTCATGGCTTGTAAAATGTCGTTGTCAATGTGCTGAACGGGCAAATCAAGATAGCGGCAGATTTTCTCATGGGCGGCGATGGTCTCCAGTAAATCCATTGTGACACGAGCCGGATGGGCGTAAAGCAGACGAATCCATTGGATGTCTTTGATTTTTACCATATCATTTAATAAAGCGGACAGACGCGGGCGCCCTTTTAAATCGCGACCGTAATGGGTGGTGTCCTGAGCAGTGAGGATGATTTCTTTTATGCCTCTTTTGACCAGAGATTCGGCTTCACGAAGAATGTCATCCGGCCGGCGGCTGCGCGCTGCACCGCGAATGGAAGGAATGACACAGTAGGCACAGCGATTGGAACATCCGTCAGCAATTTTCAAATACGCGCTGGTTGCGGCCGGTGGCAAAATCCGCGGATGATGAAAGGTCATCAGAAAATCCGGCTTGGTGATGACAGAAGTTCTTTTGTGTTGTGGCTGCTTTATGCCATTGATGTGAGCGGCAATGTTGCCGACTTCTCCGGTGCCGATCAATAAATCCACTTCCGGCATTTGCGTGAACAGTTCCTGGCCATAGCGCTGAGCGAGACAGCCGGCGACAACAATCTTCAAGCCGGGCTTCTTCTTTTTTTCTTCAGCCAGCATCAGGATTTCCTCAATGGCTTCTTCCTTGGCGGGATTGATGAAAGCGCAGGTGTTGACAAGAACGATGTCTGCCTCGTCATTATTTTCAACCAGTTGATGTCCGGATTGACTTAGCAAGCCTCCCATGACTTCCGAATCAACAAGATTTTTCGGACAGCCGAGGCTGATGATGCGGACTTTGTTGTGATTTTCAGTTTTCACCCGGGCAGCTTTCTAATCAGGACTTTTCTGGGTTTCGCGCCGTCGGAAGGACCGACAACGCCTTCGGCTTCCATTTTTTCAATGATCCGCGCTGCGCGGTTGTAACCGATTTTCATGTAACGTTGGACAAGCGATATGGACGCCTGCCCCAGTTCGCTGATCAGGGCGACGGCTTCGTCGTACTTTTCATCGAAATCGTCATCGCCATCATGCTGAGCCTGCGCGGCAGCCAGCGCAAATTTTTCAATGGAGGAATCATAAGCCGGTTGCCCCTGCATTTTGATGTAATCAACAATGCGTGAGATTTCCTTGTCTGAAACATACGCGCCGTGAATTCTTGAGAGTTTGGATGTGCCCGGCGGAATGAAGAGCATATCTCCGGCGCCCAGCAGTTTTTCAGCCCCCTGCTGATCAATAATCGTACGCGAATCAATTTTGGAGGAGACCTGAAACGAAATGCGGGTGGGGAAGTTGGCTTTAATCAAACCGGTAATGACATCCACCGAAGGTCTTTGGGTGGCGATAATCAAATGGATGCCGGCCGCCCGTGCCATTTGCGCCAGACGGGTCAGCGATTCTTCAACGTCTCTGGGTGCGACCATCATCAGGTCGGCCAGTTCGTCAATCACCACGATAATGTATGGAAGTTTCGTATGTTTGATTTCTTTTTCTTCATGTTCGCTGAGCGGTTTGTCGGCTGTTTGTGCAGCTTCCAGATCAGGATCGGCTTGTTTGGGAATGGCTAAAACCGTTTTGCTCTTTAAACCCTTCAGCAGCAATTCGTTGTAGGCGTCAATGCTTTTCGCTTTCAGGTCGTTCAGTATTTTGTAGCGTCGCTCCATTTCCTCCACCGTCCAGCGCATAACCTGCGATGCTTTTTTCGGATCGGTGACCACCGTATGCAGCAGGTGCGGAATGCCTTCGTAGGAGGACAGCTCCAGTCTCTTGGGGTCTATCATCAGGAATTTGACATCTTCCGGCTGGGCTTTAAAAAGGATGCTGCAAATCATGGCGTTGAGCGCGACACTTTTGCCGGAGCCGGTGGTGCCGGCAATAAGCAGGTGAGGCATTTTGGTCAGGTCGGCAATGACCGGCGTGCCGACAAAATTAACCCCCAACGCAATCGGCAGGCGGAATGACGATTCGGAGAAGGAAGTGTTGTCGATGACTTCTTTGAGAAAAACCGACTCTCTTTTTAAGTTCGGTATTTCAATGCCGATAACCGATTTGCCGGGAATCGGCGCCAGAATTCGAATGCTCGGCGCCATCAGCGCCAGCGCAAGGTCATCGGAGAGATTGACAATCTTGTTGATTTTCACGCCGGGAGCCGGTTCCAGTTCATACATGGTAATCACCGGTCCGGGCAGGACTTCCACCACGCGGGCTTCAACCCCGAAGTCGGCTAACTTCTTTTCCAGGATTCGGGAATTGGTGACCAGCGCATCTCGTTTAACGCGGGCGTCTTTCTGCGGAGCATCTTCCAGCAAGGTCAGGGGCGGTAGATTAAATTTGTCATCCATTTTGGATTTGGTGAACTCAAAGTGCGTCTGCTCGACTTTTTTAGGGGGTGCCTTTTTGACCATCGGCTGAGGTTCTTCAACAACCAGCGGTTCGGACTTTTCTTCCGTTTTTTTTGTGCTTTTGAGAACAAAACCGGTAAAGGAAGCGATGCGGTTTTTGCAAAGACTGAAAAAAGCCGCGACAAATTGTGATATCTTTCCTGTTGAGGAAACCATGGAAAATTCAAACATAAAAGTCAACGCCACGACAAGCGTCAGGAATAAAAGAATATAGGTTCCCGCCGTGTTAAAATAGATGCGCAAGAGACCGACCACGGCAACTCCAATCAACCCGCCGATACCGTTCTTCAGCGTTGCGCCGCGAAAATCGATACTACCCCCTGCGAGCAGTGCTAGAATGCCGGCAAAGGAGACAAGAAAAAATAAAAACCCCACTGCCCGGTGTGCTGTGACGGTGAAATCCTGCCGTAAAAAATATTTAAAACTGCAAAAGAAAAGCATAAAAGGGAGAAGAAAGGAAGCGATGCCGAGCATGCGGATGAGTGAATCGGCTGTGTATGACCCTGCCTTGCCGGTAAAATTATGGATGGTCTGATCGCCGGCAACAAAACGGGTAAACGAAGGGTCCAGGGGATGATACGAAACAAGGCATAAAAGCAGAAACAGGCCCAGGGCTAGGCAGACAGCACCTTTAATTTCTCTGATTCTTTTGTTGTTTGTTTCCTCGTTTTGCATTTATCCTATGGCCGCATACTCACATTTTTTTTATTATTACAGAAAAATTATGATTTGACAAGCACGGCAGAGCATTTTGTTTGCAGAATATTGAACCTTTCCGGAACGAGATTGCTGGTGCCGATCGGCGAAAATTTTTGATCGCTGTTCCATCGGTTATTTTTGCATTGTGGACAGGCTGACACAGTTTTTGCCTTTATGTTTTGACGTATAGAGGGCATCGTCCGCCGCACGAATCAGCGCCTCTTTTTCTCCGGCATGATTCGGATACGTGGAAACGCCCAGGCTGATGGTTACGTTCAGATTTTTGCCTTCGTGAGGAATTTCTATGTCCGCGACGTTTGCCCGAATTCTTTCGGCTAAGATCATGGCCTGCCCGGAATCCGTTTCCGGCAGAATCATGATAAACTCTTCACCGCCGTATCGGGCGGCGATATCCCCGGCACGGGATATTTTTTTTGCCGTGGCGGCGACGTCTTTCAATACCCTGTCTCCCAACTGATGTCCGTAGGTATCGTTAAAAGATTTGAAGTTGTCAATGTCCATCATGACGAGCGAAAATTTCTTATGGTTTCGCTGTGAACGTTTGATTTCCTGGTCCAAAAGGAGCTGGAAATAGCGGTGTACATAAAGCTTGGTCATGCCGTCGGTAGTCGCCAGATCGAAAAGTCTCGCGTTTTCAATGGAGATGGCGGCTTGCACAGAAAAACTCTGGAGAATCTCCAGGCGCTCGGGGGTAAAGGCGTTTTCACTGATGTTGTTTTCGATATACAGAATGCCCGATAACTTACCCTTGCTCATAATCGGTGTGCAGAGAACGGATTTGCACTGTACCCGCGTAATGTACGGGTCATTGGTAAAGAGGCCTTCCCGGGCGGCGTTGCCGAGAACAATATTCTCTCCACTGTGATAAACGTAATTGACAATGGAATGGCAGATATGGGGGCAATCCTTTAACGGCATGGACTGCATAACCATGAGTTCATTTTTATCCACATCTTCACTGGCTTCAATGGTCAATTCACCCTCCGATTCCAGAATCAGATACCCGCGCTGAGCTCCGGCATTGGTGATGGACATATGCATGATTTTTTCCAGCAGACGGTCCAGGATAATCTCACTGGAGATAATCTGTGAAACTTTCATGGCGGTGGAAAGATCGAGCATGTTTGTACTGCTCGTGGTTTCCGTAGCGCCGCTTAGGGTCATGCGTACCGAAGAACCGGTAACAGTTATGCTTCCCGTGGTTTGCTGTTTTTGCTCTCGAGGGATCATCGACGGATATTTTTCTTCCAGATCCTGGGCCTTGGCTGAAGCTCCCCAGGATAAATAGCTCCTGTGCGCCCGCTGCATGAAAAAACCAGCCTCATCTTTACAGGAGCAATCGATGTATAACAGCGCGAGTCGTTCACAGCCGATGGCTTCCAGTTGCTGGTATCCGTTTACCCTCGCGCCTTCGATAGCCTCATGATACAGATGTTGAGCTTCCCGGAAGCGCCCGCTCATTTTCATCATTTCCGCGGCGACAAGATCATATTTATGCTGAAAATTTTCAGGACAGGATTTTGCCCATTTTTGCATTTTCATCTGATTAGCTTTCAGGCGCACGAAATACTTTGTTTTTTGCGTTGCATTTGCTTCGGAGTATGATGCCGTAAGCGTTAGCGAATGGTATAAATAAAATTCCGGTATGTGCAGATTGCCCAAGGCGGTTTTTTGTCTCACGATTTCTTGCATTTCCGAGACGAGATTACGGCATTTTGATAATTCACCGAAAAGATAATTAATTCTTAGTCTGACAAGAGAGAAATAGAATGTGCCGAGCAGGTTATTTTCAGATTTATAATAATTCGCCTGCTCTTCCTCATCAAAACCATCGCCATTTAAGCCCCCCTTGCTTTCAGTCAGACCCTTGAGGCTCAGACACATCCGTGTGTTTTCCTGATAATTGCGCGCAATAAAAGGATCTTTGCCGCCGAGTTGGAAATCTTTGTATTTCACGTATTCTTCCAGGAGATCGTCGATATTGTCGCCCAGCATCATGCGGGTCATGCCGATCAGATTCACACTGTGTCCGCTGAAAATCAGGTCGCCGTTTTCAATGCCGTTTTTGTATGCGTTGCGGAAATAATCAAGATCGTAGCGGGCGTGTTTCTTCCAATGCTGGACAAACATCGGGAAAGCAAATTCAATCCGGCATCTGTTCTTTGTGTCGGCAATCTTTTCATTTATTGCCAGTGCCGCCAGACCAAACCGGTAGCCATACTGATAAAAGCCAAGCGAAGATCCTACAATGGAGCCCATTGCAATTAATGCAAAAGGAGAATATTCAAAATTTACTTCATAGTCCAGCAGTTGATAAACACCGTTGATCACGATATACGCAAATAAATTTGGATTGGCATAAAACGCGACAGTCCCCGTATGAATGGCCAGATACGCGTAAGATATCATCTCCCACAAAACCAGTTCGGGATGATCCAATGATTTTGCAGGATGCCTGACTGCGTATTCAGCAGCTAAAAGCTTTGCTTCATCCAAATTATTCGGCATGGTAACATATTGCATGTCAATTAAATCTTCGATCTTCCTGCGGCCGAATAACAATCTTAGTTTCAGCAGTTCTCGGCCCACTCTTGCGTCGCTTATCTTTTCAGGCACATCGAACCCCAGCATTTTCATTCCTTCAATGCCAACCTTCAGCGCAGCTTCATAGTTTCCCTGAGTTGTGTATAATATGATCATCAGCGTGTGAACATTAGATTTTTCAATATTCGATTTTGCGTTTTGCACAACAATATTGAATATTTTTTCGGCTTCGCTGAAATGCAAATTGAAATATTCGCATTCCAGCGCTTCCCGATAGATGGAATAGGTCAGTTCATGATGACTTTGCCAGCCGTGTTCGGGAAGGAGTCCCATGGCTGTTTTTAAATAGGACGAGGACGAGGCGTAGGCCGTTGATTTTTTAGATTTCTGTGCCGCCTGCAGATTAAGTCGGGCCAGCATGATTTCTTCATCTTCTCCGCTGACGAGCTTAATGCCCCTGTTGAGCTGATCCACAATGTAAAATATTTTGTCGTTCAAATTATCGGTATCGGTTTTTTCGAGAACATTTTTGCCGATGCGGTAATGCATGGCTTCCTTTTCCTTTTCCGGGATCATGGAATAGGCCGCTTCCTGGATGCGGTCATGCAGGAATTTGTAGATGTTGCCGTGAAGACTGATCATATCTTCCTGAATCGCGGAAGTGAGATCGGCGAGGGTTTCTTCGATGGATTTGCCGGAAACAACCGACAATAGCTCCAGATCAAACCGGTTGCCAATGCAGGCGCAGATCTTTAAGATGTCCTGCGTTTTTTTCGGGAAATGAGAGATTTTTTCCGCCATGAATTGGACGACGTTTTCAGTAACCTGCATTTCCCGTATTTTTTGGATATCCCATTCCCATCCGGTCTGGGGATTCAGTTGCAGGAGATGATGATCATATGCATTTTTCAGGAACTGGATAACGAAGAAGGGATTGCCGGCGGTCTTCTTGCTGATGAGTTCGGCAAGCGGCATCGATTTATCAGCATCACATAAGAGCACGTTCATGATAATCATGTTGATGCCTTGCACATTCAGGGGGCCCAGTGTGATGTTGCGTATCTTGCGGCCTTTCTTGCTGATTTTAGTCAGCATGAGCGTCAGAGGATGGGCATCGTTGGTTTCGTTATCCCGGTAGGCTCCCAGCAGGAATAAATACTTTGTTTCATAAGTGGTCATCAGATTTTCCAGAAACTTTAAGCTGGCCTGGTCAGCCCACTGAAGATCGTCAAGGAAAAGTGCGACGGGGTGTTCTTCGGTGGTGAAGACATTAACAAATTTCTGAAATACCAGGTTGAATCGGTTCATGGCTTCTTCCGGTCCCAGGACAGGCAATTCAGGTTGTGTCTGGATAATCAGTTCCAGCTCCGGGATGACGTCCATGATGACTTTGCCGTTCGGCCCCAGGGCCAAAAGAAGTTTTTCTCTCCAGGCTTGTATTTTCTCTTCACTTTCCGAGATGATTTGGCGGATGAGTCCCTGAAAAGATTGAATGATGGCGCTAAAAGGAACATCCTTACGGAACTGGTCATATTTCCCGAAAATGAAATATCCGTTTTTGGCAACGATCGGTTTGTAAATTTCATTCACCAGAGCGGATTTGCCGATGCCCGGAGGGCCGGTGACCATCATCATCTCGCTTAAGCCTTTGCACGTCCGCTCGAAGCATTGCATCAATTCAATTCTTTCATTCTCCCGGTCAACCAGGCTGCGCGGAATATTGAAGCGGATGGAAATGTCTTTTGTCGCTATGGGAAAATCATCAACGCTGCCCTTTTGATCAAGTTGATGAAGACATTCATCAATGTCCGCCATGACGCCAAGACAATTTTGATATCGCTCCTCGGGGTTTTTCGACAACATTTTCATCACGATGGACGATAAGACCGCCGGCAGGGAAGCGTTTAGCAGGTGGGGCGGCAGCGGCTGGCGCGCGATATGCGCATGGATTAATTCCATCGGATCTTTGGATTTAAAAGGAACATCGCCGGTCAGCATTTCGTAAAAGGTCGCGCCCAGAGAATAGATATCCGTGCGGTAATCCACGCCTCTGTTCATCCGGCCGGTTTGTTCCGGAGACATGTACGATAACGTGCCTTCAATGACGTCGGGATTGTACAACTCGTCATTGGCATGTGTTAAGACCGCGGAAATGCCGAAGTCCGTTATTTTGACCTCGCTTTTTTCCGTATTGATTAAAATATTGTCGGGCTTGATATCCAGATGAATGATATTATTCTTGTGAATCAATCCCAGGGTTCCGGATATTTTTGCGGAAATCTGCAATAATGATTTTAAGTCAAGTTCTTTTGATCTTAAAGAGTCTTTCAGCGAGATGCCGCCGAAATCTTCTTCAATGATCGCATATTGATCATCATCTTTCACCAGCTCATATATTTTGATGACATTTTGTATATCGAGCGTGCGCAGCAGGTTGTATTCCTGGGTAAAGCGCGCGATTTCCGAAGGGGTTGGACACTTGGTCTTTAACAGTTTAATAATGACCGGAACGTTTTCATTTTCTTTATGCCCGCGGTAAATAATGGAATTTCTGGTTTCATGTATTTTTTTACTCAGGAGATAATCGGCAAATTTTTCCATGATTTTCTACCTCGCCGGCGGCTGCACACGGGCTGATGAAACGACCGGCATAACAAGAATAAAATTAGGGCCATATAATAAAATGGAGTTGTTTTCAGTATCAAATAATTTGCGGATTAATTCAAGAGAATAATTTTTCAGATGGATTTTGCATGCAATGAATTCAGCGTTCATTGATTGCCAGATCTTTAACATCAGGTTTTTCCGAATCCTGCCATTCATTGTAGTTTTTGATGATTTCATTCCGGACCTTTTCCATCAGGTCCTGTCTTTTTTCCGGGTTGAAATGGATGGCTTCAATCGGTTTTCCGATGACTATTTTTGTCTGACCGGGTTTTATTCTTAAGGACCTTTTGGGCATGATGCTGCCGCTGCCGATAATTGAAACCGGAATAATGGGCACACCGGACTTGATCGCCAGATGAAAAGGCCCCTGCTTAAAAGCTTTGATTTCTCTGTTCCGGCTTCGTGTGCCTTCGGGGAAGGTCATGATGGATTTTCCGCGTCTGATGCTGAGGGCGGCTTCGTCAATGCTGTGGATGGCTTTTTCACGATTACTGCGGTCGATTTCGATGTAACCGGCGCTCCGCATGGCCGCGCCGAATACGGGAATGGCGAACAATTCTTTTTTGGCAATCCAGCGGAATTGTACGGGGATAAAGGCCAGAGAAATCAAAATATCAAAGTCACTTTGATGATTGGCCATTAGAATCTGCGGTTGCCACGGTAAAAGATTTTCTGCTCCGATGACCTTGACTTTTGTATTGCATAGCAACAGGAGTATTTTTGCCCAGAGACGCGCTACTTTGTGAATTTTATTGTCAGCGCCGGGAAACACCGAAAAGACCACTGACCAAAAGGACATGAAAGCGGTTATTGCAACCCCTAAAGTGACCAGCAGCGCTGAATGAATCATAAATGTCCTTTTTCGTGTCGTTGAAATTTTATTTCTGAGTTAAATTTTATTGAATCTCATGATTGAAGTCAATCAGGAATTACACAGATGCGGAAAGAATCCCGTAATGGATTTATTCAACGGACATTAAAGCATTCCAGCGTTCCGCTTCCGTGGCGCAGGGGAGGTTTCTCTTTTGGAGTATTTTGATGATCGGCTCTTCATTAAAACGCAGGTAGGGATTGACTCGTCGTTCTTCAGCCAGAGTCGTGTACAGAATTTCTCTGGTGCCGCATATTTTGCGCAAAGATTCAATATCGTCGTTATCCGGTTCCAGATGACGGGCAAAGGTCAGAGAATCTTGAAGGTAGTCATGCCCGGCATAAATGACGGTTGTATCGGGCAAATTCATCAGTTTCTTGATGGACAAATAAAAATGGTGGAGATTGCCGGAAAAACAATTGCCGATGGTTGCATTAAACAATGTGTCTCCGCTGACCAAAAAATGGCCGACATGGAAACAAACGGAATCATCCGTGTGTCCCGGTGTCCGGTAAACCAGAATCGTTTCTCCATCCATGATCATTTTGTGATTGTCGGGGAAGGTGGAGGGTTTCAGGAGTTCCGCGCCGGTGGCTTTGAGCAGATGTTCATTGCCGGATGTATGATCATAATGGGCATGGGTATTGGTGACAAATTTCAGTGACAGGCCATTGCTTTTCAGAAAAGACAAAATTTCCTGCCACGCACCGCCGTCGATGGCGATGGCCTGCCGGCTTCCGTGGATTAAATAAGCAAAATTGTCGGTTCCGTAGCGGAATTGTTGAATTTTTAACATGGTCAAACCTCTTATGATATTGATAAATTAGGTATTTTATCGGTTTTTATCTTTCCAGGGAACACTTATAAGAAAGATGTGGCTGGTATGTCAAGGAAATCATAAACCCGGGATGATGAATTTTGAGAAAATGTTTGACAAATTGAGGTCTTAGTAATAGTATTGCACCACTTTTGGGCAGAAGGGCGCTTTAAGCGCTTTTTTTAATTTTCAGCATTTTACCGGGGAGTTTTCTTTAGTCGTGCATAGATTTATGACAAGAAAAAGAGCGCTCGATATCATATCCAGCTTTTCGAATGCCGGCGTTCTGGTCGTAGGGGATGTGATGGTCGATCATTTCATCTGGGGAAATGTTTCCCGCATTTCTCCTGAAGCACCCGTGCCGGTAGTTGACGTTCACAAAGACAGTATTTTGCTGGGGGGGTGTGCTAATGTGCTCAATAATATTAACGCTATGGGCGGTAGAGTTTATGTGAGCGGCGTCATCGGTTCTGATAACATCGGGAAGCAACTGCTTTCCGAGTTGCGCGGAAAAAAAATAGAAACAAAAGGAATTGTTGTTGAGAAAAACCGTCCGACCACGCTGAAAACCAGAATTGTGGCGCATGGTCAGCAGATGGTGCGCTTTGACAAGGAAAACAGAAAACCCATTCCATCATCCAGCATTGATAAGATTCTGAGTTATGTAAAAGCGCTGCGTGGAAAAATAGGAGCGATTGTTATTTCCGATTACAACAAGGGCGTCGTTTCCAGAGATTTGATGGAGGGCATAAAAGAAATTGTCAATGGTTCGGATATTTGTATTTGTCTGGACCCGAAACAGAATAATTTTGCGATTTACAAAGGGGCGCATATTATTACGCCCAATCATCATGAGGTGCAGCGGGCTGCCGGCATGGAAATGTCCGGTTCCGAGGATATTCAGAAAACGAGTGAGTTTCTTTTAAGGAAATACGGTTTCCCGGCCATGCTGGTTACCCGGGGAGAAGAGGGAATGAGTCTGTTTGAAAACGGACGCAGGATCACGCATACGCATTTTCCTACCCAGGCCAAGGAAGTTTATGATGTCACCGGCGCCGGGGATACGGTGATCGGCATACTGGCGCTTGGACTGGCCGCGAAGGCAAGTATTAAGGAAGCGACCTGTCTGGCTAATCTGGCCGCGGGTATTGTTGTCGAGAAAGTCGGCACGGCGACCGTTTCACAAAAAGAACTGATAGAAGCGATATGAGTAAACCGGGCGCGGCTGAGCAGGTCAAACTCATCTTCAGCCTTTTTGCACAGGATGATGGTTTGATCAACGACACCATCGGAACGTTGTCCGCAGTTTACGGGCAACCGGATTTTATCAGTCCGGTCATTGCGTTTGATTATACCGATTATTATCATGCGGAAATGGGAGAAGGTCTTATCCGGCGCTTTGTGACGATGGAAAAATTAATCAGGCCGGAATGTTTGCCGGATGTTAAACTGGCAACAAACGAAATTGAAGAACAGCTGATTTCCAACGGGCAACGACGAATCAACATAGACCCCGGATATGTATCCAAGGCTCATTTGATTTTAGCCACCGGCAAGAGCTACACGCATCGTCCTTATTTGAGGGACGGCATTTATGCCGATTTGACGCTGGTGTATCAGGGGAAAAAATTCTGCTCCTTGCCCTGGACGTATCCGGATTACGGGGATGAAAAGCAGCTCCAGATGCTGGGCAGAATCAGAGAAAAGTATTTGTTGCAGTTGAAGATTGCAGAGCAGTAAAAAACATTGATCAGGGGCAGGATATTCAAATGATAAAAAGCATGACCGGTTTCGGACGGGCGGAAACAGTTTGTCAGGGCAAAAATATTATTGTGGAGGCCAAATCCGTCAACCACCGTTTTCTGGAAATATTCTTACGGACGCCATCCGCACTGCAACCCCTGGAGTTGGAATATAAAAAGAAAATATCGGAGAATTTCAAACGGGGACGCATTGAGGTATTTATTAAATTTGACGGGGAAGGTGCCGATGTTTCCAAGGTCAACCTGAACATGGACATTGCCCGCGATTATTTCAATGTTCTAAGCCGGCTCAACGATGAATTTAATTTGCAGTCCCCCGTAACCATCCAAACACTCGCCGGGTTCCGTGACATTTTTACGCCGCCCGTGGAATCTCAACTGGATGCTGATTTTCTGAACGCGGTCGAGAAAACATACCTGCAGGCGCTGGAAATACTGGCCGGGATGCGTCAGGAAGAAGGTCTGGCTCTGTTTCAGGATATGCAGATGAGACTCCGGGAGATTTCTGAAATGATGGCCCAAATCAAGTCGCGCGCGCCGCAGGTTGTCATGGAATATCAGAAACGTTTGTCGGAAAGGGTGAAAGAGCTGACGGAGGGATACACACTTGACGATGCCCGCCTGGCACAGGAAGTGGCGATGATGGCGGACAGGACGGATATCACCGAAGAAATAGTGCGGATGAAAAGTCATATCGAACAGTTTGAAGCCCTCCTGCAAAGCGAGGGGACGGAAGGCAGGAAGATTGACTTTCTTTTACAGGAAATGAATCGTGAAATAAATACCATCGGCTCGAAAGCGGGCGATATGCCGATTACCCGTCTCGTCATCGACGTCAAAAGTGAACTGGGGAAATTGCGCGAGCAGGCACAAAATATAGAGTGATTGCCATGTCCAAAGGGTTTTTTATCGTTGTTTCGGCGCCGTCCGGAGCCGGGAAAAGCAGCATCTGTCAAGGACTGATGAATGCTTTTCCGGAAATACAATTCTCCGTGTCGCATACGTCCAGGTCGCCGCGTCCCGGCGAGGTGGATGGCAGGGATTATCATTTTACGTCCCGTCGTGAATTTCAGAAAAAGATTAAAAAGGGCGAGTTTATCGAATGGGTGGAAAATTACGGCAATCTTTATGGCTCTTCCAGACAATATCTGGAGAACTTGGATAAAAACGGCGGGGATTTACTGCTGGATATCGAACCGCGGGGCGCGAAAAAAATCAGGCAGGAATTTAAAGGGGGGGTCTATGTCTTTATTCTTCCTCCATCGAAATCTGAGCTTTTAAAAAGACTGGAGAAACGAGGCCATGAAACAAAAGATGTTATTCAAAAAAGATTTGAACAGGCGGAAAGTGAATTAAAAGAAATTTCCTGGTATGATTATGTTATTTTTAATCAGGATTTGAAAAAGGCGATCCATCAGCTTAAGGCCATTTATACAGCCGAGAAATGCAGAAGAAAAAGACTGCAGGACGAAATAAAAAAATTTAAAAAGTAAATATATATTTTGAAGGAGATTTAAAATTTATGGCTAGAATTACAATTGAAGACTCATTACAGGTGGCCCAAACCAGATTTGGTTTGGTTTCCCTGGCGTCCAAGCGCGCACATCAGTTGCTGAAAGGTTCGACGCCTTTCGTCGAGTGTAAAAACAGGGAAATCGTGTGTGCTCTGCGTGAAATTGCCGAAGGCAAGGTGGTGTACGCGAATCCTGAATATTTAAACGGAACCAAAGAAGATTTTAAACCGATTCCGGACAGCACGGAGTTTATCGGCGATGACGAATATATTGAGTAAGAGCGCGAAGGATAAATTAATTTTCGCGCTTGATGCGAAAAGTTATGAAGAGGCTTTATCGTGGGTGGACCTTCTGGCCGGTCATGTCGGTATGTTCAAGGTGGGCAAGGAATTGTTCACATCGGTCGGGCCGAAAATCATTCAAAGCATCAAAGAAAGATCGCAGAAAGTATTTCTCGATCTTAAATTTCACGACATTCCCAATACTGTTGCCGGCGCAGCGCAGGCCGCAGTAAACCTGAATGTTGATATGTTTAATGTGCACGCGTCCGGCGGTTCTCAAATGATGCAAGAGGCGGTTCAAGCCGCTTGGAATTGTTCGGATAAGTTGGGCAAATCAAGACCGGTGCTGCTGGCCGTAACCGTGTTGACCAGCTTAAATAACGATGATTTAAAAGAAATAGGATTTCAAAAAAGTACCGGCGAACTTGTTCTGCATCTGGCCGGGTTGGCGAAAAACGCGGGGATGTCCGGTGTCGTTGCTTCCCCGCAGGACATTACAGCGTTGCGAAAGGCGTTGGGTCCGGAATTTGTCATTGTCACACCGGGGATACGCAGCTCGGCTGAACCCGTAAAGGATGATCAAAAAAGGACGCTCAGCGCCCGCGAAGCGATAAAAGCGGGTGCGGACTACATTGTTGTGGGCCGGCCGATTCGCGCTGCCGGTCATCCTCTGGATGCCTGCCGCCAAATTGTTCTGGAAATTGCCGAAGGACTGGCGGATAGATAATGCATTGATGACACGTGGAGACACATGGAGGTAATTTACGGAATTAACGCCATCAGGGATCTCCTCCGCCTCAGCAAAGACGGATGGGAAAAAATTATTATTGCCTCCGGTCGCAGCGGACCAGCCTTAAAAGAAATCATAGAAACAGCCCGTTCGAAAAAGATTCCCCTGGAATATGGCGAGAGGAAGTATCTGGATAAACTGTCCGAAACGTCCGAACATCAGGGAATCATCGCTTTTTATAAATCTTTTGTTTATGCGGATTTGGATGTTGTCATCGGAAACCGCAACAAAGCTTTCAACTTTGATCTGGTTTTAATGCTCGACAGTATCATGGATCCACAAAATCTGGGATCGATTATTCGCGCCGCTCATTGCCTCGGCGCCAATGGTATCGTCATCCCGGAAGATCGGGCGGCTCAGGTGACGGCGGCGGTTTATAAATCTTCCGCGGGGAGCGTTGGGCAAATACCGGTGGCCAGAGTGGTTAATCTGGCGCAGTCCATCGATTATCTAAAGGATAAAGGATTCTGGGTTTTCGGTGCGGACGTGCACGATGGAAGTCCGCTCATGGATATGGATTTTAAATGTTCTGCCGTTCTGGTACTGGGAGGGGAGGAAAAAGGCCTCCGGCCCCTGGTAAGAAAAAAATGCGATTTTCTGGTGACCATTCCCATGACGGGAAACTTTGATTCGTTGAATGTGTCCGTAGCTGCAGGCATTATTCAGTATGAGATACTACGACAACGCAATATGATTGATTGAAAATGGCCAAGATTCAGTAAACAAAAATGATTCGTTTTAACTGGTTGAATTTATATGAAACTTCGTTTACAATAATTAAAAATTCATTCATCCAACATAGGGAAAGGATTCAACGATGCCGGTCTTTGTTTGGGAAGGCGTAACAAAGAAAGATGAAGTAAAAAAAGGAGAAATCGAAGCGGTTGACGAGATTACCGCCCGCGGTCTTTTACGTCGCCAGGGATTCAAATCCGTTGAAGTTAAATTAAAACCAAAAGACCTTCTTGAATATCTGCCTTTTTTACAACAAAAAATTAAGGAAAAAAATGTTGTTGTCTTTTGCCGTATTTTTGCCACAATGATCAACGCCGGTCTTCCTCTTATTCAGTGTCTGGATCTTCTGGGGCAACAGGAAGAAAATAAAACTTTTGCTAAAATCATCAAAACAGTCAAAGAAGATATCGAAGGCGGGACCAGCTTAACCAACGCCTTGAAGAAATACCCTGAAATTTTTGACGAGCTTTTCGTCAACCTTATCGCAGCGGGTGAAGCAGGCGGTATCCTGGATATCATCTTGAACCGTCTTTCCGCTTACATGGAAAAAGCGATGAAGTTAAAAGCACGCGTGAAAAGCGCCATGACTTATCCGGTCGCTGTTTTGGTTATATCAGCGGCTGTTGTTGCTTTGTTGCTGCTGAAGGTCATTCCTGTATTTCAAAAAATGTTTGAAAGCATGGGAGGAGAACTTCCGGCGCTTACCGCAGGTTTAATCAGCGCAAGCCAGTTCATGCAAGATTACTGGTGGTTGATCGCTGGAATAATATTTGCCATTTATATGGGGATTAAACAATTTTATAAAACAGACAAGGGACGCTGGACGATTGATTCGATGATGCTTAAGGCACCTGTTTTCGGGGATGTATTAAAAAAAGTAGCTGTGGCCAAATTTTCACGCACGTTATCAACCATGATGAGTTCCGGAGTTCCCATTCTGGAAGGATTAAATATTGTCAGCAAAACGTCCGGTAACGTTGTTATTGAAGACGCGCTTATGAAAACACGCCAGAGTATTGCTGAAGGCCGTTCCATTGCCGAACCGTTGTCTGAAACCAATATCTTCCCCCCGATGGTTGTTCAGATGATTTCGGTTGGGGAAGCCACCGGCGCCCTGGATGCCATGTTGGCTAAAATTGCCGATTTCTATGACGAAGAAGTTGACGTTGCCGTGGAAAACATGACGGCACTGTTGGAACCGTTTATGATGGTCTTTCTGGGAGTCGTTGTCGGCGGCATGATTATCGCGATGTACCTGCCGATCTTTAAACTGGCATCCGTTGTTGGTTGACCAGAATCAGCTTGGAGAAAAAAATGGTCGGGATGGCGCGATTTGAACGCGCGACTCCTGCGTCCCGAACGCAG
>CAYZLL010000037.1:0-18539 GCA_964479225.1 uncultured Smithella sp.
CGCCCAGCATGGTCGATCCAACAGTGAGCAGGGAATAATCATACACGCCCTTAAAAATCGGATTATCATTCGAGCCCAGGCCATAATGCAGCATCTGAAAATCATGACTCCCTGAGTTGGCCCTCTTGAGCATGTCAACAAATCCAGCGGTATGGAACCCAAGTAGATCTTCCTCTTTGGCTAAATCGGGTTCAACGATCCTGATGCCGGGCTGATCGAACAGACCATAGCGGTAGCAGAGTTCATACACCATTTTGGCGCGATACGGTTTAAAAGGATGATCCTTGCTTATTTCGAAATCGTTGAAACGAGGAGAATATATAAAGACGGAATTCATGAGCACACAGCCTTCCTCCGTGATGGTTGCAGATTACGATTAATAACATTAAACCCGCTAAACATCCATACGATTCTCATCGCAAAAGGTTTAATGATTAAATAAATAATCTTAACTAAACAAGAAATGTTGGTATTGAATTGGTAGATAATAATTTATAATTCAGTTAATCTAAAACAATCCGAATAAGGAATAAATTGCCCCGTAGATTTTTCTTTCCACACAACTTCACGATGGGATGCATCAAAAACTTTTTTTGTGCTCGGAAACGCGTACGCAACTTTTTCAATGATGAGCTTTTCTTCCTCAGTTAGTGGTTCCGCCTGTCTTTCCGATGCTCCAATGATTTCTTTTACTAAATCTTTATAGTTGTTTAACTGTGGACCCATCGGCAGCGCGGCATAAGTTGCACCTGTAACGCTTTGTCCGGTTTCTTTGTATGTTTCCATATCAATATACCACATGTATTTCGCGGCATATAAAAACCTGTCATTTTCTTTGAGTATTTTCATATCCATGACTTTTTCAAGGTATCGTAGGGCCAACTTGATTCGGGGAATGGATAGCGCTCTATTACCGGTTAACAAATCACCACATGATTCCCCGGACAAAGCCTGAACCAGCATTTTATTCATGGACTGGCTTTGGATTACGCCGGTTTCCCAGCGTTTAATGCTGGCAATTCCAACCTTCATCATATTGGCCAACTTTTCCTGGCTTAAGTTCCGCCTTTTTCGTCCTTCAACGATTTCACTGCCGGTCATCAATCCTGCTTTCTTTCGGTAGGCGTCAGCCATGCTTCTTTGTATATCCGCTGCCTGATTTAATGTTGCGGCTTCCAAGCCACAAGTCGGACAAACAAAGCAATCCACGGGGTAGTCAATATCCACACCTTTAAATGTCATGTGCTTCTTTTTAAGGGCAAGTTTCATTTCTCCATGACCCGCCGGACAGCTTAATTTTTTCTTTTCCATATTACTTTCCTCTTTTTTCTGGCCGATCCCTATGCAGGGAAACCAACCATAAATAATCATCTTTTAATGTAAATTTATAATAAACTGCACACCCTATCACTTTACTTGTTGTTCTAAAGGCAAACAACTCGCAACCGGAAATAACCGCTTCGTAAGACCTTTGAGGAGGACGCGTACCCACATAGTCATCAGGACTTGTATTTTTCAGAAGCTCGCAGAGGATTTGCGGTAGTTCCTCCACACTGCGGCTAAGCTCCATCAGATCCGCAATAATGACATCAGGCGTCACCAGGACAATATTATCTTTCTCGCTGGCTTTTTGAGCAAGCGAGACTTTTCCGGTAATTGTCTTACGAGAAGGTAGCATTGGCCGCATGGTATCAATTGATACTATTTATGTCAATCTTTTTTTAGATTTGAAATTTGTTTAACAAAAGAAAACTCAAGCACTTGCAGAGTTAGAAAAGTAGATATATTATTAATATTTCTAATGTTTATTTTCCTAAAGTTCTGGTTGCTTAAGACTTCTATATGGTTTCAATTGTTCTATTCGCCTGCACCTAAGCTCCATAGCCGCTGCCATAATCGAGCCAAGCATTTCATATACGGTTTTCCATCCAATTGCTTTAACGAGGAAATCTAATCCTTGTTCATTTTCTAAATTTTTAGGCCAAGAATACGTTGTCTTCGGTATTCTCTTTACAGCCTTTGCAAAAATATTAAGCATTTCTTTATTCAACTTAAAAAGCTCACTTATAAGATCTTTAACAATACTTGAATCAAAATGAATTTCTTCAGACGAATGAGCAAATTTATTTCTTATTTTTCGAATGAGATGAAAACTTGATTTTTCATCACGACTAATCAAACCAATTCTATAGGCTAAATCTATTTTAGCAGAGGCAGATTCCAATGGAGAATTCCCGCCATCAAACAATTCATCTTTCTTTTTGGATAAAGCTACCAACTTAGCTTTTATAATTTCGCGTAATGATTCATCTAAGAGGGCTGCACAAACAATGGCAGAGCCACGCTCACTTTCTTTCCTTAGTGAAATCTGAAATTTTGTTGCAGTTTTAGCAAATTCCATAAATATTTCATTGTTACCATCATCAACCATATAAAAACCTTTGAATTTGTATATTTCAGAACAATTTATTTTTCCTTACTCCATTTGAAACCAATTTCCTCAAGCCGTTTGATCCGTTCTGGTGATAATTTGCCTTTATTATAAAAGTTCCTTTGGTTACTTTGCCATATGCCAAGAGCATATCCGTCAGGTGTTTTATAAGTGACTGGTGCATTCGTGTTGCCAGTGCTTTCTTTATAAAGCAATGTTTCTTGAAATCCTTTTTCAAAGTGTTCTTCACGTTTATGTACCCACTTGAAACCAATAGATTCAAGTTGTTGAATCCGTTCTTTAGATAGATCCTTATATTATATTTGTATCTCTGTGTTTTTTGCCAAATACCTAGCCGGTATCCTTCATCCGTCTCATAATTCCGTGGTGCATTGGGAGTTCCTGTCTTTTCTTTATATATCAATGTTTCTTGAATGCCCTTTTCAAACAGGTCTTCAATTATTTCCCATGTGAAGCCAAGGTCTTCAAGTCGTTTAATCTGTTCTGGAGATAATTTCTCCTTTCTGTAATTATCTCTTTGATCGTTTTGCCAACTGCCAAGTCGATACCCTTCAGGCGTCTTATAGCTATGCGGCACATTGGGATTACCTGTTCTTTTTTTGTAATGCAATGTTTCCTGCAAACCTTTTTCAAACCATTCTCCATCCTTCCTCTTTGTACCCAATTCCCCCCATGTGAAGCCTATATGCTCAAGTCGCTTGATCCGCTCTGGAGATAATTTCCCTATTTTATAACGTACTCTCTGAGTACACTGCCATGCGCCAAGCCTGTAACCTTCAGCTGTTTTGTAATTTGCAGGCACGTTAGGGTTGGCTATTTGGAATGTCCACTGTCGGTAATCTTCAACTGTCTTGTTATCTGCAGGCGTGTTAGGGTTGGCTATCTGGAATTTCGACAAAGGTGCTGCATAGGGATTTGAGATGCTCTCTTTATAAAGCAGTGTTTCATGAAAGCCCTTTTCAAATAATTCATCAAAAGGTTCCCACGTAAAACCAATTTCATCTAAACGTTTTATTTGGTTAGGTAATAGTTTCCCTTTTCTGAAATAGCTCCTTTGAGTACCTTGCCAAAGACCAAGCCGATAACCATCATCAGTTGAGTAATCCTTTTGTGCATTGGGAGTACCAAATTCATCTTTAAATTTTAAAGTCAGCCCATACCAGAAATCCCATTGTCTTCCTATGATTTCGACTATCCTGGTATTTAGTCTCTTAATAAACCGGTCCTGATCAATCTTTACAGGCAAATCATAGAATTCAATCTTCTCGGCATATTCATTCATGGCGTCTTTCCACGCCTGTGTTCCTTCTTCACCTTTTCCCTGAAGGATTCTCATTTTGGAAACGATGCCTTCCATCCGCTGATCCTGATCAATCATAGCTTGCAGGACTTCCCACACCGTGCTGAAGTCTGAATTCTTGATGATTTCTTCCGGCTCCGAATTATCTTCAATAAATACAGGAATGAAAATATATCCTCTTTCTTTCCAATCAGCCTTTCTCATTGCCCTGCCTGTCGCTTGGACAATATCAATCAGGCTTCTCTTTGGATCAATGAAGGCAACCGTATCCACGGCAGGAATATTTACGCCTTCCACCAGGCAACGTGCATTGCTCATGATACCGATGTACACACTTTCAAATTCCTTCAATATGTTGCTTCTTTCACCTGAAGGCATAGTTCCGTTCACGTGGAAAAATCCCATGCTCATTTTATTTTCTTTTTCCGGCTCAATCAGCTCAAAGATTTTATCAATTCCATAAGGCGTGTTTTTATCGGTAAACGCTTTGGCTGATGCGACTTTGCCATGAAAGGTAAAAGCTTTTCTTAAACCGTAAGCACGAATTCCTTTGACCAGCGCAATTCTCTTAGCAAGTGCTTTGGCATCCCACTCGTGATCTTGATCTGTAATGACTCTGCCACCTTGTTCGATAATTTTCTTAACTTCAGAATCCGTCACGCAAATGACAATGACTTTATAATCGGTTATGTGACCTCGTTTGACTGCTTCGGCAAAGCCGATTTCATAGAAGGGCTTGCCGTAAATTTCCGCATCGTCCATGCTGCAAATCAGGACATCTTCTTCTTTTGCCTTCTTTGTAATGTGTGGTGCGTAAATCTTGGGCGTTGCCGTCATAAAGATTCTTTTGTTAATGGGAATATTGACATCATCAAGTGCAATTCCCCATGCACCTATCTTTGTTCCTGCTGTCCTGTGAGCTTCATCAAAGATGCCGATATCGAATTTTACGCCTGACCTATTGACAGCTTCGGCCAGAACTTTTGATGATTGATAGGTTGAAAAAATGATGGACGTTTTGGAATCCGTTCCTTTGAGAAATGCGCCTATTGCTTCGGCTTCTGTGGTGACGGGCACATCCATGTCGGATATTTTTTCTATCGGCGCATCATTGCCGAGGTCAACGGTTGTATCGCTGCAAACGCAAAGATAACGGAAAGAGGCAGATGAATTATCAGCCCATTCTCTCAATGTCTGCCTCAAGAGCGACAGACTGGGGAGCATTATCAGGATTTTCCTGCCACCGAGTTCTTCAGTAATCCAGATTGAAGCAAGAGTTTTCCCCGCGCCGCAGGGAAGTATCAACTGCCCTCTGTTGTTTTTCTCATAATGCGACACTGCTGCGGCAATAGCTTCCTGCTGAGTTATGTGCGGTGATTTCTTTGCTGCAGGCGTTATAATTTTTGTCTTTAAGTAATTCGCCAGCCGTTCAAAGAAATCCGGCTCCAGTGCGTCGAACCTGTCAGCAAGGATTCGACTTTGACGGATTCTGTCATCAATTGACGGAGGGAGTTTATTGGCGTTGGATATGGTTATGCGCCAATCGGCTTTGTCGGATACGGTAAAGAAAGTGGAAAGTTCCCTGAGTGTCGGCGTTGTTTTTCTATCGCTTCGGAATTTGGCCTGCCAGGCATAAATCTTTCCGTCATCGGTAATTCCAATGCCGTCTATGCCAATATCCTGAATGCCCGGATAACCTAATCGTTCCCTGATGGATGGAAGGATATCGTTTTGACGATAGACTTTCTTGAATTGAAAAACAGAATCAAGAAGAAAAAAGGCATGGCAGAAGTCTTCAAAAGCAGCGCCTCTCTGCTGCTCGGAAGGCAGCTCCGCGATTTTCTTTTCCAGTTTGTCCCAAGTATTGATGTTTTCGATAAGGTTTAGAAGGATGTTCTCATACATTTACTATTCTATTTTTATTCCATTCCTTCAATAAGAATGATTGGCTTATTGGATTTTTGGGAGAAGATTCTATTCGCTAAAGCTGAATAATATTTTCAGCTTTTCGGATTCCAGTTTCCAGTCAATGTAATCTTCTAGGATCTGGATTGCGTAAATCGGCGCGTTGACGAATTCCACGCCAACCTCGTAAGCTTCGTCTTCAATGACCACCTTAATCCATTTCACCTTGCCGATGGCGTTTATCTTTTCTTCCAAATCCTTTAATTTGAAATTCATGCTCAAAAGTGAATCGACCGGCAAATTAATGTTGGTCTGAATTTTAGCGCCGGTTGCGGATACATCCCTGGCGATGATTTTTTCTTCAGGATTTCTTTTATTAGAGATGACATTGATGACCAGTTCATGCTCGTTGTCTTCATCTTTCATTCTGCGCTTTATTCTTTTTTCTTTCATGATGGATTACCCTGCTTTATTATTTTAAAATTCTGTTATCTCTGCCGTCTTGAATTTCTGCTGATTTGTGATTCGATTATAATCAACACGGCTTTGTATGTCAATGAAATCCATCCGCATCATTGCTGTGTAAAATTAGTTTTTCGTATTGCTCATGCTCCATTAATTGTGCAGTTTACTGTTGTTTAAATAATCCTGCAGCGCCAATTGCCACGGTTGCGTGGTTTTTCCCGTCGCCTGAATAAACTTCTGCGTGCTTAAAATGCTGTATGCCGGACGCAGAGCTGGTCTTTTCAGGTCAGTGGATTTAATTGGTTCCACAAGGATTTTATCATAACCGGCTTCCTTTAAAATCTTGACGGCAAATTGATGCCAGGTGCAACTGCCCCGATTGGTGACATGAAAAATGCCCTGAGCGTTTTTTTCAATGAGCAGCGAGACTGCCGCGGCCAGATCTTTCGTGTAGGTCGGTGACCCGACCTGATCATCAACGACCGAGAGGGTTGACGGAGCATCCGCCCTGGCATTTGCTTTGTCCAGGGTATCATCAATATATTTTTTTGCTTCGGCCTTTTCGAGGATGGCCTTGATGAAATTTTTCCCTTTGATTCCGTACAGCCAGGAGGTGCGAATCAGCAGATAATTATCCGAAATCGTTTGCAGATAACGTTCGCCGGCCAGTTTTGATTCTCCATAAACATTGATGGGATTGCATGATGCGTCTTCCTTGTACGGTTCAGTGGCTGTGCCGTCGAAAACGTAATCGGTACTGAAATGAATAATGCGGATTTTTGTATTCCGGCAGGCATCGGCGATATTTTTAACGGCCCCGGCGTTGACGGCAAAGCACCCTTCCCTGTCCGTTTCGCAACCATCAACGTTGGTGTAGGCGGCGGCGTTGATGACGATATCGGGCGCGGTTTCCCGGATGGCATTTCTGCATTCGTCAGCGGAAACGATATCAATTTCTTTCTTATCCATGCCGACCACTTCATGATCTCCTGTAAGTTTTACCAGAAGATCACTTCCCAGCATTCCCTTGTGTCCGAGCAACAGTATTTTCACTTAGTATTTAACCTCCTTCAGGAACAAACCACAGGCCGGCGCCGTTGCGCCCGCAATGTTTCTGTTTTTAGATTCAATAATTACTTTCATTTCTTCAGGTTCCCGTTTACCACGGCCCACATCCACTAATGTGCCGATAATGTTCCTGACCATGTATTTTAAAAAACCGTGCGATTCCACTTTTATTTCAATCATCCCCTCTTCGCCGGTCATAATTTCAATATCGACAATGGTTCGCACGCGGTTTTTGACATCCGAACCGGTGGCGCAAAAGCAGGAAAAATCATGCGTGCCGAGTAAATATTTTGCCGCCTTTTTTATTTTTGCGATATCCAGAGGATAGCGCACATGCCAGGAATAATTGCGTCCCAGAGCCGGACGCAGACGCTGGTTCATTATTCTGTAAACATAAATTTTACTTTTGACGTCACGCAGCGCATGAAAATCGTCAGTTCTTTCTTCCAGTTTTTTAACGACAATATCCGGCGGCAGCACACTGTTGACACCCAGAAAGATCTTGTTGAAGGGCAATTTCGTTGCACATCTAAAACTGCCCACCTGATTCAGGGCATGCACCCCGGCATCAGTGCGACCGGATCCGATAACGGATACTTTCTGTCCGGTTATTTTTTCAATGGCTTCTTCGAGAAGCTGCTGAATGGAGACACCATTATCCTGCCTTTGCCAGCCGCAATAAGCAGAGCCGTCATATTCAACAGTCATTTTAAAATTACGCATAACTATTCCTGAATTTCTCACCGGACGGTTTTTGAAAATCAAACCTCAGGCTTCAATGCGGACCCGCGCATCCAGCGCCACCACTCCGGAACCGTCAGCCAGTACCCGGACAGGATTGATATCCAACTCGCGAATCTGCGGAAACTGATGGAGAAGATGCGTGACTCTCTCAATCATGTTCACATAACCCGCAATGTCACCGGCGCCCTTCCCTCTGGTCCCCCGGAGCATCTTGAAGGATTTTAATTTTTGAACTTTGGCTTCAATTTCGTTTTTATCAGCCGGACAAAGAATATTGGCTGTGTCATTAAAGACTTCAATGTAAATGCCGCCATAGCCGAAAAAGACGACCTGTCCGAATGATTCATCATATTTTCCGCCAATGAACATATCGTAGCCCTCGCCCGCCTGTTTCATGACACGCACTCCCTGAAAATCAGCGTTGGCTTTATACTGAAAAAGATTCTTTTTAATTTTTTCAAATGCATCACCGACTTCTTCAATATTCTGAATTCCGGTAATCACACCCCCGGCATCAGATTTATGAATCGCATCCGGCGAGACAACTTTCATGACGACGGGATAACCGATTTTAGAAGCGATTTCGATCGCCTCCTTGCTGTCTTTCGCCACGGCCGATTCTGCTATGGAAATGCCAAAATGGTTGAGAAGTTCGAGAGATTCTTCTCCTCTCACACCCGCATTGCCTTGAATCCAATTTTGAGCGGCCTGGACATCAACTTTTTCAGGCAGTTTGTAAACAGGATTGCCCTGTGCTTTCCCGGCATAATAATCGCACTGCTTTTTAAACGCGCGAATCATCTCGCTGGCGTTATTGAAAATCGGGATGTCCAGATTTTGTTTGATGCGGGAAATCGTCGCGGAAAGACCGAACAGACAAACGCCCATAGGTTTTCCCGACGAGAGAATGGTTCCGGCAACTTCCTTGGATAAATCCGTGTGGAACATCTTATAAAAAACGTCTTCGCCACGCGGCATTTCCGGCCACTGCGTTATAAAGACGGCGCCATCCACATTTTCGTTGTGCATGACAGAGTAGAAAATATGCGGGTATGCACTCATATCGTAAATATCGCCCATATCCAGCGGATTGGAAAAATTGATAACCCCGGCATTGGAAGAATTTTTCAATTCTTCATAAAAAGCGGCGCCGGGATCGGCAAATTCAAAACCTGATTCTTCACACAGATCCGCTGTCATCACAGTGAAGCCGCCTGCCGGTGACATCACCATGATTCGTTTTCCGCGCATCGGCGGGAGTTCGAACGCCTTGGCGATGGAAATAAAATCGTTGAAATGATTGATGCGGATAATGCCCGATCTCTCAAAGGCCGTATCGATGATATCTTCGTTATTGGCGAGCGCAGCCGTATGACTCATCGCGGCTTTCCTGCCCGCGGAGGTGGTGTTGGCTTTCAGAATAATCACGGGTTTGTCAATTTTTGATGCTGCTTCGATGAGACGATCGCCCCGAGGGATGCTTTCCAGATACATACCGATAACTTTTGTTTCGGGATCGCGTCCGAAATACTCCAGAAAATCGACCTCGTCCAAATCCAGTTTGTTGCCGATGCTGGCAAATTTGGCCATCCCGACATTATCATCGGTCATTAGATTCCAGAGCATCAAGCCGACACCGCCGCTCTGGGAAATAATGGAAAAACCGCCTTTTGGCGGTCTGTAAGACGGAACAAACGGCAGACAAAGACCATTGGCGGTGTTGGCGACGGTAACCCCGTTGGGACCCACGAACCGGATGCCGTACTGCCTGGCTTTTTGTAAAACAAGTTCAGATAATATTTTGCCTTCGCTGCCTAGCTCATTGAATCCTCCGGAAGGGATGGCCAGTCTTTTGACGCCGGCCTGACCGCAGGAATCAATGACATCAGGAATCAGTTTTGCGGGCACCAAGATGTAAGCCAGATCCGGAACGACGGGTAAATCCCTCACGTCTTTGTACATTTTTATTCCGTCCACATGAGCATCCATGGCGCGAGGATTGATGCCGAAGATGCGCCCCTTGTATCCCCAGCGAATAAGATTTTCCAGAACAATCCGGGGAATATTATTGGGTTTTGAAGACAGGCCGATGATGGCAATGGATTGCGGATAAAATAGTTTTTCCAAATGAACCTCCATAATCACAATGATAAATAATAGATAAAAATTGATCAAATTGTTGACGGGATTATAAGTAAACGAAATAGGCATGTCAATATAATCTTGGTCAGAACAGATGACCTTTTACATTCTGAATAATGGCGTATTTGCAAAGCCTGAATTAATGCAACCGGCGCGATTTTTCGGGTTCAACATTCTTTTCTTCTTGCCAGTTTTATTCAAAAAAGCTAGGATTGCGCCGCTTTGAAAATATCAATCATGACGGATTGAAGCTCAAGTTATTTTAATTCAAAAGGATGGAACTTATGAGTGACGATATTCAGAAAAACACAACTCTGGGAAAAATTAAAGACTTCGAAACAAGGAGCCAGGCTTTAAAATTGATGGGGGGAGAAAAACAGATTGCCAAGCAGCATGAAGCAAATAAACTTACCGCCCGCGAAAGACTGGATTTGTTTTTTGATAAAGATACGTTTCAGGAAGTGCAGCTTTTTGTCCAGCACCGCTCCACGCTTTTCGGACTTGATAAAAAAGAAATTGCTTCCGACGGCGTGATTACCGGCTTTGGCAAGGTAAACGGACGGGTTGTTTTTGTCGCAGCTCAGGATTTTACATCTGCCGGCGGCAGTCTAGGTGAAATGCACTCGAAGAAAATCTGGAAAGTGATGGATATGGCCCTGGACGCGCAAAAGCCTTTTGTATCGCTGAATGATTCAGGTGGCGCGCGCATTCAGGAAGGCGTTCATTCGCTGGAAGGCTACGGAGGAATCTTTTACCGCAACACGATGAGTTCAGGGTATATTCCGCAAATACACGCCATCATGGGACCGACCGCCGGCGGCGCTGTTTACTCTCCGGCTCTTGCCGATTGGGTTTTTATGGTTAAAAACAGCAGCTATATGTATATCACCGGCCCGGATGTGGTGAAGGCTGTCATCGGTGAAGAAGTTTCTCATGAAGACCTTGGAGGCGCTGTGGCGCACGCTTCGAAAAGCGGTGTCTGCCACGTGGTTACGGAAAGTGATGCCGACTGTATCGAAAAAATCAAAAAACTTCTTTCCTATCTGCCGGATTGCTGCAATGCTCCCCCGGCGGTTTCCGGAAGCACGGACAGCGCCGACAGACTCTGCCCGGAGCTGGATACGTTTATTCCCGACAAGAGCAACCGTGCCTACGACATGAAAAAAATCATCAAAGCCGTTGCCGATAACAACGAAATGTTTGAAACGCACGAACTCTGGGCGCAAAATATTATTACCGCTTTTATCCGCGTCATGGGACAAACGGTGGGTGTCATCGCCAATAATCCCCGGTTTTACGCAGGTGTGCTGGATGTGAACGCTTCCGACAAGGCATCCCGTTTTATTCGCTTCTGCGACGCCTTTAATATTCCCCTGCTGACGTTCACGGATGTTCCCGGTTACATGCCGGGCACAAATCAGGAATGGGCGGGCATCATTCGCCACGGCGCAAAACTTCTGCATGCTTATTCCGAATCGACCGTGCCGAAAATTACGGTGATCACGCGCAAAGCATACGGCGGCGCATATCTGGGAATGTGCAGCAAACAGTTGGGCGCGGATTACGTGATGGCGTGGCCCACCGCTGAAATCGCCGTGATGGGCGCGGAAGGCGCCTGCAACATCATTTATCGCAGTGAAATATCCAAAGCGGAAGATCCCGCAGCCAAGCGGGCAGAACTGGCGGCGGCTTATGAAGAGAAATTTAATAATCCTTATTTCGCGGCTTCACTGGGGTACATAGAAGAAATTATTGCCCCGCGCGATACAAGGAAAAGAATCATTACGCTGCTGGAAGCTCTGAAAGAAAAGAAGCTATCGCGAATTTCCAAAAAACACTCCAACATTCCTTTGTAGGATTTTGAGGCGGACGTGTACAAGGTCATTGCCGACGCGATTGTTATTATTCATTTGCTGTTTATCGCCTTCGTTATTTTCGGCGGTTTGCTGGTCATTCGCTGGCCGAAGGCGGCTTTCGTGCATCTTCCCGCGGCCATCTGGGGAGCGGTTGTCGAAATTTTCAGTTGGATTTGTCCGCTGACGCCGCTGGAAAATCATTTTCGCGATCTTGCCGGACAAAGTTTATATGGCGGTGATTTTGTTGTTCGCTATTTGATTCCCGTCATCTACCCGGTAAATCTGACAACATCCATCCAGAAGGTTCTCGGCGTTCTGGTCATTTTGATCAATGTAATATTTTATGCGATTGCGATCAGAAAACACCGGAAAAGTGTTTAGCCGCTGATTGCCTTTAATCTCCTGATCGCTGTCTCTCTGCCCAGGACGGCAAATATCTTATCCAGCTCCGGACCGTGAATTTTTCCGGTCAAGGCGGCGCGAACAGGCATAAACAATTCTTTCCCTTTGGCGCCGGTTTTTTCTTTGACGAATTTCATGGCGGCCGGATAAAGTTTCTCCGGTTCTTCAGCATGGCCGGTTAAATATTCCAGAAAAGTATTCATGACGTTACTTGCGGCCTCTTTTTCCAGGATTGCTCCGGCCTCCGGTGTAATTTTATATCTGTCGTCAAAGAATATGTCGATGTGATTTCCAATCTCAGCAAGGGTGGTTAAATCCGTCTTGACCAGATCAATAATCTTTTTGAACCAATCCGTTTTGATCATTTCGTCCTGATAACCTGACAGTGCCAGAAAAGGCTTCAGCCGCTCCAGCAAATCTTCGGTCTGGCTGTTTCTGATATAGATGGCATTGAGCCAGTGGAGCTTTTCTTCATCAAAGATGGCGCCGCTTTTTGATGCCCGTCCCAGGGCGAAACCGGTTATCATTTCTTCACGGGAAAGCACTTCTTTGGTGTCAGAAAATGAACTTCCCAGAAGCCCCAGATAATTAATCATCGCTTCCGGTAAAATTCCCTGCCTACGAAATTCACCGATGGAAACGGAACCGTGCCGTTTGCTGAGCTTGGCGCGGTCTTTCCCGAGAATTAAAGAATGGTGAGCAAAAGTCGGCGGCTCGAATTCGAAAGCCCGGTAAAGCATAATCTGCAAAGCGGTATTGGAAAGATGATCTTCACCGCGAATAACATGGCTGATGTTCATCAGATGATCATCAATGACAACCGCAAAATTATAGGCCGGCATCCCGTTGGAACGCACAATGATAAAATCGCCGATGGCCTCTGCATTAAATTTCATGGCGCCTCGGATTAAATCTTCAAATTCAATTACTTGTGATTGAATCTTAAAGCGATACGAAGGCTTTCTTCCCTCGTTTTCTTTTTGCTTTCTTTGCTCTGAATTCAAGTGCCGGCATTTGCCCATGTACCGCGGCATGCGCTTGCTCAAAATCAAAGTCTGGCGTTCTTCCTCCAGCTCTTCTTCTGTGCAATAGCAGGGATAAACGAGATCGTTGTCTATTAATTTCTGAAGATGGGCTTTATAAATTTCCAAACGTTCGCTCTGTTTGTAAGGACCATATAGTCCATCTTTTTCGGGTCCTTCGTCCCAATCCAGTCCCAGCCATTTCAGATCATCATACAAATTTAACTGATAAGAAACCGCGCTGCGTGATTCATCCGTATCTTCAATGCGGAGGATCAAACTTCCTCCGTGATGACGGGCAAACATCCAGTTGAACAGCGCGGTGCGCGCGTTACCCACGTGCAGCTCACCGGTCGGAGAAGGGGCAAATCTTACCCTAGGCTTCGGAACCATGCTTTTTCCTTTCTGTCAGAGCGGCGACGGCAAACACCGCCACACCTTCATTTCTTCCGGTGAACCCCATGCCTTCGTTTGTTTTGGCTTTGATATTGACACAGTCCCCGGATATTTTCAAAACGCGGGCCAAGTTGGAAATCATCTTGTCCACGTGCGGGGCAAGTTTCGGCGCTTCCATGATGACCGTTGCATCAATGTTATTCACAATATATCCTTTTGCTTCGATGATCTTCTTTACTCTTTCCAGAAGAATCATGCTGGAAATATCTTTATATTCGGGATCGGAATCCGGAAAATTCCGGCCAATGTCTCCGGCTCCCGCGGCTCCTAAAAGCGCGTCACAAATCGCGTGAACAAGCGCGTCCGCGTCGGAATGTCCCTGTAGTCCCTTGTCAAAAGGAATTTCCACACCGCCCAGAATAAGTTTTCTATCCGCAGCAAATCGATGACTGTCGTAACCGAAACCGTTGCGCACAAGGGCTGTGTATCTTTTTTTCATCAGCGCATCGGCTATCCGCATGTCTTCGTTGGTCGTTATTTTCAGATTCTCGTAAGTTCCTTCAACCATTCTGATTTCCTTTCCCAGTCGCTCGACTAAAGAAGCATCGTCCGTTCCATAAAAATTTTCTTTGTAAGCAGTCCGGTAGGATTCTTTCAGCAGCTCCAATTGAAAAGCCTGCGGTGTCTGCGCTGACCAGAGATTTTCCCGCGGCACGGTCATCGCAATTTTATGATCGTCATTAACTTTTTTGATGGTGTCTTTTATTTTTACACCAGCAACGGCGGCGCCCGTTGATCTGGCGGCATCAACAACCCGCGCAATGAGATCTTCCGTAACGAACGGGCGGACGGCATCGTGAACAACCACAATATCGCAATCGCCCTGTATAGCGTTAAGGCAGTTGTGTACAGAATCCTGTCTTTCTTTCCCGCCGGCAACCGCCTTGGTGACTTTGGTCAAACCGTATTTTTCAACCAGTTCCTGACGGATATGCACCAGATCTTCCGGTGGCAAAGCCAGGATAATCTCATGAATGTCCGGAGAATTTTGAAACACCTGAAGCGTTTGTACCAGCACCGGCAAAGAATCCAGTAACAAATACTGTTTCGCGATATGAGATTTTAATCTTTTGCCCGCCCCTCCGGCGGGAATTATGGCGACTGTTTTCATCAATCCTTTCCGTTAAATCACAGGCGTTGATAACATTTTTATTTTGAAAATGGAATAGCCATAAAAAAAGCCCGGATTGAATGAGCCTCCGGGCTTTTGAAAAAATCAGATTCGTTATCAGGCAACTTCTTTGAGTTCCGAGAAGATCATTCTTCCCGCTGTTGTTTGCAGCACACTGGTCACGACAACTTTAACGGTTACATTAACGAATTTCTGCGCATTGTCCACAATGATCATCGTGCCGTCATCCAGATACGCAACGCCCTGACCGGCCTCCTTGCCTTCGCGAACAATTTTGACAGTCATCTGCTCACCCGGGAGAACAACGGGTTTCATCGCATTGGCCAGTTCATTGATATTCAATACCCTGATGCCCTGCAGTTCGGCAACCTTGTTTAAATTATAATCATTGGTCAAAAGCTTGGCGTTTAACTGGTTAGCCAAAGCAACCAGCTTGCCGTCCACACCTTTGATTTTGGGGAAATCCTGATCGACGATTTTGATATTGACGTTGGGAGTTTTCTGCAGATGATTGAGAACATCCAGGCCACGCCTTCCTCTCAACCTCTTCATAGAATCTGAAGAGTCGGCAACCAGTTGCAACTCGTTCAAAACAAAACGGGGGACAATCAGTTCTCCTTCAATGAATCCACTGTCGCAGATGTCGGCTATTCTTCCTTCAATGATTACGCTGGTGTCCAGGATTCGCAAGTTGGAATCAGATTGAGAGTCCAATCCGTCAAAATTAAATTCTTCAATCTTTTTTGAACCTAAAACAAGCCCCAGATAACTGAAGATTCCCGTGATTAATAAATAAATCCAGGGGACCGCCTGCAGATTTTCCCTGATTTTACTGACAAAATTTAAACCAAAGCTAAAAATTAAGGCAATCAGGAGACCTATCATCGTTCCGGCAACACCACCGATAATAACTTTGAGAGATAATTTGCGAATTTCCTTTTCTATTTGAATGACGCTTAATGCGATTAATAATCCGACAATAAAACCGGCTAAAGATTTAAGAATCAAAAAAGGATCAGAGAAAGAATAATACGAAATAGCATAACTACTTATCGAACATGCCAGAATTAAAATAATTTTAATGACCAAACGTTTCACCTCCTTTCTTTTTTTATTTTATGAATGTAATATATTAATGATCTATGAAATAAAAAAATTGAAATAAGAAAATGGGAGGCAAAATGACGGTTTCCTTAAAAAAGGAAAAGTACTCTGCCTGTATTCAATTTTCAAAGAGCTGAATTGAAATGATGCAATTGAATATGTATTACTGGACTGTAAATATTTTCTGCAAATTGTGTTCGACTTCGGATTCTTTGGCGTTGCTGGCAACAGATATTTCTTTGACCAGCAAATTCTTGGCCGTATCCATCATCTTTCGCTCGCCGAAAGAAAGATTTTTATCACTTTTCAAAATAAATAAGTCACGCAAGACACCGGCAATTTCAAAAACAGAACCGGTTTTGATTCTCTCTAAATATTCCCGATAGCGTTTATTCCAGGTTTGCTTGTCGATTGTCACGTCTTTATTGCGTAAAATTTCATAAACCTTAGGAATTTCTTTTTCCATAATAATTTCACGCAATCCTACCGCTTTGACACTCATCGTCGGTATCATGATTTTCATGCCATTCCCCATTATTTTCATAACGTAGAAAGACTGCTTTTTTCCCATTACTTCTTTATTTTCAATGGCTTCTATGACACCGACACCATGTGCCGGATATACCGCCAAATCGCCTACTTTAAACATTTTATTTTTCGCCTGCCTTTCCATAATAGAGAGGTATCATACCATTATTTGTACCGATAGTCAACAAGCAAAGCAAAAGCTGTTACAAGTAAAGCCTGTTTAAGTATCCCTCGTAAATGTTTGTTCCGATAATCTGCCTTTTAATTTTCCCGAATATTCTTATTTACTTAATATTATTGATAATTAGCAAATAATTATTCGTAATCGACATCGATTGCCATCCATCCTTCGTTCTATTACGCTTTACTTGACAGAAAAGATGATTCAGTGTATTTTGCACCACCATCAGCACCAAAATTTTCTTTTTGAATTAAAATAAACATTTTCAAAGGTTTATGGAGGGTAAGCATGCAAAGTAAAAGATTTCTCTGGATAATGATCTGTTTATTCACCGCAGCAATTTTTAGTTCATGTGGCAGCGACGATTCATCACATAGCAGTAAATATCTAACCAAAGTAAAAAGTATTGCTACCGGATGGTCACACTCCTTAGCCTTAAAAAATGACGGAACGATTATGAGTTGGGGATACAACGGCGCAGGTCAATTGGGCGATGGCACAATGTTTAATCAATATACACCGGTGAAGTTCAAAGGTCTGAATAAGATAAAAGAAATAGCAGCAGGTTGGTCTCACACCGTCGCATTAAAACAAGACGGCTCGGTTTGGACGATGGGAGACAACAGCCAGGGGCAATTGGGTGATGGAACAACAGAACATCGAAATGCTCCCGTGGAAGTCATTGCGTTAAAAGACATACAGGCTGTAGCCGCCGGTTGGGTACATACAGTTGCTTTAAAAAATGACGGATCTGTCTGGGCTTGGGGTAATAATATTGCCGGTCAACTGGGAAACTGGACAAAAATTGATTCCTATACTCCCGTGCAAGTACTTAGCGATGCACAAGCCATATCCGCAGGATGGGAACACACGGTGGCTTTGAAAGATGACGGAACGGTCTGGACATGGGGAGATAACTCATCCGGACAGTTAGGCAGAACAACCACCGATACTACGATTCCCGTGCAGGTAGCGGGTCTTACCGGTGTTGTAGCCATCGCCGCTGGACTGAACCATACCGTAGCCCTGAAAGCAGATGGAACGGTCTGGGCATGGGGAAGTAATAATGCCGGAGAATTGGGAAACGGAACAACAGAGAATAGTTACACCCCTGTGCAGGTCATCGGTTTGACTGGCATCACAGCCATCTCCGCAGGACTTTACCGCACGGTGGCCTTAAAAAATAACGGAACGATCTGGAACTGGGGATACAACGGCACTGGAAATCTGGGTGATGGAACAACTGATAACAGCACGACCCCCGTGGCAGTGGAGGGCTTGACTGAAGTAAAAGCCATATCTTCGGGTGAATCACATACCATAGCCTTAAAAGAAGATGGAACCGTGTGGTCCTGGGGATACAACACCGCGGGTCAATTGGGCGACGGCACAACGGAGCACAGGTATTTGCCTGTTCAGGTACTCCGTTAGCGATTAAAGATCATTGATTTTCATGATGTTTGATTTACTGTGTCTGACTGGTTTGATGTTTCTTCCAGATTCGGCGCAGGCGTAAAGAATTACTGACAACAGAAAATGAACTCAATGCCATCGCCGCGGCGGCATATTCCGGATTTAATAAAATTCCCAATGACGGATACAGCACGCCTGCTGCAATCGGAATACCGATAACATTATAGAAAAAAGCCCAGAAAAGATTTTGTTTGATAACGCGCATTGTGGCGAGCGATAAATCTATCGATTCCGCAACACCCGATAAATTATCTCGAATCAGCGTTATGTCACTGGCTTCGATGGCAACATCCGTTCCCGCGCCGATGG
>CAYZLL010000038.1:0-14782 GCA_964479225.1 uncultured Smithella sp.
CATACTGGAATTGATCCTCGTTGAAGATATCTTTAAAATCATTATGACTTTTTTTTAGATCAGGAATATGGGCATGGACGCCAAGATCATAGCACTTGATGGATATATTCGATATTATATCAATTATATCAATATATTGCAATTATTTTATGCGATAATTAAAACTATTTTATCAATGTTTTGCTATCAACCTTGCCATGCATTATATTATTTGGGCAACAGGCCGTACAAGCTTGAACCAGAATATTGAGGAAGCAACCAGCATGGTTGCTCCAGCAAAGGAGACCCATTTGGGGATTACAGGAAAACTGGATACCGGCTAAACCCGTGCCGGTATGACGATATGGGGACATTTCATGGGACATGGCAGATCCATGCTGGTATGACAAGGGTGACAGATTTATATGGTTGTGCTATGGAATCAATATATTATTTTATGAAGGAGATTGCTCTATGAAAAATAGATTGATTGCGATTTTGGGAATGTTATTTCTGCTGCTGATTTCTTGCGCACCGTCGGTTTACGCGCTGGGATTCGGTGCGCATGCCCGGTTGTGGGTCCCAACGTTTGAAGGGGATTTGCGCGTGGATGACGGCAGCACGACCGGTACGGAGGTGGACATTAAGGATGATCTGGGAATGGACAATGAGTATTTCCCGGGGGTGGAAGCTTTTTTCGGAATCGGCAATCATGAAATAACTGTTTCCTATTCCATGATCGAATTGTCCGGCGACAAAAATATTGAAAAGGATATTGTGTTTGCCGGCGATACTTATCATGTCCATGACGATGTAGAATCGGAATTGACCACCAGCATGATCGATCTTGAATATCAGTACAAATTTTTAAATCTGGAAAATATTCTCGCCGGTTTTTCTTTGGGGCTCATCGGCAAGATCAAGTATCTCGACGGTGAAGCCAGCATTCGTTCATCTGCAAACAATGATCAGCAAGATTTTCAAATTCCCGTTCCGATGCTGGGCCTCGGTGTCAATGTCGGAATACTGGCTGATATTCTGGAAGCGCGCGCCAAGGTTGCGGGCATGGGATATGACAGCAGCTTTGTTTACGACGCCATGGCTGAGGTCTCGGTGACGCCTTTCCCGTTTCTGGATATCACCGGCGGTTACAGGATAATGTCGTTAAAAATTGATGATATCGACGATATCTACACCAAGTTGGATTTCTACGGCCCGTACGTGGGATTGTCAATAAGCTTTTAATTTCAAGAGCTTGAATTGCCATCTTGACAAGAATAATTTCCGTAAATATATTATCGGCGAATTGAAAATACCGTTTTGGTGATGTATGCCTCTTTATTTTAATACGGCTCAGGTGCCGATGGCAAAAAAAGCTTTCAACGATGCCGAAAAACTGGTATCGGGGCAGTTCAGATTGAGCGAAAAAGAGCTGAAAAGCACCAAATATGAAGTAAAAACTTTAGCTTATCTGAACGAACAGGAGATTAAAGACGGCACTTTCGCCCATCTTTGCAAATACTCCTATGAGCAGACAGGAGAGGTAAAGGTGCACACTGAAAATAAGTTTGACTTTTACCGGGTATGCCTGCAGGACAATACCATTCTGGATGCAGTGGACAGAGCGAATCCTTTTGTTAAACTCAGTCCGTTGATGCTTTACATTGCGGTGCACGAATTGATTCACATCCTGCGCTTTTGCAACGGGGAAATCGATTTTGATGCCGATCTGGAAACGATGGAAAAAGAGGAAGTGATCGTGCACAATCTGACACGGTCGGCCCTGCAACCGGTAAAAGGGAAAGACATGGAAATCATATTGGACTGCTTCAGCAGCAATTATAAAAATTTTGACATATTTAATTGAGGAGGGGTTTGGTTATGCCTATCTACGAATATAAATGCAACAAATGCGGAAAACAATTTGAAGCGTTTCAGGGAATTAGCGATCCGGAATTAAAAAGTTGCCAGTTTTGCAAGGGCAAGGTGCAGAAATTAATGTCACTTTCTTCGTTCAGTCTGAAAGGTTCGGGCTGGTACGCGACGGATTATAAAGGAAAGAAACCCGGCGTGGCAACCAAAAAAGCAAAAACGGAAAGTACCGAAAGTTCATCCGCTACAGAAACCGCAAAAACCGAAACGGCAACAACCGGAAAAGACGAATAAGGGTTTCTCTAGGAACGATTTTATCCCGACAGGCCATGCTTATCGGGATAAACTTTTTTTATGCGCAGACAGGTTTTCTGGCTTGCCTGTTGATGCTCAAGCCTTGAAATAAGGTTGCAGTTCCCGGCACAATTCTTCGGGAACGGTCGGGCAGATAATTTCATTGTGTAGTTTCTCAAAGTAATTCAAATCACTGGTGCCCAACGGATTCATGATAAATCGCGGCACGATTTTTCCCTGGACGTTAAAATAATTGTTGCTGGTCATCGTGGCGTAAAACGACAGGTTAAAACTCATGAAGTTGTTGGTGTAAAGATAGCTGAACACGCGGGAAAGCCCCGTCAGGAATTCCTTGAAGTTCAATTCAGTCAAATCAAAAAAAGATGTTTTTTCGCGGAAAATAAAATCAATTTCACCAGCCATACCCTTCGGGGCGAAACTGGTCAGCCAGCATACCACCCCGGTATCGGCGATAAACCTTTTGTTGGATCTCTTTTCCAAGGCGATTAAATTATTCCATAAATTGTCCCCGTTGGCATTGGCGGCGTAATTCTGCGCGCTGGACAAAAGTTTCTGCATGAAGCTGGTCGGCCTGTAACTTACAAGGGTTTGCAGATGCGGATGAATCAGGCCGCCACCGGCCGGCGGCATATAGTTCCAGTTAATCGAACAATATTTGTAACCGAGATTCATTTCGACCATGCGATGAAAATAGTCGCGGCAGACGGCAAACCCGTTCAGCATATATTCCGGGGTCAGTTCATTCATCGCGACAAAATGACGCGATGAGAAAATCGCCACGTTGTTGTTCTGGTCGTAAGGAAAAGCGTTGGGGAAAAGACAGGCCTCGCCCCGTTTGAAATTTCCGCTTTCCGTGATGCTCGGTGTGAACTTGGGTGTTATTTTTTCAAACAGATCCGGACAGAAAGGACAAAGGGACTCCGGTGACTTTTCCAGATAGGGTTCGATATCCGGCTTTTGGGGGATACGCAAGCGGTATGGCAGAATGCGGCACGCCACGCCGGTGATTTCGTCATGACGCAATTCAATGGTGATTTTCTTTTCCTGAAAACCATCGAACGGATCAAGATAATAGCCCGTTGTTATCTCTTTGCTAAATCCCAAATCTCTCATAAGAATCCTTCCCGTAATCATGATGAATGTGAGTGGTGTGTTTACTTTGCTTCTCTTCTTAAACTCATCAGAATGAATTTTTCAATATTGCGCGACGATAAATCACCTTCGAGGCTTTCTGTCAAATCCTGCAGGGGAATTTCCATGCGCGCGGCGCTGCGATGCCCGCCGCCCTTGCCGATCCGGCCGAAAGACCTTTGCGCGATTAAACCGCAATTCTGCCGGTAACCGTCACCGCGAAAGATAATAATCAGGCGGCCCTCCACGATACCGGCCACCACGACATAATACGTTCCGATCAACCGCAGATAAAAATCCGCGATCTGGACGCAGACATCCGCGCTTTCCACCTCTCCCAGAAAGCCCACACGCCGGCCGCGGAAATTATTCATATGATGATAAGCGTCATTGAAATATTTCAAAAAACGTTGGGGAGTCTGATTGAGTTCAACGCGCCGGATCAACTGCATATTGGCGTATTTTGTGTGATAGGTATAAGCTCTGATATCTTCGATAAGCGTGGCGCGATCAAAATTATCCGTATCCGTCTTGATTCCGTACAGAAGAGCCGTGTGCAGATTGCGCGAAATCTTGATCCGGGCGCAAAGCAGATATTCGGTGAGTATGCTGGACAAAGCGCCGTAATAGGGACGAATGTCTGTCAGTTCGGCATTCCACTGTCCTTCATAAGGATGATGGTCGAAAACAATCTGCGGCTTGATGTAGCTTAAGGATGAACTGAAAAAAGAAGGCTGGGCGTCCAGCAGCGCGATCACACGGTAAGATTGAATATCGACCTGATTGATTAAATGAATAGAAAGATGCAGGGAAGAAGCAAGTTCCAGGTTTTGGTGACGGATGATGGGCTCCGTGGAAGCAAACGCGCTTCGGGCAAGGCCTTTGGTTTTCTGAATAATCTCGTGCAACGCCATCGCCGAAGCGATAGCGTCCGGATCGGGACTGCCGTACATCAGCAGCAATAAAGAATCATCCGGCTGAACTATTCCCATCAGCTTTCGAAAATTCAGCTCGGTTTCTTTTTTTATCGGAATGGAGTCAACTTTCATGTCTACGGCTTATGAATGGGCCGGTCACCCCTCCTCAAACAACCATTATTTTTCCGGGATTATCTTTTGTCACTTCGCCGACAACGGCGGCGTCAGTAATACCTGCGGTACGCATGGCTTCTGCAAGCTTTTCCGCCTTTTCTGCGGGCAGGCTAAAAAACAATCCTCCCGCCGTCTGCGGATCAAAAAGTAAATCGAAAAGCCAATCGGGACAGGTTTTCTCCTGGACCGCCTGCTGGATACGGAAATCCTTGTTGCGGTAAAGGCCGCCGGGAACAAAACCCGTTTCCATCAAATCGCGTACACCTTCAAAAACCGGTAATGCCCGGGAAACAATGCGCAGACCAACATCGCTGCCTTCAATCATTTCGCCGGCGTGCCCCATCAGGCCAAAACCGGTGATGTCGGTGCAGGCGTGAACATTGCCCGCGGCAATCATGATCTCCGCCGCCGTTTTGTTGAGGCTGGTCATGGCATGAATCACCTGCCGCAATTGTTCAGGGGATGCTTCGTTCGCCTTGATGGCCGTGCTGATAATGCCTGTGCCCAGTGCCTTTGTTAAAATGATTTTATCTCCGGCTTTGGCGCCGCGATTATATAAAACTTTATCAGGATGAACGACTCCCGTTACCGAGAGACCGTATTTAATTTCATTGTCTTCGACGCTGTGTCCGCCGATGAGCAACGCTCCGGCTTCGTGCATTTTATTCAGACCACCCTGCAAAACTTCCTTCAGAACGGATTTGTCCATTGTTTTAATTGGAAAGCAGACAATGTTCATCGCCGTGAGAGGTTTTGCGCCCATCGCGTAAATATCGTTGAGTGAGTTGACGGCGGCAATCTGGCCGAAGGTAAAAGGATCATCAACCGTGGGCGTGAAAAAATCAACCGTTTGCACCAGAGCGACATCTGCGGAAATTTTATACACGCCCGCGTCCTCCGCGTGCTCAAATCCAGTCAGTAAATTCGGATCTTTAACCAGCGGCAAATCGCGCATGATTTCGGACAGGTCCCCCGGACCTATCTTGCAGGCTCAACCCGCACTCTGCACCGTTTGCGTTAAACGAATACTCTTCTTCTCGTCCATTTTTCCTCTTAAAATCTACTGCAAAAATTTCCTAAAAATTAGGAAAATAATGATGAAAGTATAAGGACAACGTTCATGCATGTCAACGAAATCTTCTCCATGCCCTTCACTCTGAATCGTATCGCTTGAGTTCGAATATTTTTTTATCCTGTTTGGAAACAATCTGATAAAAACGGTCTTGGGGGATGTAAATATAGGGCACGTCGTCTGCGCGACGGTAAAGGAAATAAGATAGAACCATCCGGTTGACTGCCTGATGACCGACAATCATGATGTTGTTCGCGTGCCGGTTTAAAAAGAAAGCCTTTTTGATTCCTTCCATGACTCGGGATCTCATCAGCGCGTAACTTTCGCCTTCCGGGTAAGCATAACCGTATTTGTCCGCGCCTCTTTTTTTGAAAACCTGCGGCAGCTTTTGCTCGATATCTTCATAAGTCATTCCTTCGCAAATACCCGCGTTGATTTCATCGAATTCCCTGAGCGGAAGGATGCGGCAATCAGGCTGCATGGAAGCGATGGCTTCGGCTGTATGAATGGTTCTTCGTCTGGTGCTGGTGAAAATATAGGAAATCTTCTTTTTTTGAAAAAATAGCCCGAGGGCCAGGGCTTGCTTCCTGCCTTTTGCCGTCAGGGCCGGATCACCGCCGATTCGGCCTTCTACGTTATATTCCGTTTCCGTGTGGCGAATCAGAAAAAGATTCCGGACCTCATCCGTTACCAGATAGTCCCGCAGGCGGTCGTAAAAAGGAATCACGTCACTGCGTTTCTCTTCAATAATCATGTTTTGCAGAGAGTTGATCCGGATGTAGTTTCTTTCGACTTTCAGCGGCGTGTAGATCATCCGGTAATAATCAATTCTTTTCAGGAATTCTTTCGCCGCGCTGTCTTGCAGATGAGCGAATTCCGGAAGCCTGATTTTTTGCTGGACGGTTATCTTCATGATGTCTTCGTCATCATTAACGCATTCAATAAATAGAAGATGATGGTCGGCGAGTTTCTTTTCGATGGTGGATCGCCGCTCGCGACTGGCGTTGGTTGCGTCCAGAATTGCTATCCTGCCATTGTTGTTCAAATAATTTTTAGCACTGTCCATGTTCATCCGGGCGAATTTTTTCCGCAATTCCATGGCGTCGGTATTTTGGGGAGAATAGAATTCCGAAATCGATGTTTTGAGCACGGGTAAATAACGACGGCGCAAATTTCCGTTGTTGAAGATGCGGATGGCAATGCCGTCTTTGCGAAAGTAATCTCTCAGGCGTATGGCCAGTGTGGATTTTCCGCGGGCGGGAAGCCCCATCAGGACAATGTATAATTTTTCATCACTCATAAATTAATTCTTATTTTTAGGTTGGAAGAAGTATAGGAATTATCATTTCTTAAGTCAATCGCTTATGTGAAGACGAATCAGAAGCCAGGCATAAAAAAAGCGGGCAGGAAGCCCGCTTTTTTACGCTCGCTGTAAACAGGATCTATGCCTTTACCGGTGGTTTCAGCAGCAAAGCAGCCACAACCAATCCGGCAGCAGCCAGCACCGCTGTCGGATAGAACGCAAAGGTATAGGTTCCGAAAACATCCTTGGCCTGACCGGAAATGATGCCGCCGACAATGGCACCCAGTCCATAAGCAAAAAAGACGACACCATAATTACGCGCGTAATTCGGTATGCCGAAGAAGGTAGCCGTCGCTGTGGGTGCTATGGCCAGCCAGCCGCCCAGGCACATCCAGAATCCGACAAAGCTTATCACGTAAAGATTGGTGTTGCCTTCTTTGGCGGTGATCATGATAAGAGAGACGGTAAGAATGATCGCCAGATTCAGCATGGCCGCGTAGCGGGGCGTGATTTTATCGGTCAGCCAGCCGAAAATCGGACGTCCCAGGGCATTGAAGCAGGCAAATACTCCGACCAGCGTTGCCGCGGTTTCACCCGTTATTTTTATAATTTCATTGCCCACCGGTTTGGATATGCCGATGGCCATCAACCCGGCAATGGATCCAATAAGGAAACATAAAAACAAGCCCCAATACGTTTTTGTCTTAACCATTTCACCCGGTGTCAGGTTGGCGGCGGCAGCCGCTCCGGCAGCCGGTTTCCAGCCCCGGGGTGTCCAGCCGGCAGCAGGAAATTTTAAGGGCAGGCTCAGGATAAAAAGAATAATCCCGAAAGCGATTCCGAAGTACATAAAGGTATTGGACAAGCCGACGGACGGTATCAGGGCATTGGCGATTTTTCCCGTAATCAGAGCTGATCCGCCGAAACCGGCGACGATCAAACCAACAGCCAAACCTTTTTTATCCGGGAACCATTTCGCGCCTACGGCAATGGGACAACCGTACACAAGACCGACACCCGATCCGGCAATAACACCATAAGTAAGAATCAGCATCCAGATATTGGTGGCGAAGCTGGAAAGAAGCCATCCCAATCCCACAATGATTCCACCAACGATCGCGATATTGCGGGGCCCCAGCTTTTCCATCAAGCGTCCGCCAAAAAACATCAAAATGGCAAAGAAAGCCAGAAAAACCATAAAGGGTAGGATGGATAAGGATGCAGATGAATTAAAAGCCTGCTTTACAGGTCCCAAAAAAATACTGTAAGCATACACCGCCCCAAGACAAACATTCATAACAAGTCCCAGCACCACATACAACCATCTGCCACTTTCTGACGGCAGACCGAACACCTTTGCATCATCAGACATCAAACACCTCCATAGATCATTAATATTGAATTTAATTATTGAATTTAAAGCGCTGGGGTGAGGTCTATAATGACAAAGACCCTATCTGTCAAGGTAATAATATTTGTAAAATGCGCGAACAGGCAATGGCCTGACAATGAAAGGATATTTTCTTTTAAATTGATTTTTTTATTTAAATGGGTTTAAAACGCTTAACTCAATCATAAAGGTTAACATGATGTCGATACTTTACTACAGCACCAATCGTAATTTGAAAAATATTGCGGGAATTACTCCCTTTACCGGCAAGGTATCTTTTAAGGAAGCCCTGCTCAAGGGCCAGGCGTCCGATGAAGGCCTCTTTATGCCGGATACCATTCCTCAAATTTCTTTAAAAGATATTCAGGAGTTGAAAGGTAAACCTTACCGCGATACGGCACTCCTGGTTGCCAAAGCGTTTCTTGCTGATGAGTTTCCACTGGAAGTTCTGGAATATGTCGTAGCAGATTCCTATAACTATCCTGTTCCACTGGAAGAAGTAAGACCAAAAAATTTCGTAATGCGTCTGGATCAGGGGCCGACTGCGTCCTTTAAAGACTTTGCGGCGCGCATGATGGCGAGATTGATGGGCAACTGCCGCCCGAAAGGCGAACGACTGAATATTCTCGTGGCCACGTCCGGCGATACCGGCAGCGCTGTGGGCGAGGCTTTCAAGGGTGTGGCAGGAATCGATGTAACCATTTTGTATCCTGAAAACGAAGTCAGCGGTATGCAGAAAAAACAACTCGACACCATCGGCGGCAACGTGCAGGCACTGAGTGTTGCCGGCAAATTTGACGATTGCCAGAATCTCGTTAAACAGGCTTTTTCCGATCCGCAGATTGAAATATTTAATCTGTCCTCGGCCAATTCCATCAATTTCGGCCGGATTCTTCCGCAGATCATTTACTATGTTTACGCCTACGCCCAGCTTGCTGAAAATGGCGAACAGGCTATCTTTTCCGTTCCTTCAGGAAATTTCGGCGACGCTCTCGGGTGCGAGTACGCCCGACGCATGGGGCTTCCCGTAGCCCGACTGGTCATGCCCACCAATGAAAATGATGAATTCCCCATTTACCTGGCAACAGGAAAATATAATAAGGTTTCCCCCTCCCGCGCCTGCATTTCCAACGCGATGAATGTCGGGCACCCCAGCAATCTGGCGCGCTTCTTTGATCTGTACGGTGGAACGGTTGACCGGGTAGGCCAGGTTCACAAATACCCAGATATTGAAGAAATGAGAAAGCATATCTTTTCGGTCAGTGTGACTGATACACAAACCAGAGAAACCATCAAAAGTGTCTATAAAAGCTACAATGTCGTGCTGGAACAGCATGGCGCTGTGGGCTGGGCCGGGCTGAAAGAATATTTAAAGACAGCGCCGGAACAAAAACTGGCCATCAGTTTGGAAACGGCTCATCCGGCAAAATTCCCCGAAGAGATTCAGAATCTGCTCGGCATTAATCCCCCTCTGCCGGAAAGCATGAAAAATCTTGATCAGAGAACGGGAAGCGCTATTCCAATCAATCAAGATTATGACGATTTCAAAAATTATCTGCAGAAGCATTTAAAGATTAAAGAATAGCCAGGTGTCATTTCGGTATGTTTCCAGCCGGAATCCAGTAATAAAAGAGTCAAGACCATCGACAACGTCTTTATCCCCAAGTTGGCGATGCATACAATTATTTAACACTCAAGGAGATTATTTATGGCGGATACTCTTTTCGAAGAAAAGGACGGTATAGCGATTATTACGCTCAACCGACCGGAAAAATTGAACTCGCTAAGCATGTCTCAACTCGAGGAGCTGACGCTGAAAATCAACGCATTCGAACAGGATGATTCTGTGCGCGTTATCATCATAACGGGAACGGGCAAGGGCTTTTCCACGGGAGCGGACTTAAGCGGGAGCGGCGGCCGGACCGATGCGGGCACAGGCCTCGGGATGAAACTATCCACGCATATCTATGGCAGGGTATGCTTTGCTCTCGCCAATTGTGAAAAACCGGTTATCGGGGCAGTAAACGGCGTGGCGGCCGGCGCCGGCTGCAATCTGGCTTTGAGCTGCGACATCATCCTGGCGGCAAAAAGCGCGCGTTTTATTCAGATCTTTTCCCGCCGCGGGCTCGTGCCGGATCTCGGCGGTTCCTATTTTCTGCCCCGCCTGGTCGGCCTGGCTAAAGCAAAGGAACTGATGTTCACCGGCGACCCGATCAGTGCCGCAAAGGCTTTAGAGCTTGGCATGATCAACCGCGTCGTTGATGATGCCGACCTGATGGCCGAAGCCATGGCCCTGGCCAGTAAGCTTGCCCAAGGGGCAACACGTTCCATCGGCATGATTAAGCATCTGCTCAACCGCTCGCTCAACACGGATCTGGCAACCCAACTCGAATTCGAGGCCGCTTACCAGGGACTGGCCGCGACCACGGACGATTTCAAAGAAGGTGTGATTTCATTCCTGGAAAAGCGTGATCCGTGCTTTAGTGGAAAATAGAAAAAATGAGCTGTAAATAAAGCTCGGAACGAGAAAGCAAAGCATTTGGGTAATCCGAACTAATGATGCTGCTTTAGAAACGTATCCTCGATCAAATGTCGGACAGAAACGCTATAATGTCGTTCCGGAACAGCACGGCGCTGTGGGCTGGGCTGGAAGAATATTTCAAAACAGCACCGGAACAAAAACTGAAAAACTTTGCTCAGCAAACGGGGAGCGCTATTCCAATTTAAAAAAAGATTACACCGATTTCAAAAATTATCTGCAGAAGAATTTGAAGATTAAAGAATAGCCTCTTTCTTGTGTCATTCACAAAGGGAAACCCGACGAATGCTTGGAAAATAGCGAATCATTTAACAAAAAGAGCATCAACACAATCGATAGCTTCCTCCTCAATTTTCACATTTCTGATTTTATGCTAAGGTACAATCAGTAATCCTCAAATTTTAAGACCCCCCAAAATCCTTGAATAATAGATACAGATCACTTCCGTGAGATGGGCATGCGTTGACGCGACGGACGAAGTTCAAGTGGCGTATGAAGAACTCTGGAAGAAGGAGGTCTGCATAGAAAAGGCAAGGGAGAGTTATCGCACCGCGATTGAGATATTCTTTCGTCATTGTGGTACCGATGGCTGGGTGAAGAAGTATAAGGAAGGGCTGGTAGGGCTGATTTCAGCACTACCGCCGTAAATCAGTACTTTTTTGCTTTCTATTCATCATATTCAATGTCGAGCACGAAATTTCCAAAAGTCTTGATGCAGGTATCGCCAGGGTTCACATTGATAAGGCAACGGGCTATATAAAATCGACGTATTAGCAAGAGGGTATATTGAAGGATTGGGATTCAATATTGTTTCATAATTTTCTCTACATATAGGAGGCAGGCTGACTAGAGAAGTCAGCGTTCATTCGGCGCTGCCATCTCTATATCTTTGGAAAAGGGCGAAAGCTGTGAAGCGATGTCCATCCTGCGAGTGGAATGTTCTGCGCTGACGATTATCCTTGCGTTCTTTTTCGTTCGGACATTTTCTTGTTTTCAGCCGGGGTATTATCAGTTTTACGTGAGTTGATAACCCTTCTCTCTGAATAATTTCAGGCAGGCCTCTGCGACAAAAGCATCATAAAGAATGCCGCTGTTTTTCTCGATCTCTTCCAGAGCAAATTCAATGCCCAGGGAAGGGCGATAAGGCCGGTGGGACGCCATCGCCTCCACAACATCGGCAACGGCCAGAATGCGTGACTCCAGCAGAATTTCATCTTCTTTCAGGTTTCCGGGATAGCCTGAACCATTCATCCGTTCGTGATGCTGAAGAACGATGTTCGCCAGCGGCCAGGGAGATTCAATATCCTTGAGCATCTCATAGCCGAGCTGCGCATGTTCTTTGATCAGGGAAAATTCCAAGCTGGTCAGTTTGGTGGGTTTTGTCAATATCTCAGTGGGTATGGATAATTTTCCGATGTCATGAATGACTCCGGCCATGCGGATGCCTTCGATTATTTCCTTATCCAATCCGATCTCGGTGGCAATGGCGCGGGCAATGTCGGCAACGCGAACCTGATGACCCGCTGTATAAGGGTCACGTGATTCCAGAGCGGACGCTAAGACATGAATAGTTGTGCCTACCGCTCTCCTGAGGCTCTCCAGCGTTTGCTTGAGTTTTTCCTCCGCTATTTTGCGTTCTGTAATATCATGGCTAATGCCTCTGAATCCTTTTATTTTACCCGATGCATCTTTCAAAAGAGAGATAAAACCTTCGACATATTTTTTCGTTCCGTCCTTCCCGGTAATCTGCCAGACTAAGTCCTTCTTGGATTCTCCTGTTTTGTAAACTCTATGATACGCTTCAAAGACTTTTTTCAGCTCTTCTGGCGCCGTGTATTGCCGGTTGTTCATTCCCATCAGTTCCTCACGGGAGTAACCCAGAACCCGGCATACGGTATCATTAAAGAAGGTAAAATTACCCTTAAGGTCAATTTCAAAATAGCCCTCCTGAATATCTTCCAGAATGGTGCGATATCTTTCTTCGCTCTGATGCAGTTTTTCTTCCGCCAGTTTGCGCTCGGTGATATCCCTCACTTCGCCCAGGATGGATAAGACATTTCCTTGATCATCTCTGATGAAATTGAAGGAGCATTCTCCCCATATGGTCTGACCGTTCCTGAGAATGAATTCGAGTTCCTGTGTCCTGAATATCAGATCTTTAAAAGATGCTTTGATGGCTTTGGGCATACTGATGGAAATGAACCGGGTTGCCTTTTTTAAAGATGCTGATGTGAGTAATTTTTCCAGCGGCAGCTTTTTAATCTCTTCCGCCGAATAACCCATTAACCTTTCCACGGATGGACTGACATAGGTGATATTCATATCCACATCCATCAGCCATACTAGGTCCTTTGTATGTTCTGCCAGCAAGCGGTACTTCTCTTCATTATCCCTGACTAATTTTAACGCCAGTTTGTGTTCGGTGATATCTTTTGCCGCGGTAATGAGAGCCGGTTTTCCGCCGTAAGTGAACATTTTGCCGGCCATCTCGATATCTCTGAATGTTCCGTCCTTGCATAACATACGGGTGTGAAATATTTCAGGAAGCGGCTGGTTTTTCTCCCGCTGGCTAATTCTTTGAGCTACCGCAGGCGCCTGATCGGGCACAACAAGATTGAGAATCGGCATTCCGACAAGTTCCCGGACCGCATAACCGGAAACTTCCTCGGTGCGTTTGTTCGCGTACTTAATAATCATGTCCTGAACGATGAGCACACCGTACATCGCGTTTTCGACCAGTATGGAACATTTTTCTTCTGCCTCCCTCAATTTTTCTTCCGTTTGTCGCAGGATAGCAGCCAAATCTTTTTTTTGATGTGTTTCGTTGTTCTTTTCGGTCATTTCTACGGTTCGCTTTCATTAAACTTAATCCAGCTTAATTTCATCCGGATAAAAGTTGTTTTTTATTAAGTATATGAAGAATGATGTTATGTCAAAACAAATAACGCCCGGGAAACGTAAGCTGTCGATTTTTATCGGACATACATAGTGTTTTTATAAAAGGCGCAAACAAGGAATTGCGTTGACTACCGAAATCAAATAAATGTTGAACGTGTCTGCCCTTCAGTGGTATCAGGATGAAAAATTATCCCCGTGGCATGAGATGAAGAAAAGATGAAAATATATTTTGCCGGAGCCATCCGCGCGGGACGGGATGACGCTGCGCTATACGAAACCATGATTACCTGGTTAAGATCTTACGGGGAGGTCTTGACGGAACATGTGGGGGATGCCAAACTTTCGGCAAAAGGGGATGATGGCCCCGATGATCGCCACATCCACGACCGCGACATGGCCTGGCTGACGCAATGTGATCTGGTCGTGGCTGAGGTCACAATGCCGTCTCTGGGTGTGGGATACGAACTGGGCTGGGCGACAGCGCTGAAGAAACCTGTTCTGTGCCTGCATCGTGTCCAGCCGGGACGCATCTTATCCGCCATGATTGCCGGCAGCCCGATGATGAGAACCGTGTCTTATTCTTCGGTGAATGAAGCCAAAACAATCATTACGAATTTCATGGACAGGGTCGTCCAAGAAAAAACTTTTGCTCTCGGGAGTAAATGAATGATCACAGCACTGGAATTGCTGGCTCCGGCCGGCGACGCTGAAATCGGCATGGCCGCCATCGATCACGGCGCAGATGCCGTTTATGTCGGCGCGCCGAAATTCAGTGCTCGGGCCGGTGCAGGTGTCAGCCTTGCCGAAATTTCCCGTCTGATCGAGTATGCACATTCTTATTACGCCAAAGTTTATGTAGCGCTCAATACCATTCTGACGGATGAGGAAATTGCCGAGTCCCTGGATCTTATCCGGGAAATTTACGCATTAGGCGCCGATGGTTTGATTATTCAGGATGTCGGTTTGCTGGAGCTTGATCCTCCGCCGATTCCGCTCATTGCCAGCACACAGATGCACAACAACACACCGGAAAAGGTGCGGTTTCTTGAGGAGGCGGGCTTCAAAAGAGTCATTCTAGCCAGAGAACTGAGTCTTTCCGAGATTGCCGACATTCGCGGCCAAACGAGTCAAATAGAACTGGAATCCTTTGTGCACGGCGCGTTGTGCGTTTCCTACAGCGGGCAATGTTATC
>CAYZLL010000038.1:14882-15994 GCA_964479225.1 uncultured Smithella sp.
CTGGAATCCTTTGTGCACGGCGCGTTGTGCGTTTCCTACAGCGGGCAATGTTATCTGAGTCACGCCGTGGCGGGACGCAGCGGCAATCGCGGCGTTTGTGCTCAGCCCTGCCGATCCCACTATACCCTTCTGGATGGCGAAGGCAACACCATCCTGAAAAATAAATATCTTCTCTCCCTCAGGGATCTGAATTTGCTGAATCGATTGCCGGAGCTGGTTGCGGCCGGGGTGACCTCTTTTAAAATTGAAGGAAGATACAAGGGGATTGATTACGTCAAGAATGTAACGGCCGCTTATCGTCGGATGATTGATGAATTCATCAATGGCAATTCTGGATTCCGGCGCAGCAGTTCCGGCCATAGTGAGTTTGCCTTTACACCTGATCCGGACAGAACCTTTAATCGGGGCTATACGCAATACTTTATTTCCGGCCAAAGGGAAAAAATTGCTTCCCCGGATACGCAAAAATCCATCGGGCAGTATCTGGGAAAAATCACCGCTGTAGGAAAAGATTATTTTCAAATAGCCCGCGAGGATCTGCAAAACGGTGACGGTCTTTGCTTCTTTACCGGCCAGAATGAGTTGACAGGGTTCCGGGTAAACCGTGTGGATAACGGAAAAATCTATCCGAACAGTATGAGAGAATTGGAGATCGGCACCCCCATCTATCGCAATTATGACATTACGCTGAACAGACTTTTGAAGAAGACATCCGCCAGCCGTTTGATTCGCGTGAAGATGGATTTTGTTCAGAAAGAGATGTTCATTCAACTGACCGTGAATGATGAAGACGGCCATGAAGCCACCGTGATAAATGATGTTTTATTTGAGCCTTCCCGGAATGCTTCCCTCGCTAAAGAGCAAATTGAAAAACAGTTGCACAAAACAGGCAACACACCGTTTCGGCTGATCGGTTTGACTATTCAGCCCAATGAGCCGGGTTTTCTACCGGCAAGCATATTAAACGGCATCCGGCGCGAAGCACTGGAGAAACTTACTCTGATTCGGCGTGAAGCATATCCCCGCCCGTGCATCATTTTCAGATCTAACGAAATCCCCTACCCGGAAAAGAAACTGGACTTCCGCGCCAATGTTTATAACGCTCTTGCCCG
>CAYZLL010000038.1:16094-18490 GCA_964479225.1 uncultured Smithella sp.
AAACTCTTTTCAAAAAAAGAGTATAAATCATCATAGATTGGAGAAGAACATGGAGAAAAAAATACCTATCAAGATAGACGGGAAGGATGTTGAAGCGACTGCCGGTCAGACAGTTCTGGAATGCGCCCGTGACAACGGAATTTTTATTCCGACCCTTTGCCATTACGCCAAAACAACCAATGTCGGCGCCTGCCGTGTTTGTGTTGTGGAACAGGAAGGCGCAAGGTCTCTGGTGGCATCATGCTGCATGCCGGTAAGTCCGAATATGGTTATCCGCACCAATACCCCGGCGGTACGCAACGCGCAGAAAATGATCATTGAATTAATGTGGTCATCGGGCGACCATAACTGCCTGATGTGCGAACAAAACGGCCAGTGCGAATTGCAGAATCTTGTTTACTGGCTGAAGATTGATCAGCCCCGTTTTGAAATCAAAGCTCCCGGTTACGCGCTGGACAACAGCAATACCATGATTGCACGCGATTTGAACAAGTGCATCCTTTGCGGCCGCTGCATTCGCGCCTGCAACGAAATTCAGGTCAACGAAGTACTGGATTTTGCCAAACGCAGTTATCGGGCCAAAGTTGGTCCCGCGTTTGACGAAGATTACATCAACTCGAGTTGCTACTTCTGCGGTGAGTGCGTTCAGGTTTGTCCTACCGGCGCCATCACCTTCAAGCAGGCGAAATTTGCCGGCCGTCCCTGGGAGCTCAATAAAGTCCGCACCACTTGCACCTACTGCGGTGTCGGGTGTCAGATGGATCTCTTCACCAAGGATAATAAAATCGTCAAGGTTATGGGCAATCGCGAATACGGCCAGCCCAATGAAGGCAGCCTTTGCGTGAAGGGCCGTTTCGGCATGGATTTCGTAGCGCATCCCGATCGTCTGAAAAAGCCTCTGATCCGCTACAAGAAAAACCAAGACTTCCAGGAAGCTTCCTGGGATGAAGCCTTTACGTTTATCGCAGACAAGCTTTCCAAAATTAAAAAAGAAAACGGCGCCGACAGCATTGCCGGTCTATCTTCGGCCCGTTGCACCAATGAAGAAAATTACGTGTTCCAGAAATTCATGCGGGCGGCAATCGGCACCAATAATGTCGATCACTGTGCCCGGCTTTGACACTCCGTAACGGTGGCCGGTCTGGCCGCCACATTCGGCAGCGGTGCAATGACGAACTCCATAGATGAAATTGAATTCACAGACCTGATTCTGGCAACAGGCACCAACACCACAGAGAATCATCCGGTCATCGGCGCCAAGGTTAAGCGGGCTACCAAGCGCGGCGCGAAACTGATCGTGATTGATCCCCGCGAAATTGATCTGGTCAAATACGCTGATATCTGGCTCCGCCAGAATCCCGGAACCGATGTCGCCGTTATCAACGGTTTGATCAATGTCATTATCGCCGAAGGTCTTTATGCCAAAGAATATGTGAAAGATAGAACCGAAGGATTCGACGCTTTGAAGAAGACCGTCGAAAAATACACACCGGCATACGTTGAAAAGATTTCCGGCGTGCCTGCGGAAGATTTGAAGAAAGCCGCCAGAATGTATGCGCAGGCTGATAGAGCCAGCATTCTTTACGCCATGGGCATTACCCAGCACATCAGCGGCACGGATAACGTCAAGAGTATGGCCAATCTTTCCATGATTTGCGGCAATGTCGGTATCGAAGGCGGCGGCGTGAATCCATTGCGCGGCCAGAACAATGTTCAGGGCGCCTGCGACATGGGCGGTCTGCCCAATGTTTATCCGGCGTATCAGCAGGTGGCCAATGAGGATGCCCGCAAGAAATTTGAAGCGGCCTGGAACGCGCAGCTTTCTCCCAAACCGGGATTGACCATCATGGAGATGATGGATGCGGCAGGAAAAGGCACGATTAAAGCGCTTTACATCATGGGCGAAAACCCCATGCTTTCCGATCCCGATTTGCAGCATGTGAAAAAAGAACTTCAAAAACTGGATTTAATGATTGTCCAGGATTTATTCATGACCGAAACCGCTGAACTGGCAGACGTCGTTCTGCCGGTCGCCAGCTTTGCTGAAAAGGATGGAACGTTCAGCAACACCGAACGCCGCGTTCAAAGGATTCGCAAAGCGGTTGAAGCTCAGGGCGAAGCCAAAGCCGACTGGGAAGTCATCTGCGGCATCTCTAATAAGATGGGCTACGCCATGAAATATGCTTCCGCCAAAGAGATTTTCGAAGAAGTGGCAAAAGTCACACCCAGCTATGCGGGAATTTCTTACGAGCGTCTGGAAAAAGGCGGCATTCAGTGGCCCTGCCCCACCAAGGATCATCCGGGTACCAAGTTCCTGCACAAAGATAAATTCTCCCGCGGTCTGGGATTATTCTCCGCCATTGAATACATTGCGCCCAATGAATTGCCGGACAAAC
>CAYZLL010000039.1:0-18314 GCA_964479225.1 uncultured Smithella sp.
GTTAAAATAATCATTGTCGGCGCCGGAGCGGCCGCTCATCTGGCGGGTGTCATTGCCGCACAGACTACCCTGCCGGTCATCGGCGTCCCCATTGATGCAACATCTTTACACGGTCTGGACGCCCTGCTTTCCACGGTGCAAATGCCCGGAGGCATTCCCGTGGCAACCATGGCCATCGGCAAGGCCGGCGCCAAAAACGCGGCTTTGTTTGCCGTGCGGATGCTGGCTGTTGAAGACAAGGGCCTCCATGACAAGCTGATCGCGTATATCAGGACCATGGCAAAAGATGTGGAGAAAAAACAGGCAAAGCTGATATGCCCGAAATTCTGAAGCCGGACAAAGAACAGTCTGAAGAAGAAATCATCTCCAGAGCGGCGGAAATCCTGGTTCATGGTGGCATCATCGCATATCCCACGGAAACCTTTTACGGTCTGGGAGTGGATGCCACCAACGAAAAGGCAATACAAAAAATTTTTACCGTCAAAGGCAGGAACTTTAAAAATCCGATCTCTCTGATTATCGGTCATCCTGATGAAATTTATCATCTGGTTACAAATATTCCACCGGCAGCTCAAAAACTGATGGCTGAGTTCTGGCCGGGCGCCTTGACGATCATATTTTCAGCCTCGAAGAAGGTATCACCGCTGCTGACAGCCGGTACCGGGAAAATAGGCCTGCGCGTCTCCAGCCATCCGATTGCTCTGAAAATAGCTCAAGCAATACACAGACCGCTTACGGCGACAAGCGCCAATCTATCCGGCGCGCCCGAATGTTCACTGGCATCCGCTGTTGTTGAGCAAATGGGCGATAAAATCAATGCGATTGTTGATGGAGGGAAAACTCCCGGAGGTCAAACATCAACCATTATCGATGTAACGAGTGTTCCGCCGGTGATTCTGCGTGCAGGAGCGATCAGCAAAGAAACCCTTGAGCAGCAACTTATTTCCGGACGTTGTGATCCTCAAAAAGTTGGCTAATCACTTCCGCCGGTGTGTCGACAAATTCCACACCTGTCTGATAATACGTATTTTCAATGATGGTTTTGGTCCATTTCACTTTTCCGAAAACGGTAATGATCTTGTGCAATTTTTTTAACTTGAAATTAATTTTGAGCATGGTCTCGATCGGCAAAGGAATATTCCCCTGAATTTTAGCGCCGGTCTCAGAGATATCCTTGCTGAAAACATAATAATTTTTTTCTTTAACAGGACTGCCGTCTTCCTTGAGGATCGTTGTGGTGATCTCGTTATATTCCAGGAGTCGTTCTGTATGTCGGTGTTCTTGCATACGTTCCCTTCCTTTTTGGCTTTTTAATCAATTTCTCACACGATTAAATGCTCATCTTTTGATTTAAAATATAAAAAATGCACTTTGTCTGTCAAGTTAATCTTTATATTTTTAAACACATTTTTTACTCGATTATTTTTTAAATCTCGAATATAAGTAATTTTATTAAAAACAAATTGTTTTCAATGGACTCGTTTTAAAAACACTCAACAGGAAAAAGGAAAAAACGGAGGGGGGTGAAGCCGGGCAGTCATTGTAAACATTGGATAAAGCAAAAATTTGAATTCGACAAAAACAGTGAAGCAATATGTGGATCAGGAAATGCTCTTTCCTTTTCCAAATAAATAACTAAAAAAAGAAAGGATGGATTGTGATGAAGAAGACATTATGTTTGGCAATGGCATTGTTAGTCAGTGTATTTTTTTTAATTTCTTGCTCCGGTGGTAAAAACGCGGCGGACGTGGCGATTAAAGCAGCGGAAGAAGCCGTCAATGCAACGAAAGCCGAAGCCGTGAAGTTTGTTCCGGATGAAGTCAAATCGCTGGAAGATACACTTGCCGCCGTAAAGGATAAATTCGGCAAAGGCGAATATAAAGCCGCTATGGAAGAAGCAACCGCTCTGGCCGGCAAAGCCAAAGAAGTATTGGAAGCCGCAAAAGCCAAAAAGGAAGAGCTTACTCAGAAATGGACGGAAATGAGCCAGAACCTTCCCAAAATGTTTGAAGGCATCAAAACCAAGGTGGACGAGCTGGCTAAAGCCAAAAAGCTTCCGGCAAATCTGACCAAGGAAAAATTTGAAGAAGCCAAAGTCGGCCTTGCTTCGGCTCAAGAAGAATGGGGTAAGGTACAGCAGAGCTTCACCAGCGGAAACTTGGCGGAGGCCTTGACCGGTGCCAATTCGCTGAAAGATAAAGGACTAAAAATCATGGAATCTCTGGGAATGAGCGCTCCCGCGGCAGCCCCGGCTGCTACCGCAACAGCACCGGCTGCTCCCGCTCCTGCTGCTCCTGCTGCTAAGTAATAACAGATTCACGTAAAACGTAGGGGTATGTTCCGATGGTTGATCAGGAACATACCCCTTTTTTCTAAATATTCCCGGCAAGCTTAAACCGTTTTAGCTTGTCGCCTGCCAAAGATCAGTCGGCCTATTTTTCTGAAAATAAAAAAGCAAAGCCCTGCAATACAGATCAGACAAACAATGGGCACAAGAATCGCCATAACGGCTATGATAATAGAACCGGCGAGTTCGATCGTTGCAAAAAAAGGATTTCCGGTACCGGCGGTGGCCAGGGAGGATTTCGCACGCAACGCGACCGTGGAGCCCTGCACCAGTCCTGCTATCCCGCCTCCGGCAATCAACGCCAGCGTCCATTTGAGAAAAGGCTGCAGATCCACGGCCATTGACGCCGTTGTCAACGTTCCGGCAACAACAGCAGCGGGAGTGGCAATCACATCCAAAATATGATCAACACCGGGCACATAATAACCGATAATTTCCAGAACCGTTGCCGAACCGAAAGCCATGGTGGCGTATGTGCTGCCAATCCACGCAAAATTCTCCGGTAACGGAAGGTGTCCGCTCAAAGCCGCCAGATTCATAATCAACAACGGAACAAATACACGGAATCCGCACGCCGCGCTCAAACCGATGCCAACAATGATTCCTAAAATTGTTTCCATATCACCCTTCCAATGCGCAGGCTAACATTCAAATATTATTTCACTTGAGGAAAGTATAAAAATAATAAACAGATATGTCAATCAGAAGCTGGCCATCAGCCAAGTATAATTATTAAGCGTGAAAGCAGCGATCGGATAAGTTTCCCGAAGCTTGCAAGAATCGATAAAATTAGTTCAGTTATCCTGTAAAAAGTGTTATTTATAACCAAACTTTATAAAAAACATTTCAGCATGGAGGAAAATATGATGAATACGAAATTTTTTAAGCAGCTTATGCTTTGCCTGTCCGTTGTAGCTGTTTCCCTTGTGAGTGCCTGTTATTATTACCCCGCTGAGCAAGTCATGACTCAGCCCGCTCCTCATGACAACAGTACCGCCATTACACAAATTTATTTTTACCCCAATAATCATCAGTCCGCCGAGCAACAATCACGTGATCACTATGAATGCTACAACTGGGCGGTTGATCAAACCGGTTTTGATCCCGCTGCATCAACCATTGAACCGCAGCAGCGCGTTCGGGTTGTTCCCATGCCGCCGCCCGGACAAGATACCGTGGCCATGTCTATTGCCGGCGCCGTATTGGGAGCCCTGATCGGCGGACCGCGACATGCTGTCCAAGGCGCGATTATCGGATCAACTTACGGTGCCTTAGCCGGAGCCACCTCTGATATGTCCCGTCAGGAATACGCCCGGCAAATGGAGGAAGCATACCAGAACAGAAGTCAGGCGCGCGATTTCCATAAAGAAAAGAAGGCCCTGCAATTTCGACACGCCATGTCCGCCTGCATGGAAGGAAACGGCTACACGGTAAGGTAATTTTTCATACGGTCATGAGGTGGACGGCCTCATGACCGTATGGTTGTGTAAAAAATATCCGGCCATTTTGCTTTCATTATTGATGGCACAGAAATGAATAATATTAACAGAGGCTTTAACAAAAAAATGATCAATTATTCATAGCTTGGCGGGATCAAGTGATGCGATACCGGAAATAACGCGCATTTCCGCGGTACTTTTAGTCAAACTCCAACGGGCGGGACCTGTTATTGTTATCGTGTAATTGAAATTATTTGTCCAGGTTACATCCGGCGTTGCACTCGATGAAGGTTCGAAACCGGCTGATCTCAGCGCGGCAACGGTTAAAGTGCCGTTGGGATTTTCCATAAGATAGGCCAGGGATAAAGTATAAGCATTTTTGGCATCGCTGTTGAGGGAGGCGACATAGCCTCTTTTTCTGTATGTAATAAACTGAGGTATGGCGATTGCAGCCAGTATGCCGATAATCGCAATGACAATCATCAGCTCGATGAGTGTGAAACCTTGCTGCCCTTCCTTCCTGAAAACTTTTAACATGGCCTACCTGTGAAATTGAGTTTATTGGATGTACAAACTAATCCGTAAATCTAAAACGCAGCAAGATACAAGCCACTTCTAAAGGTTGTTTGGATTTTATGATAATTAGTGAAATTTATCCAGTAAAATCAAAAACAAATAATTACTAAACATCTATGAAAAGCTTAACATAAACAAACCAATCAACAGGGATAATGGTGTTTTTCACCAGACGCGTTGAATTTCAGCAGGCCCGTTCATCAACGATATGCATCTGAATCCTTTATTTTTGAATCAGTAAATATAATGCGCCCTTTTCTTTCATCGTACCGGCGGTGTATTCTGCTTTTTCGCCGAAGCCGCAGAAAAGATCGACCCGGCCGGGTCCTTTGATGGCCGAACCCATATCCTGACTAAGCACAAAGCGGGAAAAATCCGTTTTCTCCACAAATTTCCCTCCGTCATCAAAAACAGGTTTCTGCAAGCGGATGAAGGCCAGCGCACCCTCGGGAAAATAATCAGGATCGGTCGCGATGGATCGGCCGGGCGTCACCGGTTCTCCCAAAGAACCGACCGGATCTGTTTCCAGAAAACGAAAAAAAGTGTATCGTTCATTATGACTTAATATTTCATAAATTTCTCCGTCGCTTTTCCCTTTTAAGAAATCGTGTCGATAATTCGCTTCGGAGCTTTTTATCCTGCCACCCTCCAGCATAAATTTGGTAACACTGCGAAAGTCGCGGCCATTGGATTGCGCAAAACCGACTGATAAAATATTGCCGTCTTCCAGTTTAATCTTTCCGGAGCCTTGAATGTGCAGGGAAAACAATTCCAGCGGATCAGAGACCCAGAGCAGTTCCAGATTTCTTCCCCGTAAAACACCTTCGGCATCAATTTCGCGGCGGCTGTGGTAAGAAACAAATTTACCGCCGTCCATCCGTCCGATCTGATTTTGCTGTTTTATTAAATCGGGTGGAACGCGATAAAGTGGGTATTTGAATTTCCCGGTGCGTTCCAGAGAACCTTCGAGGAGCGGCTCATAATAACCGGTAAAAAGCACACTGCCTTCGTCATCAAAACCGGAAACGCGATAAACTTGAAATTCCGCGACCATTCTTTTTTTTAAATCGGCTTGATTATCTGTCTTTTTTAGAATGTCGCGAAAGGCGATCAGTGTTTCTTTAAATGTCTGAGCCTGGATGGACTGACCATTGATATGATAAACTTTATGGCGACCGGCTTTTTCATAAAAGTGAATGCTGCGTTCAATCGCCACTTCCAACGATTCCCTGTCCAGGTCATCGGTGAAATCCAGATCATCAGCAACAACGGGAATAAATGTTTGGTGATGTTTTACAGAAGTTTCAGGCACTGCATGGACACAACCATGAAGCAACGCGACCAATACCGTGAATAGCAATATTTTCAGAGAATATCTCATAGCTCCACAATCATTGCCGTTTCATCACAATAATCGGGATATTTGGAACAGTGAAAACAGTCAGACCATATTTTTTCAGGCAACAGCCCCCGGTCGATTTCCCGGAAGCCCAGCCGGGCAAAAAAATCTTTTTTGTAAGTCAGGGTAAAAACTTTGAAAAGTCCTACCGTAATGGCTTCGGAGATACAGGCCTCCACAAGTTTTCTGCCGACGCCTTTCTTCCGGTGATTTTCATCCACATAAAGCGAACGGATTTCCGCAAGGTTTTCCCAGATGATATTCATCGCGCAAACGCCGGTTATCTTTGATTCCTCTTCATCATAAAAAACAAAAAAATCCCGCAGGGAATTATAAAGATCCGTCAGCGCGCGCGGCAGCATTTCGCCCTTTCCCGCCGATAAATTGATCATCCGATGGATCGTCTTGACATCTTCAATGCGCGCTTTTCTCAACATCTTTTTTCTCCTGTCTTATGCAATTTATAGGAACGTGAGTTGTTCAGCATTTCACGGGCATGCTCACGGGTTGTTTCCGTAACCTGAACGCCGCCGAGCATGCGGCTGATTTCTTCAATTTGGCGGTCGTCATCCAGTTCGTTCACCGAGGTTACCGTTCTGCCCTTCACGATCTTTTTGGAAACATGCAGATGTTTTTCACCAAAGCAGGCAATTTGCGGCAAGTGGGTAATACATATAATCTGATGGTTGCACGAAACTTCTTTGAGTTTGCGGCCGACAATTTCCGCTACAGCCCCTCCGATCCCGTTATCGACTTCATCGAAAACAATGGAGGAAACAGAGCCGGTGCGCGATAAAACATTTTTCAGCGCCAGAATGATTCTCGACAGCTCGCCGCCTGAAGCAACCTTGTTGAGCGGTCTTGCTTCCTCTCCCTTGTTGGCGGAAAAATAAAATTCGATTTCATCCATGCCCTTCGGCCCGAATGATTCGGAAACATCACCGGTCGCTTTGCTGAAGTTGACAGAAAAAGCCGCGTGGGGCATATTCAAGGCACGGATTTCCACGTCAACAGCATCTTCCAGTTTTTTTGCCGCTTCCTGTCTTTTCCCGGAAAGTTTCCCGGCGCTTTTTCTCAAATCCTCTTTGATTTTATCTTTTTCATCGTTCAACTTTTCCAGTTCTTCTTCCAGTGAAAATACCGTTTTCAGGGATGCCTCTATTTCCTGTTTTTTGTTCAGCACCGCCTCCAGTGTCCCGCCATGCTTTCTTTTCAATCGATTGAGCAGTTCCAGACGATCGTCGATTGCCGTCAGCCTGCCTTCGTCAAAATAAATATTTTTCGTGTAATCACGCAGGGTCAGCGCCGCGTCCTGAAGCGCAATAACACTGCCTTCCATATCGGCATCGGCGATGTTCAGGCTGGCATCTATTTTCTTGATCTCTTTGATCTGATTTTCAACTTCTTTGAGCTTTACCATGGCGCAATCTTTATCCCCGTAAAGCAAGTCGAAGGCGCGATTGGCACAGTCCGTCAGTTTCCGGGCGTTGATCAGAACTTTTTTCTCATGGGCAAGCGTTGCATCTTCTTCCGGTTGGGGAAGAATGTCTTCAATCTCCTTGAGCTGAAACTTATACAAATCGGTTTTTTCCTCCCGGCTCCGACTCAACCCCCTCAATCGGTCTATTTCACTTTTGACGTGCTGATACCGATTATAAATCGCCTCATAATCCGTTCTTTGGATCAGACAGTTGCCGAATTCATCGAGGATGTCGATATGATTTTCAGCATTGAGAATGACCTGATGCTCATGCTGACCGCAGATATTGATCAGCAGTTCGCTGATTGCCGATAAATTCGTTAACGTCGCCGACTGTCCGTTGATAAAAGCTCTGTTTTTTCCGGCATGGGAAATAATCCGGCGGATGATCAATTCTTCCGTTTCCGGAAATCCCATCGCGGCAATCTTGGCCTGCAACGGCCTATTACCGGAAATATCAAAAACGGCTTCCACCGTTGCCGTGTCCGCCTGAGAGCGGATCATGTCGGTTGTCGCCCGGTCTCCCAGCAGCAGACTGACCGCACCGATAATGATGGATTTTCCCGCACCCGTTTCTCCGGAAATGACATTCAAACCCTCACTGAATGACAGATGAAGTTCATCGATAATGGCAAAATTTTTTATGCTCAGATCATTAAGCATTTTTTCTTTTCCTGGCTCCCGGAGGCAAGTCCCCCCAGCCGAGTTTGGAACGCAGGATTTCCATGTAGCTGCGGAAGGGAGAAAGAACAAGCATCGTAACATGCTTCGATCTTTTTACCACAACGGCGTCGCCTGATTTAATTTTGTAGGCCTCCTGTCCGTCCAACGTCAGCATAGCCCCCTGATCTTTGGACCAGAGTGTTATTTGCAAACTGGAATTTTCGGAAAAAATGATCGGACGATTCGTCAGCATATGGGGACAAATGGGATTGACAATAATCAGGTCCTTGCCCGGAAAGACAATGGGACCGCCGGCAGATAATGAATAGGCGGTGGAACCGGTGGGCGTGGAAACAATCAGACCGTCGCCCTTGTACGTTGTCAGGTACTCGCCATTGATATCAACTTCCAGTTCGTTCATGCGGGACAAGTCGCCGCGATTAATCACGGCATCATTCAAAACACTGCCGACGTGGGTAACGGTTTTTCCGTTCTTGACGCTAACATCCAGCATCATTCTTTTTTCCGTTACAAATTTGCCCCGGATAATTAAGTCCAGCGTCGCATGGATCTCATTTAAGTTGACTTCGGTCAGATAACCGAAACTGCCCAGATTAATGCCCAGAATGGGAACTCTGTGCCCGGCCAGGTAATGCGCCGTGCGCAGCATCGTTCCGTCTCCCCCGAGAACAACGACCATTTGCGATTTTTTCGCCAGGTCGTTCCAGGCGAATCCGTCATTTGAAGAAATTTTTCTGGCAATTTCCATCTCCAGAAATACCTGCACACCCTTTGCTTCCAGCCATTGCTTCAAGGAAAGAACGTGATCGGCAATTTTTTCTTTTTCCGTATTGGCAACAATGCCTATTTTTTTTATTTTCAGTGGAATCACCTCCGACAGAATCCGGAACCCTGCCGTGTTCAAACAGCAAGCTACCGCATAATAAGCAGTGATTTTCAAGTCGTATTGCTGGTTTTTCTTGCAATATGAAGCTCACCTAACACAAAAAAAAACCGCTGTCCACGGATAATACCAGTTACATATCAGATATTAAGAAGAATGATTTACTCGGTATAATACCAAGCAAGCTTTCAATAATTCATCGTTCAATTTTTGAAAGCAACTTGGTATAAATATTTCAGCCGCAGATGATAGAATCATTAAATTTTCATACGAAATCCCCATAAATTCTTGACACGTTGCCCTGCCGTAAGATAGGCTGCACGCCTTATGAAGGAGTGAGTGATGAGTTTACTGAAAGGCAGTTTTACCTTCTCCCGTTTTCACGTGGAGGGACCGTTACCGCAAGCGTTTTTAAATTTTGTCAACAGCCGGATCAAGGCCAATTCGTATCAGGATTCTTTTAAATCCACGGAAGAAAAAACCATGGGTTGGGTTTCTCTGACCGATATTCTCGATAGCCATTTCCAGAATGCCAATTACGCGCTGGGCGATTATCTGATTTTTTCTTTGCGCGTTGACCGCAAGGTGATTCCCGCTAAATTGATGAAGATAAAAATCATGGAGGAAGAAAGGCGCCAGCTGGCCGAAAGCGGCAAGAGCAGGCTGCATAAACAACAGGCTTCGGCAATCAAAGACAAGATTAAACTGGAGCTGCTGAAAAAAATTGATCCTGTTCCTTCGTTTTACGATGTCTGCTGGGCGGTCAGTCAGAATACGCTCTATTTTTCATCGCTTTCCGACAATGTCGCACAGGATTTTGCTGATTTGTTCAAGAAGACTTTTGCGCTGACGCTGAAGCGTTTTTCACCCCATGAGCATCCGCTTATCGTCAAAAAACCGGAATCCCTGGAGAACGCGGCGCTCATCGGACGCGAATTCCTGACCTGGCTTTGGTTCAAAGCGGAAGAGCGCAACGGCCGGATCACCCTGTCCGGCAAAGAAGAAGTGGAATTGCATTTTCTGAAGAGAATTGCTCTGGAAGCCGGAGAAGGCGAATATGCCCAGGGCGTCGTCTGTCACGGCATTCACGCCGAGCTCACCGAAGGCAAGGAAGCCATCCGGCAGGGGAAAAAAGTCAAGGAAGCGGGCATCAAACTGATTCAGGACCATAACGAGTGGGAATTTTCACTCAAGGCCGATTCTTTTGATATGCAATCGTTAAAATTGCCCGCTGCGGACTGGCAGGAAACACCGGAGGATCCCGCGGGAGGTCTGCTGGAAAGAATTTACCTCGTTGAAAACGCAGTCAAGACTGTGGATAAACTTTATGATTCTTTTTTACAGATACGGTTCTCTCCGCAATGGAAAGAAAAAGAAACAAAGCTCTTGAATAAATGGCTGGAACAGATCCGGTAACTATTATTCATGACGTCGATGTTTTATTGATGGTCTTTATTTTCACCGGTCAGACGTTTGACAATCCGTCCTGAAATGTCCGGAAGCGGCAATACATCGCAGGCCGCACCCATCTTGACGGCCTCACCGGGCATGCCGAAAACAACAGAAGTCGCTTCATCCTGAGCGATCGTATAAGCTTTATTATTCCTCATCGCCAGAAGTCCTTCAGCGCCGTCAGCTCCCATTCCGGTCAGCAGCACGCCGATCGCGTTGGCACCGGCCTGCTTGGCCACGGAGTGGAATAACACATCCACGCTGGGCCTCTGATGATGCACCATGGGACCGCCTTTAATCCGGACCTGATAAAAGGCCCCGCTGCGTTCCAGCAGCATATGATGCCCGCCGGGAGCGATCAACGCCAGCCCCGGCACCGCCGTGTCGCCGTCTTTGGCTTCTCTGACCTCAATTTTGCAGATGCTGTTCAAACGCTCGGCAAAACTGGCTGTGAAATATTCCGGCATATGCTGAACCACCAGAATGCCGGGAATGTTCATCGGCATGGCGGTTAACAGTTTTTCAATGGCGATGGTGCCGCCGGTGGACGCGCCAATGGCAACCACTTTGTGTGTCGTGTTTAACTGAATTTTGTATCCGGGTGTGCTTTCTTTATCAACGAAATCTGCCGGGGCCGCTTTACCCACCTGGGCACGGGATGCCGCCCGGATGGCTTCAACGAGAGATTTTGCTATATCCGGCGCCGACAGGCTCGAACCCGGTTTGCAGATGACTTCCACGGCCCCCAGTTCCAGCGCTCTGATGGCATTCTGGCTGTTTTTGGGCGTCAGGGAACTGACCACAACAACCGGCATGGGATAAAATTTCATCAGTTTGGATAAAAATGAAAGTCCATCCATCCTCGGCATTTCGACATCCAGCGTGATGACATCCGGTTTCAGCCGCACGATTTTGTCACGGGCGACGTAGGGATCGATGGCGCCTCCCACAACCTCAATATCGCTGTAGCGGGAAAGCTCCTCGGTCAGCACCTTGCGAACCAAAGCGGAATCGTCGACAATCAAAACCTTAATCACTGTTGCGCTCCTTATCGGCAGAGTATCCGTCCACATAAAATTTGATATCGGTACGCCCCTCGAAAAAATTCAGAGTAACACTGGCCACAAGAGAACCGATATCCTCTTCTTCCAGTAATTCCTCCTCACTTAAAAACCGCGGGCTTTCAATTTTGGAGATCTTGCCGTGTCTTCCCAGAGAAATCACGACATTGCCACAGATGATATTGGCGATTTCTCCCAAAGCATCTTTTTTCTGCTGAAAACTGGGATCATCAATGCTTAATATATTGGACGCGATGCCCTCCAGCATACCGCCTCGGGCCTCGATTAGCAGCTTTCCCGTCCAGTCCCCCTTATACCGTGCCTCGGAAGCCGCCTGAAGCGGCAAATCTTCTTGTTCTTCCTCCAGTTCCGGAGCCAGGTACATAAAGCAGGTGTCTTCAAAAGTACTCACCGAGGACTCGTAAAGGGTTCTTTCGATCTTTGCTTTCACATCGCTGTCAATCTGTGTATTCATTGCTCACCCCCGTAACGGCAATCATGACTTCTTTTAAAGTTTCCGGTTTGAAAGGTTTGTGGATAAACGTGGCGCCTTTTCTGTGCATCAGCTCTATCTTGGTGGGATCGCTCTCTGAACTGACCACGATGACCGGCAGATTCTGGTACTGTTCGTTTTCCCGCAGGTGATTAATCATTTCCTCACCATCCATAACCGGCATGTGAATATCGACGAGGGCCAGGTCGATCCATTTTTCCTGCAGAATCCGCAAGCCTTCCTCCCCGTTATTTCCCTCCCAGATTTCCCCCAGAGGGAGCCCTGTCATTTTCAGTGTTTTGATGATAATGGATCTCATGACTGCGCTATCATCGACCACTAGAATATTTAAAGCCATTTCATCTTCTCCTATTTAATCTTATACTTTTATCTTATCCCTAAAAGGCACATCCTGCTTAAAGTTCTTTAAGGGAACCTTGCGACTTGATGATCATTTTCCCATTTGCTATTTCCAGCGTCACCGTTCGTGATCCATACCCTCCGACATCAAAAGCTTTCAGCATCAATCCTTCATCCCACAAATATTTACGCAAACTGACAAAATTGCGGCGGCCGATCTGAAAAAAATCTTCGGCTTCATTCAGTTTTGAGCTGGATCCGCCGGCTACCCGGAGAATCAGATCACTCTTGCGGGAACCATTCCGGTAAAAATCATCCAGCATGACTTTCATACCGCTGTCCACATATACGGAAGGATTGCCCGCTGCTTTTTCCCGGTCGATACTGGAATCCGGTAACATGCAATGCAGGAGGGAGCCCTTTTTCCTTTTGAAGTCGTAAACCGTTATCCCCAGGCAACTGCCCAACGCATAGGTAATCAATAAATCTTCAGGTTCTCCCGATATTTTGATATCGGCCACTCCCACCGTGTAAACCATAAATAATTACTTTCCTTTTGCTCCCGCGCGTTTTCTTTGATCCATTTCCGACGGTTTTACTTTCCGGTAAACGGCCGGCTGCAGATACTGGTAATCGTGTTTCAGAAAAGTCAGACTTTCCGAATGTCCCACGAATAAATACCCGCCCTCGCGCAACAAGGACCAGAATCTTCCTACCAATTTTTCCTGAGTAGGCTTGTCAAAATAAATCATGACATTGCGACAGAAGATGGCTTCAAATGGCCCCCGCATCGGCCATTCCTCCATCAGATTCAGTTTGGCAAAACTGATCAGGTACTGGAGTTGTGAAATCACCTGATACTGTCGTCCGGTGCCGGCCTTGGCACTTTCAAAATATTTTTGTTTCAATAACGGCGGCAGCATCTTGATGGTTTCTCCATCATAGATGCCCTTGCGGGCTTTTTCCATCATCCGATCCGAAATGTCGGTCGCCAGAATCCTGATATCACGTATCGCGATATCGGGGATGGCTTCACATAAAACAATGGCGATTGAATACGGTTCCTCTCCGGAAGAACAGCCGGCACTCCATATTCGAGTTGGTCCCTTGCCCAGATGAGGAAGAACGTGATCCCTTAAAAAATCAAGGTGTTCGGACTCTCTGAAGAAATGCGTTTTGTTGGTGGTCAGTACGTCCACCATCGCCCGTAATTCTGCTCCGCTTTTATCTTCCGTCAGATATTTGATGTAACGCTCGAAGTTTCCTATTTTAAGATGCCGGAGCCTTTTTAAAAGCCTCGCCCGGACGAGTTCTTCCTTGCCCTCGTGCAAATCTATCCCGGAAATTTGATAAACCAGTCCACTGATTTTATCAAACTGTTTGAAAGAAATTTCTAATGAATAATAATCCGTTATTGTGTCGCCGGCTTCCGAATCCATTTTGTTTTTCTCATCAACCTTTTTTCGTATTCTGCTCTGCTGATAAAGAAGCACAGCATTTTCTTCAAATCTTATCTACGGGCTCCATCAAAACTTATTTAATACATCGTGATCGGATTCATCCAGCGGTATGACTTTACGGGGATCCGGTTGAACACCGGCCAAAGCCCGGCCACCCTTCTTCCCCATGCCTGCTTGATACGACGACTGGCCGCCGGCAGGCAGCGCCCTCGTAAAATCGTTGGACATCGACAATCGGAATCCGGCAACCATGCTGCGCATCTCCTCGGACTGCGAAGACATCTCCTCGGCAGCGCTCGCTGATTCTTCCGCATTCGCCGCATTCTGCTGCGTCAGTTGGTTGAGTTGCTCCACCGCCTTGTTCACCTGGCTGATGCCCTGATCCTGCTGCTCCGACGCCGCCGCAATCTCCGCAACAACCTGACTGACTTTGTTGATCTTTTCGGTAATCTCCTGGAAGTTTTTCAAAACCTCCGAATTGATGGACACGCCGTTCTCCGAATTCTTGACCGCTTCTTCGATCAAATTGGCCGTGTTCTTGGCCGCCTCTGCGCTGCGCATCGCCAGATTCCGGACTTCTTCCGCAACGACCGCAAAACCCTTGCCCGCATCTCCGGCCCGCGCCGCTTCCACCGCGGCGTTCAGAGCCAGCAGATTCGTCTGGAAAGCGATCTCATCGATGGTCTTGACGATCTTGGCCGTGGCATCAGAAGAAGTCTTGATCTTGTTAATGGCCGAAGACATCCGGTTCATACTCTCTACGCCCTTCTCTGAACTGCCCCGTGCCTCTTCCGCAACGCCTTTTGCTTCTCTGGCGTTAATGGCATTCTGCTTGGTCATGGACGACATCTCCTGCAGGGAACTGGATACTTCTTCCAGAGAACTGGCCTGCTCACTGGCGCCCTGAGACAATGACTGCCCCCCGGAGCTCACCTCAACACTCGCCGCGGCAACCTGATCGGCGCCAATGGCCACATGTTGCAGAGCCTTGTCCAGATTCTCCACCGCCATATTGAGGGATTCTTTGATCTTGGCATGATCCCCCTGGTAGTCTCCCATCATCCGGGCGGTCATGTCCTTGGCGGCAACACTCTCCAGTACTGATGAAGCCTCAGTAACCGGCCCCACCGCTGCATCCAGCGTCCGATTAACGCCGCGCACAATATCCCTGTAAGCGCCACTGAAGGCTTCTTCATTGCCCCGAACGTCCAATCGCCCTTCCAGGGCCGACTGGGTAAGAAGATTCATTTCATCAACCAGACCTTTAATCGTTTCTGTCATTTTTTGCAGCGCCGGTCCGATCTCATCCTCGTCGTCAATAATGGCCGGTGTAACATTAACATTACCCTCGGAGATCTGCTGCATATTGAAAACAACATTGTTTTGAAGATGATCTGCAAACGCATCCATCGCATGAGTCAGATCGCCTATCTCATCCTTTCTTTTCATGTGCAATCGTTTGGAGAGGTGTCCTTTTTCCAACTCGTGCATCATCACCAGGGATCGCTTCAGCGGTTTAGTTAGAGACGAGTTCATAAATAAACCGAATGAAATCAACATCAGAGCGCCAATACCAGAAAATATCCACAGAAGACCAGAAAAACCACCTTTGCCATGGAGAGTATCTTTAATGATTGCCTGATTTTTACTGGCATTATAGTCACCCAGATTGCTGATGGCCGACGCTATTTTTGTCTGGGCCTTATCCAAAGAGCTTCCTTCAGATAACAAACGGCCGGCTTCATCGTTTTTCCCTTCCATCGCCAGCCTCACGACCTCCTTATAACCACGCTGCATTTCCGGCCAGGTTGTGTCTAACTCGGTCACGAAATTGTTTTCCTCTGCATCAAGCTGCCTGCCTTTATACCGCTGTATGATTTGCTCGATGGATGCCGTTTCCTGCTTGATGCTTTCCTGAATCTTGACGCTCGGTGCAGGCATCGCGACATAGCTAAAAATATGCTTTTCTAATTTCTCCAGACCGGTTTTCAACTCGCCGGTTTCCCGAACGTCCGTTACATACTGGCTGTATTGGGCATCCAGTCCGCGCAACGCGTTCATGCGCACTTTGGCGCCACTCAGCATCATGGCTGTCACAAATAAAAAAACAAATGCAAATGTCCCTGTCAGCTTGATGCCCATCTTCAAGTTGTCAAACATATTTCCTTTCATTTTTTTCTCTCCTTTAAGTTAAAATTTATTCAGGACATCGTGATCGGATTCATCCAGCGGGATGACTTTACGGGGATCCGGTTGAACACCGGCCAAAGCCCGGCCACCCTTCTTCCCCATGCCTGCTTGATACGACGACTGGCCGCCGGCAGGCAGCGCCCTCGTAAAATCGTTGGACATCGACAATCGGAATCCGGCAACCATGCTGCGCATCTCCTCGGACTGCGAAGACATCTCCTCGGCAGCGCTCGCTGATTCTTCCGCATTCGCCGCATTCTGCTGCGTCAGTTGGTTGAGTTGCTCCACCGCCTTGTTCACCTGGCTGATGCCCTGATCCTGCTGCTCCGACGCCGCCGCAATCTCCGCAACAACCTGACTGACTTTGTTGATCTTTTCGGTAATCTCCTGGAAGTTTTTCAAAACCTCCGAATTGATGGACACGCCGTTCTCCGAATTCTTGACCGCTTCTTCGATCAAATTGGCCGTGTTCTTGGCCGCCTCTGCGCTGCGCATCGCCAGATTCCGGACTTCTTCCGCAACGACCGCAAAACCCTTGCCCGCATCTCCGGCCCGCGCCGCTTCCACCGCGGCGTTCAGAGCCAGCAGATTCGTCTGGAAAGCGATCTCATCGATGGTCTTGACGATCTTGGCCGTGGCATCAGAAGAAGTCTTGATCTTGTTAATGGCCGAAGACATCCGGTTCATACTCTCTACGCCCTTCTCTGAACTGCCCCGTGCCTCTTCCGCAACGCCTTTTGCTTCTCTGGCGTTAATGGCATTCTGCTTGGTCATGGACGACATCTCCTGCAGGGAACTGGATACTTCTTCCAGAGAACTGGCCTGCTCACTGGCGCCCTGAGACAATGACTGCCCCCCGGAGCTCACCTCAACACTCGCCGCGGCAACCTGATCGGCGCCAATGGCCACATGTTGCAGAGCCTTGTCCAGATTCTCCACCGCCATATTGAGGGATTCTTTGATCTTGGCATGATCACCCTTGTATTCGCCCGTCATCCGGGCGGTCATATCCTTGTCGGCTAACTTTTCTAAAGCATCCGACGCTTCAACGACTGGAACGATCAATTCATCCAGTGTCCGGTTAACCCCGTGCACAATATCCTGGTAAGCGCCACTGAAAGCCTCTTCATTCCCCCGTACGTCCAGTTGCCCATCCATGGCCGATTGGGTAAGAACATTCATTTCGCCCACCAGATTCTTGATGGTATCGGTCATCTTTTGGAGCGCCGGTCCGATCTCATCATCCTCGTCTACGACCTCCGTGGCAACGTCAACATTGCCCTCGGAGATCTGCTGCATATTGAATACGACATTTTGCTGAAGGTGATCCGCAAACTGATCCATTGCCGTGGTCAGGTCGCCTATCTCATCTTTTCTGTTCATGAGTAATCGTCTGGAGAGGTGACCTTTTTGAAGTTCATGCATCATCACAATGGATTTCTTCAGAGGTTTAGTGAGCGATCTGTTCATCATTACACCAAGAAATATAAATAGAGCAACGCCAAAACCTGCCATTATCCAAATGACACCTGACCAACCACCCTTACCATGAACAGTATCCTTAAGAGCGGCGCTGTTTTTATTGATATTGAAATCACTGAGGCTGCCTGCGGCAGACATAACTTTCTTTTGAGTCTGAGACCAATAACTCCCCTCAGTCAGCAGGCGATTGACCTCATCATTTTTCCCCTCCGAGGCCATCTTCATGACTTCCTTGTAACCGCGCTGCATCTCGGACCAGGCGGCCTCGAAGTCGGAGACAAGTTTTTCCTCTTCGGAGGTCAGTGTCTTACCTTTATAGGTTTGAATAATTTGATTGATGGCATCTGTTTCCTGCTTAACGCTATCCTGGATATTACCACGACCGGAAGGAACTGCAATATACCGGTAAAGATTCTTTTCCATTTTTTCGAGACCGATTTTCATGTCTCCGTTTTCCTGGATACCCCCTACATACTGGCGATACGCCGTATCAAGGGTACGCAATGCTTGCATTCTCACACTGGCACCGGTCAACAGCATTCCCGTTACAATCATAAAAATAAGTGTCAATGACCCTGTTAGCTTGATGCTCACTTTCATGTCATTAAATATTTTTCCTATCATGGTTCGCTCCCTTATAAATATTGTTCATCTGATGATTCCCGTTCAGGCTGTTTTGCCGCATCCATTTTCAATGAATGAATATGTGTTTTTTTAATAATATATTTCTCTTTTACTGTTCCGTTATTCGAGCCTGGCCTGACTTTCCACTCAGCCGGAAACTGGCAACCATGCTGCGCATCTCCTCGGATTGTGAAGACATCTCCTCAGCGACACTGGCCGATTGTTCTGCATTTTCCGCATTTTGCCTCGTCAGGATATGCATTTCTTCCATGGCGGAATCCATCTGAATAAATCCCTGGCTCTGCTGCTCTGACGATTCTGCAATTTCTGCCACAACCTCCCGGACCTTGATGTTTTTTTCGGTAATCTCCTGGAAGTTTTTCA
>CAYZLL010000040.1:0-18085 GCA_964479225.1 uncultured Smithella sp.
ACCATAAAAGATATTGACAAAAACGGTAATCGCTATATAGGGTAATATTCAATTTTTTTGAGGAGTTGAAATCAATGTTTGGTATCGGGATGCAGGAGCTTATTATCATAGCTGTCATAGCTCTGATCATTGTCGGGCCGAAGAAACTGCCGGATCTGGCCAAATCCCTGGGGAAAGGATTCAGCGAATTCAAAAAAGCAACGGACGGTGTCACCGAAGATATCAAGGATGCCTTGAAAGTCGATGAAAAACCAAAGGAAGATGACGGCTGGAAGGATTCTCTTTTAATGAAAAAGACACTGACGGAAGAGTCCAAGGAAAGTTCTTCCAGTAATGCCTCCGATAAGCAGTAAAATCAAAAAATCCTATTGATCCTGAAAAAGTCATCAAGCGAATTACCCGAATTATGGAAACCGATAAAGATAATCAAGATCATGAACAGGAAGATCATAAAATGTCCCTGACCGGGCATTTGATGGAGCTTCGTAAAAGACTGACCCGTTCTTTGATGGCGTTGGGGATCGGTTTTGGCGTCTGTTATTTTTTTAAGGACAGGATTTTCGATATCATTACCAGGCCGCTCACGCAGGTTCTTCCCAAAAACAGTTATCTGATTTACACCGGTTTAACGGAAGCTTTCTTTACTTATATGAAAGTGGCTTTTTTTGCCGGCCTGATCATCACCAGCCCTTTTATTCTATACCAGATATGGAAATTCATCGCTCCGGGGCTGTTGCCTAAAGAAAAAAAATACGTCGTTCCGTTTGTGCTGACGTCCACGTTTCTTTTTATCAGCGGTATTTGCTTTGGATATTTTGTCGCCCTGCCGCCGGCTTTCAAGTTTTTCGTCAGTTTTAACAATCAGTATTTACAGGCCATGCTCACGTTTAAGGATTACCTGTCCCTATTTGTTACTTTTTTATTGGGATTCGGTTTATCCTTTGAATTGCCGGTCTTTATGTTTTTCCTCACGAAATTGGGAATTGTCAATCCGCGGATGCTGTCTCAGCAAAGACGATACGCTGTTTTGGTGATTTTTGTCGTTGCCGCTGTTTTAACACCTTCGCCGGACGCTTTAAGTCAGATATTAATGGCGATTCCCCTGATGTTTCTGTATGAAGTCAGTATATTTGTTTCGAGGTTTGCTCAAAACAAAGAAACAGATGCTGAACATAATGAATAATATTCGGTGAAATAATGAAATTACTTCGAAAAAAAAATAACAAGAATTACAGAAAAGCCCGGAAGGGTTTTGCACTGTTGAATGTTCTTCTTCTGATTATCGCGATTGTTCTTATTGGAAGCGTTTCCGGTGCAATCGGCTATTACGCTTTCACGATGGATTTGCCGGGCATTGACGCGCTCAAAGATTACCGTCCCAGTATTTCCTCCCGTGTCTATGACGACAAAAATCAACTGATCGATGATTTTTTTCTTGAAGACAGAAAACTGGTCAGAGTCGCCGACGTTCCGAAGGTTGTCATCCAGGCTTTTGTGGCCGCCGAAGACTCGCGTTTTTATGTCCACAGAGGTTTTGATTTGCAGAGCATTTTCCGCGCGGTTTTCAAAAATATTGAAGCCGGGCAAATCATTCAGGGCGGCAGTACCATTACCCAGCAGGTCGCCAAAATGATGTACCTTTCTCCGGAAAAGAAATACGCCCGGAAATTCAAAGAAGCGATTCTTGCCTATAAAATCGACAGATATCTCAGCAAGGATGAAATTCTCAATCTATATCTAAATCAGATTTATCTGGGACACGGAACTTACGGCATCGAATCGGCCTCACTGGCTTACTTTGGAAAAAGTGCGAGAGAATTGAAGCTTCACGAGGCGGCCCTGCTGGCCGGTTTGCCCAAAGCGCCCACCAACTATTCTCCTTTTAAACATTATGATAAGGCGAAAGAAAGACAGGTTTATGTTCTGACGCGGATGATGGAAGAAGGCTACATTTCCAAAGAGGCGATGGAAAAAGCTTTAGCCGAACCGATTCGATTGAGATCGGTTCAACCCAAAGAAAAGATTGCTGCGTATTTTGTGGAAAATGTCCGCCGCTACGTGCAGGAAAAATACGGCGCGGATGTTTTGTACAAAGAAGGTCTTTCCATTTATACGACGCTGGATTTGAACGCTCAAAAATACGCCAGTGATGCTGTCCAGCGAGGCCTGAGAGAAGTGGAGGGGCGGAATAAATATCGGGCCGGCCTTGTTCAGGGCGCGCTTTATTGCATGGATGCAAAAACCGGCGCTATCCGGGCCATGGTTGGCGGACGTGATTTCAATAAAAGTGAATTCAACCGTGCGACGCAATCCCGCCGGCAACCCGGATCAGCCTTCAAACCTCTGATTTATACAGCGGCCTTTGACAAAGGCTTAACCCCTGCAACCGTATTTGTGGATGCTCCCCTTGCGCTGGAGGATCCGTCCCAGGAGGATGGTTTCTGGAGACCGAAAAACTTTGACGAAGAATTTATGGGACCCATAACGATGCGAACGGCGCTTGTCCAGTCCCGCAACGTTGTTACGATCAAAATTTTACAGGAAATCGGCGTGGATTACGCCATATCCTACGCCATGAACATGGGCATTACATCTCCTCTATCGCGTAATCTGGCATTGGCTCTCGGAGTGTCGGGTGTGACGCTGCAGGAACTGGTTCAGGCCTATGGCGTGATTGCCAATGAAGGCAAAAAAGTCACGCCTTATTTCATCAAAAAAATCGTTGACCGGACAGGCAATGTTTTTGAAGAAAATAAAGTACAGTCGGAACAGGTGATCGATCCGCGCATCGCTTTCATTACGTCTTATGTTATGCAGGATGTTGTGATCAGCGGTACCGGCACACGCGTGAAAAGCATCGGAAGACCGGTGGCCGCTAAAACCGGGACGACCAATGACACGCGCGACGCCTGGTTCATCGGGATGACGCCTTCTCTGGTTACCGGAGTCTGGATCGGATTTGATCAGGAAGCTTCGCTGGGAGCTCAGGAAGTGGGCGGCCGGGCAGCCGCTCCGATCTGGCTTTATTTTATGGAAAATGTTCTACGGGGTACGCCGGTGGAACCGTTTCCCGTGCCACCGGGCATTGTGTTTGTGAACGTAAATTCGCAAGGGAAACCCACTGGACCGGGCAAAGGGATTTCGGAAGCCTTTCTGGAAGGCGCGACGCCATCAGAAAGAGCCGGTGGCATGAATGACGACAATGAAGATTTTTTCCGGTAGAATTAATTGATAAAGGTTACCGAGTAGAAAGATAAAAAAGCAAATAAATCTTTGTTAAGGCCAAGCAGAAAATACATTGTTATCGTATTTGATAAAAAAATATTCTTGACAACATTTTCACTTTTTAATATTTTCATCCACGATTAAAGGCTCTTTTTGTCTAATATTTTTGACTCACCATTCACAAAACGAAATTGTTGATTAGAGCTTAATCATTGTTTCAAGAAGTCAGTACCAAATTTCCAAGTACAAAGCAGCAAGAAGTAACAAAACTTAAGTTGGGCAAAATTTACCAGCAAGGCGTATTACTGCATTCCGGTGGTATTGTTTGATCTTAGGGTGATGTATCGAAGTAATTATGAGATTGTATTGGTTTCATTATCGATTTTTGAATACGGGGAAAATATTATTAATAAAACATTTGGGAGAAAATATTGTTATGATGACTGGAAGAAAAACACCACAGTTCTTTTTTATCCTTATCCTCACTGTTATTTTTAATCTGATATTTTCAGGCAACAGCAACGCCGATCCTTTGGCTATAAGCGGTTCAAATCAGATGCAGCCAGGTACAACACAGGTTATGGCGGTGTCCGGCGGCAGCGGTTCATATAGCTGGGCCGTTGCCGGCGGTGGCGGAAGTTTTTCCAGTACGTCAGGTGCTTCGGCGGAATTTACAACGTGGACGGTAACATCAAATTCTAACTGCAATGCTAGCCCAACTGTTTGTGTAGAAGATTCTGAAGGGTCGATAGCTTGTAAAAAGATTGCTGTTAATGTGTCCACCTCAACTCTGCCGGCTTACCGGGAATTGATTTGTACTCATACATCTGGTCCCGCTTCTGAGACGTGGCATCAAGAAACTCTGTGTGATGGAACTAAACCTTATTCAGGAACTATAACTCCGCCATATCAGGGTTGCCAATATGTAATTGATTCGAGGCGATGTTGGTACGGAGGTGGAGACTATTCGACATTTTTTGATAATTATATACAGGGATGGAATTTACCTGATGGCGATTTAAGGTCGGCAGAAATGATAGCTGCCGGTTGTTGTACAGGCCAGGGTGCAGGAAGTGGCGGCAGCACCGGCACTTCTACAGGAACGGGTAGTATGGGTGCTGCTGGTTGCGGCAATGAATCAAATTCGCCTAATACACCAATAGATTCGGAAGTCAACGTCATGAGCGGCAACCTATACCATTCGCAGGACGTTGCCGGCCTCACATTATCCTACAACAGCAATGATACCTATAATGGTGTTCTGGGGTCTAAATGGACAAGAGGTCTTCTATTTGTAATAACAGCCTTAGACAACAACGCGACATTAAAACTTAAAAGAGACGATGGCAACATCACCTACTTCAGGCTTTCCGGTGGCATTTACTATCCGGAGGCCATCAGCGGCGACACTTCTCAAATCATCAAGAACGGCAACGGCACTTATACACGCACTTTTAAAAACGGCGCCGTACAGGAATTCAGTTCAAGCGGAGCAATCACAACGATCAGAGACAGAAACAACAATACGACAACATTCACCTACAGTGGTGACAATCCGGCAAGCATTACCGATAATAACGGCAGGATAACAACCTTCATTGTCAACAGCGGTAAAACAACCGCCATTACCGACCCCGCGGGCAGGATCTACACCTTAACCTACACCGGAAATTTTCTTACCTCCATAACCGACCCCTTGGGCAATGTCTGGCTTTTCACTTATGATGCTACCGGCAGAATGCTCACCAAGAAAGATTCTGCTAATCATACAATAACCTATACCTATGATTCATCAGGCAGGCTTTTGACCGCCATCGATCCGGAGGGCAGAACCAGAACCGTGCAATATGTTAATTCATCAACAACCAAGATTACCGAAAAAGACGGCGGCATCTGGACCTATAACTACAATAATATATATGGGATAATAACATCCAAAACCGACCCGCTGGGCAATATTACCCGCTATATTTACGATTTGAAGCGCAACCTCACTAAGGTAATCCATCCGGACGGCAGCACTGCCAGCTACACTTATGATGCCAACGGCAACATGCTCACCCAGACGGACGCCTTGAAAAAGACCACAACCTACACCTACAACAGCCTCAACCTGGTCACCAGCGTCACCGATCCCAACAACCACGTCACGCAGTACGGCTATGATACCAACGGCAACCTCACTTCAATCACCGATCACTTAAATAATGTCACTCAGTACCAGTACGACACTAAAGGCAACATCACCGCCATTATCAACCCGTTGAACAAAACAACCGCTATGACCTACGATTCGCATAACAATCTTCTGACCATTATCGATCCCAAGAGCGGGACAGTTTCCATGACCTACGACACCATGGGCAACATCCTCACCCAGAGGGATGCCTTGAACAAGACAACCACGTTCCAGTACAACAGCTTAAACCAGATGACCCAGGTCACTGATCCGCTGGGCAATATTACCCACTACACGTACGACTTCAACGGCAACCGGCTTTCATCCACCGATGCCAACAGCAACGCCACCCAGTATACCTACAATTACAAAAACATACTGACGCAAATCACCGATGCCTTGAACAACGTCACGTCCATGGCTTATGGCACATCGGGCTGTTCTTCATGCAGCGGGGTGGACAAGCTCACGTCGCTGACCGACGCGAAGAACCAGACCACCGCCTATGAATACGACCAGGCGGGCAGACTCACCAAAGAGACCGACTCTCTGGGCAAGATTACAACCTACACCTACGACTCCAAGGGCAATATGCACACCAGAACCAGCCCGGACAACAAAACCATCACTTACACCTATGACTTAAACAACCGGCTGACACAGAAATTATATTCGGACAATACCGTTGCTGCCTTCCAGTACGACGACGCCGGTAACATGATCTATGCAGGCAATTCCGGCGGCATTGCCTACAAATTTACCTACGATAACAATAACAGAATCACCCAAATCACCGATTCCAACGGCCGCACTATCTCATATCAATACGATGCCGCCGGAAACAGATCAACCATGACTACACCTGATAGCAGGCAACTAACCTACGCCTACAACTTCAATAATCTGCTCACCGGAATAACCACCACGGACGTGGGCAATTTTACTTTTGCCTATGATGCCAATAACAGAAGAACAACAAGGACAATGCCCAACGGCACAGTTTCCGTTTACAGTTACGACAACGCCAGCAGACTCACGGGCATACAAACAACACTAAACTCTACAACAATAGACAGCCTGACCTATACGCTGGATAACGTCGGCAACCGTAAAGCCAAGACGCAAAACGTAAACACTTACAACTATATATATGACAATATTTACCGGCTGACGCAGGCTACGCCTTCAACTGGAACTCAAGAAAACTTCACCTATGATGCGGTCGGGAACCGTCAGACCAGCGGCCATGAGCAGTTCCCGCAGACCAACGCAACAACCGTTTACAGCTATGACGATGAGAACCGCCTCACGGGCGTAACGATAACACAGGGCAGCAACGTCAAACAACTCGCCTTTGCCTATGATCCCTTCGGCAGAAGAATATCCAAGACCATCGTGCAGGATACTATCGGTAAGGATTGCACCGCTCCCAACGTTTGTCCGCGAACGTTCAACTATGTTTACGACGGTCAGAACATCGTCATGGAATACGACCAGAACAATAACATCACTGCAAAATACACGCATGGTCCCAGCATTGATGAACCGCTGGCAGTGCAGAAAGGAACAAATACTTATTATTACCATGCCGATGGTTTGGGCAGCATTACCTCACTAACAAATGCCAGCGGCAGCATTGTGCAGACCTATACTTACGATTCCTTCGGCAATATCACCGCAAATGGAAATATAAATCAGCCCTTTACTTTCACCGCAAGGGAATACGATTCTGAAACGGGCATGTACTTTTACCGGGCACGTTATTACGATCCCAAGGTCGGCAGGTTTGTAACCAAAGATCCGATTGGGTTTGCAGGAGGCATCAACGTTTACAATTACGTCGGCGCGAATCCGGTGAATTGGGGTGATCCGTTGGGTCTTTATTGGTTTCGACAGCCTTGGCAACCACCTGGTGTCGTAGGACGTCGAGGTAGTTATATAGTCCCACCAGGTGGCCTAATTAGTGAGTTTATAGAAAAGTATGTGCCGGCGGGTTACACGTTTGGCGAGATGCATGATAGTTTTGTAGGTTTCACAGCCCCCGAAGGCTCAGCATCCTGGCGAGACTGGCTGACAAACATTCCTTCGATGATTCCTATGTATATTACAGGAGTAGGAGTTGAAATATGGAGGACTATCGGAATAATCAACCAACCTACTCCTCCGAATCAATCTAATCCCACGAGTCAATCCACCCCTAGGAGGCAGCCATCGCCATGCGAATAAACAAATTCTATTATGTATTATTGCGTACCATAATCGCGCTTATGCTGTTAACTGTAAGTGGCACAACCCTATGTTTTTCCAGTTATGCAAGCGCACAATTGCGACCAGGACAGAAATATAAAATCATCCGGCCTGTGTACTTGACAGCTGAATATAATAGCCGCAACAATAGGCAAATCAGCAGAGAGACGGCTCGTGCATATTTGGATGCAAAGCAGTACTACAAATCGCGTTGGGTGGCCTTTCAATGTGAAGTGCCAGCAGGTACGATTATGACCATCATTGGCCCAGTGCCAAAAGTTTGGTATGGGTCCTTTTTTGCAGATCGATATTTTATTAAATTAGATCCTGATCTGTCGCTTGGGCTTGACGTTGTGCTTATACTTGATCGTGGGATTGAAGGAGATTTAGATGGCTTGAATCCGGAATTATTTAGCCGAGAGGCAACCGGACACAAATGAAGATAACGCCTGATAACATCAACTATACATACGCATACAACGACAACGGCAACCTGGCCACGATTACCACACCGCAGGGAAACTTTGCCTTTACCTACGATGCCAATAACCGTAGAACAACAAGGACAATGCCCAACGGCATAATCTCAATCTACAGCTACGACAACGCAAACAGACTCACGGGCATACAGACGACAAAAAGCGGAACAACCATCGACAGCCTAACCTACACGCTGGATAACGTCGGCAACAGAACAAACAAAACTCAGAACATAACCAGTACCAGCTACACCTACGATGATATCTACCGGCTCACCAACGCATCGCCGACAGGCACAACAACGCCGGAAAATTACACCTACGATGCGGTCGGGAACAGACAGACCAGCGGCCATGAGCAGTTTCCGCAGACCAACGCAACAACCGTTTACAGCTATGATGACGAAAACCGCCTCACGGGCGTAACGATAACGCAGGGGAGCAATGTTAAGCAACGGTCCTTTGCTTATGATCCTTTCGGCAGAAGAATCAAGAAAACAATCGCGCAGGATACTATTGGTAACGATTGCCAGGGGTCATGCCCCAGAATAACCAACTATGTTTATGACGGTCAGAACATCATCATGGAATACGACCAGAACAACAACATTATCGCCAAATATACCCATGGTCCGAACATAGATGAACCGCTGGCCGTATCTCAAGGAACGAACATTTATTATTATCATGCCGACGGATTAGGCAGCATCACGGCATTAAGCAACACCAGCGGCACGATAGTGCAGACCTATCCCTACGATTCCTTCGGTAACATCACCGCAACCGGCAGCATCAGCCAGCCCTTCACTTACACCGCAAGGGAATACGATTCTGAGACTGGCATGTATTTTTACAGAGCAAGGTATTATGATCCCAAAGTTGGCAGGTTTGTTACGAAGGATCCGATTGGGTTTGAGGGAGGGGATGTTAATCTCTACAATTACGTCGGCGCGAATCCGGTGAACGGGGGTGATCCGAGTGGGTTAATAGATTTAAATACATCAAATGCTGTTAAGCATTACAGTACGAAATTGTCGCGAGGAATAGAGAAGACTGAAAAATATTTATTAAAAAAAGCTACGGGTGCCGCTATTGGAAAAGTTGTAGCTGGTGTTACAGGATATATTATTTCTTTGATAGGAGCAGATCCCCTTGATGATCCTTATTTAGGACCTGATGGTAATTGGTATTATCCTGATGGAACACCAGTGGGTGATACATCAAACAACCAAGATAGGCGATGTGACGCCAAATAATTCTATAAAGTCATACAATCAAATTCGAATTAAGTCAATAAAATGGAGGGTGCATAATGGTGCCGTTAAATAATAATAAAATAATTAATTATTTACTTCTATTATTGTCATTTATTGTGACTTTGTTAATGTTCGCATTAATAATTAATTTGACACTTTATGTTATTAATTTTGAAAAATTTTTTTATATTGCATATTTTATAACATTCGGGGCTGTTTTTGTATTTGTTAATTTCTATTTCGTGAATTTTAGTTACAAAAATAAATTTCTTTATATAATTGTTACTATACTAATTATTATTTTTTTATCGTATGTTTTAATGAGATTATGACATTTGAAAAGATGGATTACCGATCAGGTCGGAATGGGAAAATAGGGACAGCGCCCTATTTAATCGTAAGGGAAGGGTGGATTTGAGAAACGCAAATTACATAATGATTCAACGAACAGCCTGTTTGCAGACGATGCAAATGCGTCACGCAATTCTGCTTTGTTATCTGCAAGTCCTCCAGCGTTTTATCATTGACAACCAGACCACCGCCTATGAATACGACCAGGCGGGCAGACTCACCAAAGAGACCGACTCTCTGGGCAAGATTACAACCTACACCTACGACTCCAAGGGCAATATGCACACCAGAACCAGCCCGGACAACAAAACCATCACTTACACCTATGACTTAAACAACCGGCTGACACAGAAATTATATTCGGACAATACCGTTGCTGCCTTCCAGTACGACGACGCCGGTAACATGATCTATGCAGGCAATTCCGGCGGCATTGCCTACAAATTTACCTACGATAACAATAACAGAATCACCCAAATCACCGATTCCAACGGCCGCACTATCTCATATCAATACGATGCCGCCGGAAACAGATCAACCATGACTACACCTGATAGCAGGCAACTAACCTACGCCTACAACTTCAATAATCTGCTCACCGGAATAACCACCACGGACGTGGGCAATTTTACTTTTGCCTATGATGCCAATAACAGAAGAACAACAAGGACAATGCCCAACGGCACAGTTTCCGTTTACAGTTACGACAACGCCAGCAGACTCACGGGCATACAAACAACACTAAACTCTACAACAATAGACAGCCTGACCTATACGCTGGATAACGTCGGCAACCGTAAAGCCAAGACGCAAAACGTAAACACTTACAACTATATATATGACAATATTTACCGGCTGACGCAGGCTACGCCTTCAACTGGAACTCAAGAAAACTTCACCTATGATGCGGTCGGGAACCGTCAGACCAGCGGCCATGAGCAGTTCCCGCAGACCAACGCAACAACCGTTTACAGCTATGACGATGAGAACCGCCTCACGGGCGTAACGATAACACAGGGCAGCAACGTCAAACAACTCGCCTTTGCCTATGATCCCTTCGGCAGAAGAATATCCAAGACCATCGTGCAGGATACTATCGGTAAGGATTGCACCGCTCCCAACGTTTGTCCGCGAACGTTCAACTATGTTTACGACGGTCAGAACATCGTCATGGAATACGACCAGAACAATAACATCACTGCAAAATACACGCATGGTCCCAGCATTGATGAACCGCTGGCAGTACAGAAAGGCGGCAATACTTATTACTATCATGCCGACGGTTTGGGCAGCATCACCGGCTTAAGCAACACCGGCGGCACAATCGTGCAGACTTACTCCTACGATTCCTTCGGCAACATCACCGCATCAAGTAGTATCAGCCAGCCTTTCACATTCACTGCAAGGGAATACGATTCCGAGACCGGCATGTATTTTTACCGGGCAAGATATTACGACCCCAAAGTCGGACGCTTTGTGACCAAAGATCCGATTGGGTTTGGAGGGGGAGATGTTAATCTTTACAATTACGTCGGCGCGAATCCGGTGAATTGGATAGATCCGTTTGGTCTTGATTGGAATTATGACAGAAGTACAAACACCCTTAATCAAACTGATAAAAACGGAAAGGTAGTAAATAGTTGGACAGCTGTTTCTGGTCCATGGGGTAATGGCCAATTGCCACCTGGAGATTATACTTTGCCAAGACCCCCTGTTACTGTACCGAAAAGCCATCCGAAACAATCATCCTATTGTGATAGTGCTGGTAAATGTTGGTGGCAACCAATAAAAACAAAATTCTCAACAAAAAGAAAGAGCCTTGGTATACATCCTGACGGGAATAAACCTGGTACTCAGGGGTGTATAGGTGCGACTGATAAAGACACAAGTACTTTACGTGATGCCTTAACCAATGATCAGGGCACGCTGACAGTGAGGTAAATGAAGATGTCAAAGATTATTAAGACAGTTTTTTTGTTATTGTTAATTGCGCTCGTCACTGCGTGTAACTACGTTAAGTTGAAGAGTGATTCTTGGCCTGAAGTTCATTCTTTTATTCAACTACTAATAAAAGCTGACAAACCAACTTTAGCTGATTATGCACAATATAGCGGTGAAGGTGATCCAAGTGAGCTTGAATTGAGCTTTGAGCTTAAGGAGTGTCGTTCGAAAGGGTGGAAAGATCGTTCAAAAGAGTGCATTGACTACATTAATTCCAGATGGGATTCAGCAGATCAGCATAATGCTTTGTACCTAAGCTGGTTGAGGGAAAGTTTCTCCACTGTTGGAAAAAATTATAGAATTATTGAAGTTGAATCTAAAACTGAAAGATTTAATCATGAACTGATTGAAGTGGAGATTGGAGAGAATAAGTTTTTACTCTTTCATAATACTGATCAGAGCCTACCAACAGGTTTATTTATAGGTGTTTCAGAAGTAAATGGCAAAAAAATATCTGATTATTTAGAATAGTAGAGGAATTTCGGGGACAGCAGAATGACGGGGTCTTTACTCTTGACAGTGGAAGGTTGATGCAAGCGAATTCCAGCATATGCCGGATAGCATAAGAGCCGGAAAACGGGGGAAGCGCCAGATTAAATAAGTAGCGAAAAAAATAAAAAGTACAGAGTACAAAATTGAGCCCGAAGGTCGAAGCAGGGCGAATGCCCTGAGCAAGGTAGCAAGGGGAAAACAAAAGTCGAAGGCGACGAAGGGATATGAAAATTATGCAAAGGATTAAAAAATTATCGGTTCTGTTTATTTTTATTCTCAGCACACTTCTTTTTATTAATATTGTTCCTTCTTTTGCCGATGGCAATCTTAATTATTATTACGATGCAGGTAACCGGCTTACCTATGTAGAAGATCAAAACACAGGGAGACGGATCGAATATATGTATGACGAGTCCGGAAACCGAATACAAAGTATTATTAGCGATCAGAGAGGCATGATTACAGTTGATCCCAATCCCGACAGTTTGAACGCTCCATGGATATTGACGGGCCCTAATGCTTTAAGTGCATCGAATAATGGCGATGCAGTCGTTGGTAATTTAGACCCTGGCGAATACACAATTACCTGGGGCGATGTGGCAGAATGGGTCAAACCTATTTCCGAAACAAAAAGTCTTGTTGCCGGTAATGCCATTACGTTCACCGGGGCATATCATCCAACAACAGGCACCATCACGGTTGATCCCAATCCCGACAGTTTGAACGCTCCGTGGATATTGACGGGACCTAATTCTTTAAGTGCATCAAATAATGGCGATGCAGTCGTTGGATATTTAACCCCCGGTGATTACACGGTTACCTGGGGTGACGTGGCCGGATGGGACAAACCCTATCCCATAACGGAGAATCTTGCTGCCGGCGATTCCATCATCATCAATGGAATTTATCAGCTCACACCCGTTATTTCGATCCCACCAACCGAAGGCGTTGAAGGTAGTATTCTCACGATCAGCGGCTTGAACTATGGTTCGACTCAAGGGAACGGTTATGTAGATTTCAATGGTGTTCATGGGTCGATAATTTCCTGGTCAGATACTCAGATTATTGTAAGAGTTCCTGTCTGTGATGCTACATCAGGTTGCCTGCGTATAGTTACGGATTACGGAACAAGCGCGTGTATGGATTTTATTGTCAAATCCGGTAATGTTAAAAGTGATTTCAATATTGATGGAATTGCTGACATTTTATGGAGGAAAGAATCCACGGGACAAGTTGTTCTGTGGTTTATGAATGCGGATGGCACACGTTCGAGTTATAAGACGCTTCTGACCGATCAGGCTTGGACAGTAATGGCCGCTGATGATTTTAATGCTGACTGTATTACAGATATTCTGTGGAGGAAAGAATCCACGGGACAAGTTGTTCTGTGGTTTATGAATGCAGAGGGAACACGTTCAAGTTATAAGTCACTTCTGACTGATCCAGCCTGGACTATAGTTGAGACAGATGATTTCAATGCAGATAAAATTGCTGATATTCTTTGGCGAAAAGAATCCACTGGTCAGGTTGTTCTCTGGTTTATGAATGCGGATGGCACACGTTCGAGTTATAAGACGCTTTTGACCGATACGGCTTGGACAGTAATAGGGACAGATGATTTCGATGCTGACGGAATTGCTGATCTTCTTTGGCGAAAAGCATCCACCGGCCAGGTTGTTCTCTGGTTTATGAATGCGGATGGCACACGTTCGAGTTATAAGACGCTTTTGACCGATACGGCTTGGACAGTAGTAGGGACAGATGATTTCGATGCTGACGGAATTGCTGATATTCTTTGGCGAAAAGCATCCACCGGCCAGGTTGTTCTCTGGTTTATGAAAGCAGATGGAACACGTTCGAGTTATAAGACGCTTCTGACCGATCAGGCTTGGACAGTAATGGCGGCTGATGATCTCAATGCTGACGGCATTGCGGACATTTTGTGGAGAAAAGAATCCACGGGCCAGGTTGTCCTCTGGTTTATGAATGCGGATGGCACACGTTCGAGTTATAAGACACTTCTGGTTGATGCGGCCTGGACAATCGTGCCATAGATTCTTTTTTTATTGGTTAAAAGGTATTGTAGTGCACAAATGTTGACCGTGTGTTGTTGGTGTAAGAGATTAAACATAAACAAAAAAATATGGTTGACAAACATTTTGTTTTTCGTTATTAAAAACAAATTAATTCAATGGAATGAATTTTATGTTTCTTAAAGTTAGAGCAAGCGGCGTTATTCAACTGGTCAGAGTACTCGTAGTAGTCGTACTTACGGGGTCTGATGCTCTGTATCTTTAAGAAATAAAAACAAAAGATACAAGCCGCAGGCCCCTGAAGCCCGCGGCTTTGTTGTTTCAGGCATCAAGTCGCTTTTTTCAGAAGAAACTGGCGGCTTTTTTAATTGAAAGGATATTCACGATCGAGGGGGAAGAAGAATGAAACTCAAGGGAACAGAAATATTGCTGAAGGCACTCGAAGCAGAGAAGGTGGAAATTATCTTCGGGTATCCCGGAGGAGCCGTTCTGGATATTTACGATCAACTGTATAAAAATAATGTGAATCATATTTTGGTGCGTCATGAACAGGGTGCCGTGCATGCGGCCGACGGCTACGCCCGCTCAACCGGGAAAGTAGGGGTATGCCTGGTGACATCCGGTCCCGGCGCAACCAATACGGTTACCGGCATTGCCACGGCCAACATGGATTCTATTCCTCTTGTTGTTTTTACGGGGCAGGTGCCCACGGGGCTTATCGGCAATGACGCTTTTCAGGAATGCGATATCACAGGCATAACCCGTCCGTGCACCAAGCATAATTTTCTGGTGCGCAATATTGAGGATCTGGCGACGACTATCAAAGAAGCGTTTCATATCGCCCGTTCAGGCCGACCGGGACCGGTTCTTGTTGATCTGCCGAAAAACGTGATGGCCGCGTCAACAGAATATGATCCCGCCAATATAAAAATAAGAAATCAGGAAGCCGCCTACAGACCGGCTTTTAAAAAGATGGCCAGTCTTCAGGAAATGCTCACCGCTGCCAAAAAACCTTTGATTATGACCGGAGGCGGTGTGATTCTGGGGAAAGCCTCGGATTTGCTGACTGAAATGGCCAGAAAATATCAGATTCCGGTTACCGGTACACTGATGGGACTTGGTTCTTTTCCGGGAAGTGATCCGCTCTGGCTGGGGATGCTGGGAATGCACGGCACTTACTACGCGAATATGGCGGTCAGCCACTGTGATCTGCTCATTGCCGTGGGTGTCCGATTTGATGACCGGGTGACCGGTACGATTGAAACATTTGCGGCGAACGCCAAAATTGTTCACATTGATATTGATCCGTCTTCCATTAATAAAAATGTGGCGGCTGATCTGCCAATCATCGGCGATACAAAAGCCGTATTGAAAGATTTAATGAAATATCTTGATGAACACAATTACGCTTGTGAGGCATCAGAAAGACAGGAATGGCTCAATCAGATTGCCGACTGGAAGGAAAAGGTGCCTCTGACTTATTGTCAGAACGGCAAGGTCATCAAACCGCAGTTTGTCATTGAAACGCTGCACAGGTTAACCCAAGGCAACGCAATTATCACAACGGAAGTCGGCCAGAATCAGATGTGGACGGCGCAGTTCTTCCCGTTTGATAAACCCAATACCTTTATTTCTTCCGGTGGACTCGGAACGATGGGATTTGGTTTTCCCGCCGCGATCGGTGTTAAATGCGCTTTTCCGGACAAGCATGTCGTCGATATCGCCGGAGACGGCAGTATTCAAATGAACATTCAGGAACTGGCCACCGCAGCCCAATACAAAATCAATGTGAAAATAGTTTTGTTGAATAATGGTTATCTGGGAATGGTGCGCCAGTGGCAGGAATTATTCTACGAGAAGCGCTATTCGTTTACGGATATGACTTACGCTCCTGACTTTGTGAAACTAGCTGAGGCTTATGGCGTTGTCGGATTACGGGCCACCAAACCCGAAGAGGTGGAGCCGACGCTTAAACAGGGGCTTGCTCTGGATAAACCGGTGCTGATGGATTTCCGGGTGTCGCGGGAAGAATGCGTTTATCCCATGGTGCATCCGGGCGATTCGATCAGTAATATGTCACTGGGATCGAGAGAGATGATCAATTAAAGAGGTAAAATAAATATCATGGTGAGGAAAGAAATGGAAAAAAAAGAACATATCATTTCGATACTGGTTCACAACAAGCCGGATGTGCTGGCGAGAATCGCCGGTACGCTGGGCGGTAAGGGCTACAACATTGAAAGTCTCTGCGTGAATGCCACGACACAATACGAAGTGTCCAAAATAGTCATGACCACTATCGGCAATAAGGAAACAATCACTCGCATTGAAAATCAATTACGCCGGCTGGTGGATGTTATTCAGGTTGATGATTTGACCAATGTGGAATCCATTCACCGCGAGTTGATTCTCGTCCGCCTGAATTTGACTGCAGATAAAAAAGAACAGATCAAGAAAGCTGTTGACACGAACAAATGGAAAGTAATAGTTTCTGCCGATGCTTATATCGTTCTGGAAATAACCGGTGATAAATCCCAGATTGATTTTGCTCTGGCGCGTCTGGAGCCGCTGGGCATTGCCGATATAACGAAAACAGGAATCATTGCTTTGAATTTGGAAAACTAATAATTTTTTTACACAGGGGGTAATTATGGCAAAAATTAATTTTGGAGGCGTCGTTGAAGATGTCATCACAGCGAAAGAATTTTCGCTGAAAAAAGCTCAGAAAGTACTGAAGAATGAGGTTGTGGCCGTCATCGGTTACGGCGTGCAGGGTCCGGCGCAGGCGATGAATATGAAGGATAATGGCATCAACGTCATTATCGGCCAGTCTAAGGAAGATACGCGATACTGGAAAAAGGCCATCGCGGACGGCTGGAAACCCGGCAAAACTCTTTTCCCGATTGAGGAAGCGGTCCAGCGCGGCACGATTATTCAGTATCTTGTTTCCGACGCCGCGCAAAAGATTCTCTGGCCCAAGGTCAAAGCCAATCTGAAAAAAGGCGATGCTCTGTATTTTTCACACGGTTTTTCGATTGTTTATAAAAAGCAGACCGGTATTATACCTCCTGATTTTGTTGATGTGATTATGGTTGCTCCGAAGGGTTCGGGAACCAGTGTGCGCAGAAATTTCCTGGACGGCAGCGGCATCAATTCCAGCTTTGCCGTCCATCAGGATTACACCGGGCGCGCGATGGAAAGAACGCTGGCACTGGGTATTGCCATCGGTTCGGGATTCTTATTTCCAACAACGTTCCAGATGGAAGTGTACAGCGATCTGACCGGGGAACGGGGCGTTTTGATGGGCGCGCTGGCGGGAATCATGGAAGCACAGTACAATGAATTACGTAAGCATAAGCACACCCCAAGCGAAGCCTTCAACGAAACAGTGGAGGAACTCACACAGAGCCTTATTCGTCTGGTTGCGGAAAACGGCATGGACTGGATGTATGCCAATTGTTCGGCCACCGCTCAGCGCGGCGCTCTGGATTGGCGCCATAAATTCCGCAAGGCAGTGGCTCCTGTATTTGCTGATCTTTATAAATCAGTTGCAACCGGCAAAGAAACAGAAGTTGTCCTGAGAGTCAACAGCGCTCCGGACTACAAAGTCAAACTGGAAAAAGAACTCAAAGAAATGCGCGACTCTGAAATGTGGCAGGCAGGCGCTGCTGTCAGAGCGTTAAGACCGGAAAAACGCAAGAAGAAATAATTTGAACAAAGGGAGAGAAAACAATGAGAAGCGATCTCATGAAAAAAGGTTTCGAGAGGGCGCCGCATCGCTCACTGTTCAAGGCGATGGGCTACACGGATGAAGAAATTGCC
>CAYZLL010000041.1:0-18069 GCA_964479225.1 uncultured Smithella sp.
TTCCTTCAGTCACTGGTTCCCAACTTATAAAAGCCATTCGGAAGCTTGGTTTTGAGGTAATTCTTGTTGTTGGAGCAGGGATGTTTCCTGCTCCAAAATATTGCGGTTCAGGCTGCAAGCCCGAACCAGCAAAGATGTTATATGAGAAGGCGAAAAAAGATATGAGCGACTTAAAAAAATATATAGCCGAAAGAAAAAAGAAAAATAAGAAATTTGCTGAAGGCTTTGATGAAGGTTACGAGCAGTTTAAGATTGGCATCATTCTGCGTCAGGCAAGAGAAGCGGCAGGGCTGACCCAGGAAGAACTGGCCGCCCGCATTAAGACGAAAAAAACAGCTATTTCCAGAATAGAAAATCACGCTGAAGACATCAAGCTGTCAACACTGGAACGTGTTGCCAATGCACTCGGGAAAAAGCTGCAAATTCATATTTCTCCGTAACGTCCCCGCTGGTTCAGTCATTCCGCGCTGGAGCAATCATGTGTGGCTGGAGCAGGGATGTTTTCTGCTTCGAAATATTTTCGGTTCCGGCTGCAAGCTCGAACCGGCAAAGTTTTGTTTTGACCAGGATTTGTAGGGTGCGATTAAATATACTGTAACAATATTTTATTGACGCACTTCATTTTGTTCAATATAATAAAAAAACATTAAGATATGCAGAAGCTTATCGGTTCCTGATCCGAAATAATCGTCACGAATGGTTCTCATGGAATTTAAAACCGTTTTGGAAAAACTTTTGACGAATTTCGAAAAACTGAACATTCGCTACGCGCTGATGGGTGGTTTTGCGCTGGGATTGTGGGGGTACGGACGAGCAACGGCTGATGTTGACTTTCTGGCGCATCGTGACGATATGGATAAAGTTGATGCCGTCATGAAGGGCTTAGGCTATGAATGCCGGTATAAAAGTGATAATGTTTCTCAATATCTGTCTCCCCTAAAAATATTCGGCGAAGTTGATTTTATTCACGCCTATAGAGAAACAAGTCTGACGATGTTACGGAATGCCGAAGAAAAAACAGTTTTCAACGGCGATTTGAAAATTCGCGTATTAAAACCTGAAAGTCTGATTGCTTTTAAATTACAGGCGGTTAAAAACAATCCGTCAAGGACCTCCGTTGATTTGCAGGATATTAAAAAGTTGGTTGAAATCAACAGGCAGAACATCGATTGGAGTCTTATCGATCACTACGCTGAATTGCTGAAGATGGACAAGATGTGGATTGAAATCAAAAAAGAGGTGTCTTTATGAGCGCGTCTGACGGCGGGAAAGATATTCTTGACAAAACGATAACGGAAGATATGAAAGCCATGGAACGCCGACGGCATAATCCGTTTATGAAAAATGATAAAGCGGATGTTGATGCTTACGTCCGGTTCGTCTGCGAGTTTAACGAATTCATCAATCACGAGCCAAAATTATTTACCAGAATAATCGATCGAGACATGATTCTATGATTTTAGCGGTTTCAAACCTTTGCCTCCTTGAGGCTGGAGCAGGGATTTTTCCTGCTCCGAAATATGCCGGTTCCGGCAGCAAGCCCGAACCGGCAAAAGACCATCAATGGCGGAATTGTAACAGTGGAAAAACTGATCATAAAGTAGTATAAGAATACTAACGTTGGGTGCAGTAAGGAAAGAAAATAAAAAACAGGAATTGAGGCTGGAGCAGAAATTTTTTCCGCTCCAAAATATTCCGGTTCCGGCTGAAAGCCCGAACCAGCATAAGACAAATAAAAATAAATAGAAAAAACTATAAATCAAGACACCTTGAAGGAGGCAGCATTATGAAAAAAAGAACAAACAGCAGGCTCGGCAGCGGGATGACCGTCGTAATAACGGCAGTCCTTTTCGTCGCCCTTTGCGCAACAGCCTCATACGGAGAAGACCGGTTACTGGTCAAGAACGCTGCGGATGACACCACATTTGTTGTGACCGATACCGGTTCACTGGGGATCGGCACTGACATCCCGCTCAGGCCAATACACCTCGCCGGGCCGGACGCGATCTTCCGGATGGACCGGACAAAAAATACCGCCGCCTTCATCATGGTGCGTACCGATGACTCCGGCAATCCCTGGAAGACCTTCGTCGTAGGAACCAATGCCTCCGGAACCGGCGTTGGAGAATTTATCATCAATGATTTAGGCGCTGCCACTTCGGGTAGCGGAACAAGACGGATGACGATAGCCAACGACGGAAATGTTACCTTCACCGGGACAGTGACGGCATTAGCGCATTATAATTCCAGCTCAATAACCTTGAAGGACAACGTGCGCACCTATGAAAATGCATTGGATACAGTCAACAAACTCCGGGGAGTGAAATTTGACTGGAAGGACAGCGGCAAACCGGCGGTGGGACTGATTGCAGAAGAAGTAGAAGGAGTAATTCCGGAAGTCGTGGCCCATGATGGAACAAATGCTACCGGCGTGAATTACGCCAGTCTGGTCGGTGTGCTGGTGGAAGCCGTCAAGGAGTTGCAGCAGAAAAACACACAACTTGAGCAGCGACTTCTTTTATTGGAAGGGAAGTAAAAAAATAGTCATCATTAATTCATAAAAGAAAGGCAGGCTCAGCAAATGACCTGCCTTTCTTTTGAGTAAGGAGACGCTATGAATATATGGAGTAAATACTGGGGATACATTGTAAGCATTCCCATCATTATTATTTGTGTTGCGCATATATTTTCTTCAATAGCAGATTTCCAGGTAACGGACGAGGAGCCCTTAGCAGCCAATACCGAAAGAACATCGTTTGCGAAATATGCCGAACCACCATCAGTTGCGAATCGACCAATAGCGGAGCAGGAAGCACAGCAGCGGACCTATCTGGCAGGTATGCCCGATGAACAATTCAAAAAAGTTGTGGATGAAAGTCCCGATCTGGCAAGATCCGGCGTCAGATACGAAATACAGAACGGTAAGATGATTAGATATATTCCCGATGCCGCAACCCGGAGCGCAGAGGATAATAAAAGGCCGCCGGTTAATGATGAAACGTATAACGTCCGTGATACGGTGCCAGATTCCGGCAGGAAACAACCTCGAGCAGCAATGCAACGCAAGCCACCGCGGCAGCCACAACAGCAGCAAGAAATCTATCGATAACAACGGAAAAGATGACGCGAGCAATATGTCGAGAACTTTGTTATCCCCGAACGGGCTTGTCGGGGATCCATTGTCTTTCCCCGGTTCCCGGCTTTCGTAACCTAAATAACCTGAAGGTCACTATAGGGTCATCTACGACCGGGACGACCATCATTTGTCATGGCGGAGGAGACTGTGTCGTAATTACCTTTTTGTCATTCCGTGCAAGCGAAGCGCGACTTTGAGCCTGCCCCGTGCTTGACACGGGGGAATCCAGTATTATTAATGAGTTCTGGATGCTGGCCTGCGCCGGCATGACGACTTTTACTGTAATTCCGCCATTACGACACAGTCTCCAAACCGGGGAATGACACGGGTGTTAATATACATGGAGAAGTCGAATTTGAAAAGTGGCGCCGGCGGTTTTTTTGCCGTAGCAATCGTTTCCGCTATCATGGCCTGCAGTATTTTTGCCGGGTTGGTCAATCACAATCCCATCGTCAGTGATGGATTCGATAATCTATCCATCGCTAAAAATATCGCCAGTTATTCTTCGTTCTCGTCAAACCTTCCTGAAAATCCGGACATGGCTCGGGAACCGGCGTGGCCCATACTGGCCGCAGGGGTCATCTACCTTGCTTCCTTAGAGAACATTCCTGTGGATTTGCTTGCCTCCCGTTACGCTTATGTGTGGAAAATTATCAATGTATTGGTGTACGCGCTTTGCATTGGACTGGCCGCGTCCTACTTTTATTTTGTAACTCGCAATAAATATTTTCTGGCCCTTTTTTTAGCGCTGACCTTTGCGCTTTACGGCACCATGCCCCGGCTGATTAATAATTTTAATAATGAAGCGCTGGCAACGTTATTTGTTTTGATCAATTCGATTTTGTTCTATGAGATTTGGAAAGGTCGCCTGAAAGATTCACGTTATCTGGCACCGGTTGTGTTCGGCCTGTTCCTCGGCGTGATTGCATTAACGAAGGCGCAATTTCTTTATATCAGTTTGCCGGTATTTTTAATTTTATTCTTAAAAGATGTGAAAAAAGCTTTCGTGGTGATGCTGACGATGTTTTTAATATGTACGCCCTGGCTGGCCAGAAACTACGCTTTGTTTGGTGAGCCGGCCATTGCGAGCCGGGGAAAAACCGTTACAGCCGTCAGGCTTGCTTTAACTTCTGAAACGACGCCTCAGGAATATCCGTGTATGGCTTATGCCTTTTCCCATCCGGGGCTTCAACCTTATCTGGAATCTTTTTTAAACGTTAAAAAAATTGATTTTGCTCGAGGTGGAAAATGCCAGAAATTGAACCGGGAACTATGCTTCGACATGGGCAAGACCAGAGTCCGGTGCGAACCCTTCCCGGAGGATGTGTACGCGACGGATTGGCAAGATAAGGTGCAGTATTTCTACAGAGGATATTATGCGGGGCGGATGATTGAGAAGAACCGACTGAGTTTTGAGAATGTCTTTACATTCGATTCTTCATTCGTCATCAAATATCTAAAAACGCTCCCGTTGTTTGCGTGGCGAGGCTTCGGCTTCAGTCATTATCCGCTGCTGAGCGTTATGGTTTCGCTATCGCTTATTGGCATTCTTTTTACACCCTATTGGCCAGTTGCCCTATTAAGCGTCTTTTCTCAGTTTTTTCACATTTTTTTCACCCACAACATTCCTCGTTATCACGCCATTGAAGTTCCGGTTTTGGTACTTTCTGCAATGTATTTACTTTGGTTATTATGGCGTAAATGTTTTCAGCATGCTAAGGTGTCCGTCAGCAAATCTTTTGCGCAAATATCTAAAAAAACAAATTGATTTTTTATGGCAACCATATACCATGCTTTCGATGTTTATAAGTCGAACAATCCCGCAAAGCGGAGGGTATAATACACCGCAGCGAACTCTCGAATTTGTTTCCAAAGCTTGCTTTGGGGGTTTATACCCGTGCTTAACAGATGTTTTGTGAGTAAAAAATGCAGCAATGTATAATCGTATTGGGGATGCACCGAAGCGGCACATCAGCCGTTACCGGGTATTTAACCAAATTGGGTATATCGTTGGGATCGAAACTTTTGTTACCCGATGAATACAATACAAAAGGATATTTTGAGAACGATTACATTGTTAAAGCTAATGATCATATTCTGCAAACACTGGGTTCATCATGGGATGATCTGTTTTTGTTTGAAGACGAATGGTGGCACAGGCCGCAGTTAATACCGCATAAAGACGCTCTCAAAAAGATCCTCCGTCAGGAATTTTCTGCCAGTCAATTATTCTGCATGAAAGATCCCAGAATATCCATTCTTTTGCCTTTCTGGATCAGCATTTTGCGGGAACTGAATATAGAGCCCTTCTTTATTATTCCGTTGAGACACCCCCTGGAAGTGGCTGTGTCATTGAAGACCAGAGACGGGTTTTCTATTGATAAAGGCGTTCTGCTATGGATGAACAATATGCTGTCCATTGAGTATTATAGCCGACCATTAAGAAGAATCTTCCTGATATATGACGATTTTTTAAAATGTCCGATTGATACCGTTCAGCATATTTTCAATCAGTTCAACATCGATTTCCCGAATGCGGGATCGCCGCCCGATGTTGTGGCGAAAGAATTGTTGGATCCAAAGTTGAAACATCATAATCTCACAGAGCTAAACGTCACGCGTGAGTCGCTTCCATTGATTGATCGATTTTATGCAATCCTGTTGCATGCTCACAACCGTGCGGAAATGGAAGAGAATGATTTGACGGAGAAAGATAAGATCAGGACTGAATACCAAAGATTAAGTTCTTTATTTTATAATCAGGATATTAGAAATGTATCTTTGTCTCTTAAAGAAATTTCTGCCAATCTCAATCAAGCAATGGCTGAGAAAGACAACCGGATGGCCAGTCTCAATCAGCAATTGAAGCAGCGTGAGGCCATTGTTCAGCTAATGCAAAATAGTGCCTCCTGGCGTTTAACGAAGCCAATGCGGTTTCTTGCCCGGGTTTATCGATACGGATTTCTTAAAGAAGATAAGCAGCGGTTGGCTGAATTCATACGCAACCGTTATCATCGCTTGCCATTGCCGACTCCAGCGAGAAGAGCAATCAGGTTTGTCTATCACAGGGTACTGGGTAAAACTATCAGAGCATTGCGTCGTTTTGCTATACGGCGCTCTCCGTTCCACGCGCCAATGATTAAACCAGCCAATAACAACCGGGGAATGTCCGATTACATCATTTGGGGTGTCATTGACTGGCATTTCCGCCATCAGCGGCCGCAGCAGTTGGCGTTGGCGCTGGCTGCGGCAGGACGCAGGGTTTTCTATGTTTCAGCAAATTTTGTTGATGATGATCGTGGTGGTTTCGAGGTCGAATCATTGGATGCGTCGGGCCGATTGTTTCAACTCAGATTGTTTGTCAAAGGAGCGCCTGCTATTTATTCGAAGGTACCCTCTATGGAAATCATTCATCAACTTAGAGCTGGGATTGGCGAAGTCATGGATTGGGCTGATTGCCGGCAGATTATCTCTCTGGTGCAACACCCCTTCTGGTGCGAGGCCGCTTCTGTGCTTCCCAATAGTCGCGTTGTGTATGATTGTATGGATCACCATGCAGGGTTTGGAAATTCGGGTGAAGCTTTGGTCCAGTTGGAAAAAGAGTTGCTTGCTAAAGCTGATCTGACGATTACGACTTCTTCCTGGCTTAATCAAACCGTTGCGGGTAATACCACTCGTCATGCTTTGATCCGGAATGCTGCGGAACACGCGCATTTCTCGCAAGCACCTGAAAGCATGTATCGCGATTCCCTGGGCCGCCGGATCGTTGGTTATTACGGTGCAATTGCTGAATGGTTTGATCTGGATTTAGTAGAAGCCGTAGCGAAACACCGTCCGGATTGCTGTATTTTGCTGATTGGTGCAGATACGGTTAATGCAAAATCAAGACTTGGGAAGATTCCTAATATAAAGTTTATCGGGGAGGTATCTTATAATGAGCTGCCATCTTACCTGCACAGTTTCGATGTATGCATATTGCCTTTCAAGATTACGCCCCTGACTTTGGCAACGAATCCTGTCAAAGCTTATGAATATTTAAGTGCAGGAAAGCCTATTGTGACCGCGGCGTTACCGGAAATGAATCAATTTGACGGATTAGTTTACGTTGCTGCGGATCAGGGACAATTTCTCAATGCCCTTGATCAGGTTTTGGTCAATCCAGAGCCTGAAGACCTGATTCAGCGTCGCAAGGTTTTTGCGGAAAGTCAGACATGGCGGCATCGTGCCGAAGAGCTTATCGAACATGCGGAATCCAATTTCAGTGATCCTAAAGTCAGCATAATCGTTGTTACGTATAACAATCTTGAGCTGTCACAGGCGTGCCTGGCCAGCATAGATGAGCATAGCCAATACAGCAACATGGAAATTATCGTTGTCGATAATGCCTCCAGCGATGGGACGCCGGAGTTTCTTGAAACATGGGCATCAACAGGCGCTAACCGAAAAATAATCCTTAATGATGATAATCGTGGTTTTGCCGCGGCCAATAACCAGGGGCTTAAAATCTCATCAGGGGATTTTCTTGTTTTACTGAATAACGATACTTATGTGACTCCCGGTTGGGTGCGGACAATGCTGGGTCATTTGAAACGCGATAAGAGCATCGGTCTCATTGGACCGGTGACCAACAATATTGGCAACGAAGCCAGGATCGATATAACTTATGCGGATATGCACGAGATGCTCATAAAGTCTGCTGCATACACGCGACGTCATATCGGGCAACTTTATCCAATACGTACGGCTGCATTTTTCTGCGTGATGATGAGTAAGACAACTTTTGAGCAAGTGGGAATGTTGGATGAAGCCTTTAAGACAGGATTCTTCGAAGATGATGACTACTGCCGACGCATTGAAAAACTTGGTCTTGGAGTTGTCTGTGCGGAAGATGTATTTATTCATCATCACCTTTCCGCGGCCTTTGACAAAATGAAAACCAATGAGAGGCAGGCTCTCTTTGAACAGAATAAGGCAGTGTATGAAGCCAAGTGGGGCCCATGGACGCTACACGCCTATCGTAAAAATAAGCAGACAGAGATCCCTGATCGATCCGTTTCCGGGGAGTTTGTTGATCAGCAATATCTTGTTGGCCGGTGTAATGTCTGTGGGAAAGCCACCCGGTTTTTTTATAAAGAAGAGGCTTCTTGGCGTGAGTCGCTAAACTGTGAACATTGTCGTACAACCAGTCGGTATCGGTCCATAACCCGGGGCATTTTGTGCGCCATAGCAGTGCTTTCCGGACAGGAGGCGCAGTCGCTGGCTGATCTTCCCATTGGCGTTACAAAGCAGCTAAGAGTTTATGATACTCAACCCCCCTTTTATTACGGGTCTTGCGCTTATCCTCTCCCCGATCTTTTGAAGGCAACAGGCTGGATTGAAGTCGAATTGTCTCAATATAAGCCCAATAAACCGATGGGGAAAGTGCTCTCCAGGGGGATCACCAATCAGAATCTGGAATGCCTGACTTTTGCTGATGAATCTTTTGATATGGTCATCACGAGTGATGTCATGGAACATGTGCGTCTGGATGGGCATGCACACAGAGAAATCTATCGGGTGTTGAAACCCGGCGGTTTCTATATTTTTACTGTTCCTCACAGCCGTGTTTGGGATGCAACATTGATTCGTGTGCAGGTGGCTGATCCGGATGACCCGCTCCAAGACATACATCTACTGGAGCCTGAGTATCATGGCGATGCCAATAACGATAAAGGTGGTGGGGCATTGGCATATCGAACTTACGGGCGGGATATTGATGCTGTTTTGAGCAATTTGGGCTTTGAAGTGAAGTACTTTTGTGAGGACATTCAACACCTTGGCATATTGAAATCAGAACTGTTTTTCTGCAGAAAAAAGCCAGTTGATGCGTAAAGGTATTTTGCGGCGCGTGGCGCTCACTCACGGTAAAACAAGACCAGAAGAAAAACATTTCCCGAAAGGCATTTATATACTGATGAAAGAAATAAAAAGTGCGGGCAGATATGGCTGGATGGCTTTTGTGGGCCTGTTGATCTGTGTTCAGGGGATTATACTGTGTATTGATCATCACCCGATGTTTTTTCTTGGTGATTCGGCTAGTTATATTTGGACTGCAATTTCCGGCTGGTTCCCTACGGATCGTTCTTTTGTTTACGGTTATTTTATTCGTCTTGTGGCGTTCAGTACGCAATCCTTGCACGCTCTTGTTGTTGTACAGGTGTTGTTGATATGCGTAGCTGCGGTTATCATGGCACATTTATTAATTCGCTATTTTCATGTAAAACCCTGGATATCTTTTGCCTTGGCAATCCTGACTTCTCTGGAGCCATTGCAAATGCTTTACGGGCGCTATGTGATGACAGAAACCTTGGCACTGGCCGTTTTCGTATTTTATGTTTGGCTGGTCATTCACTATTTTGAAGATCCACAAATCAAATGGTTAGGGATAATACAAGGGATAGCTGTTTTGTTAATCAGTATCCGCTTCGCCTTTATCCCCATAGTCTGGGTCTGTGCGCCCATGATTCCCGTTTTGGCCTTACCTTCGATTGCCGACAAAGCACGGTTGGATGGTGTGACGCCTGTCAGTCGCATAGTTTTGCATTTATTGGTGTCCGTTGCCCTTTTATTTCTTTTGACCTCTTCGTACAAACAACTTCATGGTTTTCTTCAACACAAACCTGCTGCTTATTCTTATGACAGCGGTTTTTTTGCAATGGGCTTTGTTCTTCCTATTCTTGAACCTGAAGACTTTACCAATGAAACCATGGGACACAAGGTATTGAATGATCTGCGATTTCCTCTCCTCGACCCGCGTTTTCGTGCGCCACAACGTTGGATGGAAGGAGGCGCGGTCAATCGCTTGCAGAAAATTGAACCTGACCGGCTCAAATCTGAAGCGATTGCCCGTCACGTGGTTATGAATGCTCTTATTCGCAATCCCTTCGCGTATCTTCAGTTAGGATGGCATACTTTTAAAGATTATTTTGACTCATCATATCTTCGCTCCTGCATGGAGACGGATCTCGGAAATGTCAAGTTGGATAAAGGACTGCACAATTTGATTAAAACGCATTTTCATTATGCATATGACCAATCATCAGCGTTGGATTTTAAAATGCCGACAGGAAGATATTTTCTCCATTCAGAACGCTGGATTCAATTTTTGCTATTTGTCCCCCTGGGATGGGGCCTCTTGTTTCTTTTTATGCGGGATAGCGGTCAGCGCCTCAATTGCCTGTTTATGGGGCTTATATCTTTTTTGTTAGTCATGGTCGCGGTGTTTCTGGTGGAGCGCCCGACACCTCGATTTTTACACATACCCGCCTGGCTTTTTTCCCTGATGACGGGCGTGGGATTGAATCGCTTGATCTACCGGAAAGTGCCAAAATATGCTGAGTAATAAACGATTTCTTTCGGGAAGCGTAACAGTGCTCAGGGAGTCCTTTGCTTGATGCAGTTAATTTATTTATCTCCGGTATCGTGGTCAAGTTTTGCGCAGCGGCCACACCACTTTGTTAACTGGTTTCATGGTAAAACCGGTGGTGATGTTTTGTGGCTTGATCCTTACCCCACCCGCTTTCCTTTGATTTCTGATTTTCATCGATTCGGTTCTCCGGACAACGGAGCGAATCACATGAGCCCTTCATGGTTAAGCGTTATCAGGCCTTCAGCGTTAGCGATAGAGCCACTTCCTGCATCCGGCATGGTGAACGCGTTTATGTGGAGGTCACTGCTTCGGGACATTGATATATTCACCCGTCAAAAGCAAACCCTGTTGGCCATCGGCAAACCATCGGTCTTGGCTCTGACAATTGTGAGGCGGCTCAAAACCGTAAAATCTGTTTACGATGCTATGGATAATTTCCCCGCCTTTTATTCTGGTTTTTCTCGCCTGGCGATGAGTTGGCGCGAGCGGGAACTTGTGCGTCATGTTAACTGCTTGATAACTTCTTCCACTCTTTTAATGCAGCGATGGAGAAATATCAGAAAGGATGTCCGGTTAGTGCATAACGGATTTGATGCCGGGACGCTTCCGTCACCAATAAGCAGAGTTGCCAAAAAAGAGAAAAAAATATTGGGATATGTTGGCACAGTCGGGCATTGGTTTGACTGGAACTGGATCATTGCTTTGTCCAAGGCTCGGCCCATGGATGTCGTGCGATTGATCGGACCCGTGTTTGCGCAGGCATCTGGTGTTCTTCCTGAAAATGTGGAGTTACTTCCTCCATGTGACCATCGAGATGCCCTAAGGGCAATGCAGGATTTTGATATTGGATTGATTCCATTCAAAAAGAACGACCTGACCGCCTCGGTGGATCCCATCAAATATTACGAATATCGTGCACTGGGATTACCGGTGATTTCGACGGACTTTGGTGAAATGAACTTTCGTGGTAAAGATAAAGGAACCTTTCTCAGCCGGGAGCCACAGGACATTTATAAAGTGGTGCAAGAAGCGCTACTTTACCGCACAGACAATGAAGCAATCCGGCAATTTATAGACAGCAATACCTGGGAGGCGCGTTTTGCCAGAGCAAACATTATTGCGTGATTGCGCTGTAATAATTGTTAATTACAACGCCGGTCTTTTACTGCAACAGACGATACAATCCATTTTGTGCTCAGAGGTTGTGTCTAAAGTGATTATTGTGGATAATCATTCAGCAGATGGCAGCATGGATGAGATGGAGCGGATGGCCGTTTTGCAATCGCGCCTGATGTGCATTCGTAATCAAGAGAATCTCGGTTTTGCGAAAGCCTGTAATATCGGGGCTGCTGCTGCCGGCAATTGCGAATATTTGCTTTTTCTGAATCCGGATTGCTTGATGGAAAGCAAGGCTCTGGAGACGTTGTTGGGGTTTATGAAGTCATCGCCAAAAACAGGCATGACCGGGCCGTTGCTGCTCAATCCGGATGGAACGGAACAGGCCGGCGGGAGACGTGCCGTACCAACGCCGTGGCGTTCTTTTGTCCGGGCTTTCGGTTTGTCAAAACTTGGTGAAAGATATCCACGTCTCTTTTTTGATTTTTCATTGCATGAACAGCCCGTGCCGACTGGTCCGGAGGAGGTGGAAGCCATTTCCGGTTCCTGTATGCTGGTCCGGCGCAAAGCTTTATCGGATGTCGGCCCCCTGGATGAAGGTTATTTCATGCACTGTGAAGATCTGGACTGGTGTATGCGTTTTCGTCAGAGGAATTGGAAGATCATGTTTGTTCCCGATGCCCGTGTGATTCATCATCAGGGCACTTGCAGCCAATCAAGGCCTGTTTTTGTGGAATGGCATAAGCACAAAGGCATGATACGCTTCTATCGGAAATTTTTCCGTCATCAATATCCGGGTGTGTTGTTGTGGATTGTTGGAATAGGTGTGTGGTTGAGATTCGGCGCTGTGGCTGTTTTCCAGTGTGCAAGAAATTTAATGAAAAGATAAACAAATGACTGCTTCTAAAGGATGCGTTGGCGTCATCGGCGCAACGAGTATTGTGGGCGAATTTCTTTTACCCTTATTGGTTAAAGAGGGATACCATGTCGTGGCTTTTTCGCGTCAGGAGCGAGAAGTTCAACAGACACCGGAAGATGATGCCATTATCTGGAAGCGACTGACAAAATCCTCTTTATCGGACATCAACAATATTGTTCCGGCAGAAAACAAAATAGATTACTGGATTAATCTGGCGCCTGTCTGGGTCTTGCCGGAATACTTTTCGATGCTTTTGGCTTATGGAGCCAATCATATCGTGACGGTTTCTTCAACCAGTAAATTTACCAAAAGCATCTCTGCGGATCCGGCTGAAAAAAAACTGGCGGAGCGTCTGAAGACGGCGGAAGAAAGTTTAACCGGGTGGGCAGAAAAAGAAAAAATAAGTTTTACGATACTGAGTTCGACAATGATTTATGGTCTGGGACGTGATGGAAATATCAGCGTGATAGCTTCTTTCATTCGTCGATTTTCTTTCTTTTGTGTTTTCGGTGATGCCCGAGGACTTCGCCAGCCCCTTCACGCAGGGGATATGGCGTTTGCCTGTGTGCAAGCTTTGAAGACGCGTACGGCTCATAATCGCTTTTATCATATTTCCGGAGGAGAAGTGTTGACTTATCGGGAAATGGTTTGTCGCATTTTTGCAGCGCTGGGCAAAACACCGCGATTGGTTCAATTTCCTCTGTGGCTATTTCGTGCGGCCATGATCATCCTGCGGGTTTTCCCGCGGTTTCGTCACTGGTCTTACGCGATGGCAGCAAGAATGAATCAGGATATGGTGTTTGATCATAGCGAGGCAAGCCGCGATCTTCATTTTCGTCCCCGCAAATTTGAGCTCGATAAAAATGATTTGCCGAAACATTGATTTGTTTATAATAAGGCACAAAATATTCTAGGAAAAAACGGAATAATGAAGTGGATCTCACAACAGCGAAACAAAAAATAGAATATTTGGTTTTTGCAGCCGTTGCCTTGGTGCCTTTTATATTTTTTCCTCTTGGGAAAGATAGCGATTTTTTTTATGCGCCCAAGGTTTATGGACTGGTTTTTCTTGCCGCGATGTTCCTCTTTACCCTGATTCTTAGCGGGAAAAACATACGTTCCTTAATCAAATTTGACCTTATCAATCTCTTTCTGCTTTTTTACGTTTTGCTTTTAATCATATCCCTGTTTTTTGCTCACGATATCAAAATGGCTATTATGGGGAGGAAATACAGAGTTGAAGGTTTAATAACTTTACTAAGCTATTTTCTTTTGTTTTTAGCGGCCCGGACCATGGCCGGCCCCGGCAGGAAAGTGTTAATGGGGGTAACCGTTTCTGCGACGATATTATCCCTATACGGAATTGCGCAGTTTTATGGTTTTGACCCGTTTCCCAGAGATTTTATCAGAGAATCGTGGAAAGTTTCGATGGCAACATTCGGCAACCCGAATTTCTTTGGCAGCTATCTGGTGCTGGTTATCCCCGTTGTGCTGCATCATGCTATTACGAACAGGCAGGCGATATCGGGTATCTGTTGCGCTGTAATGATTTATGCGCTTGTTTGCACACTCTCCAGGGGAGCCTGGATCGGCATCGGGGTGGCCATCGCCACTTATGTCTTCATGAATCTATCTTTTTATGGCAACTTCAGCAAGGATCGACGAAGAATAATCTATGCCCTGCTGCTGACTGTTTTGGCCGTCTTTATTTTCAACATGACGACAGGCAACATTTTTTCCAGTAGATTGCATTCCATTGCGAAAGATGCCCGGGAAGTGATCAAAAGTGATCAAAAAGTGACCGAGAAAACAATCAACAGCAGTGGCGCAACGGAATCGGGACTTGCCCGGTTTTATATCTGGGCGAAAGTCATCGAACTTATCAAAGAAAGACCATGGACGGGGTATGGTATAGAAAACCTCCTGGAGCCTTTTGGTCAGAAATTCGGCAATGAAGCTGTGTCTCAGAGATTGGGTTACGGTAAGGTAACGCGCCCTCCCGATAAAGCCCATAATGAATATTTGAACATTGCCGTAACAACGGGCATTCCTTCATTATTGATATATTTAGTCTTTATTGGCCTTGTCCTGAAGAGAGGTTGGAACAAAATGAGACAAAGCCCTGCATATCTCCCTTTTGTAGCAGCGATCCTGGGATACCTGACGCAGGCCTTTTTTAATATCAGCGTCGCATCAGTCGCCTATATTTTCTGGGTGTTCCTGGGGCTGATCTCCAGTGATGATGATCAGTAAAATTTTTTTAGTTCTGTTGGATTAATTTTCCGGGGATGATCACTTTTGATGAAAAGCCTTTTGATTGTATTCAATCTCATTATTAGGCTTGTAGCTTTTCCAGTCTTTTTTTAGCCTCTTCGTGACCTTGATCGGCGGCCTCGCTATACCATACCTCCGCCGAAGCAGCGTCTTTTTGCACACCTCTCCCTTCTTCCAGAATCAAACCAAAGTTGTACTGCGCATCGGCAATGCCCTGTTCCGCTGCCTTTAAAAACCATCTTGCGGCTTCAGCATAGTCTTGCAGTCCGCTGCTGTAAAGTAATCCCAAGCTGTACTGGGCTTGCGCATGACCCTGATCGGCGGCCTTTTGAAACCATTTGATGGCCGTGGCGTAGTGCAAGGGCACTCCTTTGCCCTCCTGATAGATGCAACCCAGATTATACTGGGCTTCCGGATGGCCTTGTTCGGCCGCTTTGAGAAACCTCTTGATGGCCTCCGCATAATCCTGCGTTACACCTTTCCCGTCCAGATACAGCAGCCCCAGATTGTTCAGGGCATCAGGATTACCCTGTTCCGCAGCACCGCGATACCATTTAATCGTTTCATCATAATCTTGCGGCACACCTTTTCCATCCCGGTATCTCGAAGCCAAATTATTTTGAGCGTCAGGATTTCCCTGTTCGGCGGCTTTCAAATACCATTTTACAGCTTCGACATCGTCTTGCGGCACCCCTTTTCCATCCTGATACATCAATCCTAAATTAATTTGGGCATTGGCGTTTCCCTGTTCCGCAGCTTTGAGAAACCATGTTACAGACTCGGCATCGTTTTGTGGTACGCCCGTACCTTTTTGGTACCTGCTGCCAATATTAAACTGTGCGTCGGCATGTCCCTGTTCGGCCGCTTTGAGAAACCATTTGACGGCTTCAGCATCATCCTGGGGCACTCCGTCGCCGCTTTGATACATCAAACCCAGTCGGTTTTGCGCAGACGCATCCCCTGCATCGGCCAAAGTCTTGTAAAGTTTTAATTCTGCATTCGTACTCATTTTAAAATCACATCCACAGTTTTATTAATTATCGTAATGAAATTACTTTGTAATTTAGTATCATAATCGAAATTAGAAATCTACTACGAAATGATGATGGCTGATTGAAACGCTTGCCGGACGATAAATGTTTCTCGGGCATTGAAGGCACAAACTAACCTGTGGTAGAAATTACGACAGGGTGAATCTAGTCGTAATTTCTACCCGGAATAATAGGATTGTCATCAAGGCAATTCGGTCAGCTCTTCAGGCGCCGCAGCAAATCCTGCATAAAGGTTTTGCGTTCCACAAAAAACTTGCGGAGTTCCTTGTTGTCGGTGTGCACAGTTTCCGCTTCCAGTTCCGGAAGGTATCTTTCCAGAATCTCCTGGACCTTGACTTCCTCTTCAGGTGTCAAATTAAGTTTTCCCATAGCCTTTTCTCCTTCTGACCTGTCAAAAGCAATTGTTTGGTTAGTTAACACCTCGAAGGTCGCAATGAGTAGCGTAGGATTTTCCCCGAATAAGCTGAACCATGGTCGAAAAACCACATTATCAACAGGAGCAGGATGGATGAATAGTAGCGTTAATATGTTCTGTGATGTTAATAATATATGAAATATTATAGGATTGTCAATAGTGAAGGCGTCTCAAATTTGATCCGGTTGCATCCATTATTAAATTGACTGGAAAATTAAAAATGCTTAAACTGAAACATTACAACACGATGGAATAAATTCAAGAAGGATGGTTCGTTATGGAGGAGAGAAGAAGAACGCCAAGAATTCAGGAAGAGAGCGAGGTTACCATAACAGTCGTTTCCGGAGGCGAGGCAGTTCCTCCTGATAAAGTCATCCGGAATTTCAGCAAAGATATTTCAATATCCGGAGCCAAGGTTCAGACCAATTTTTATTTGCCGGTTGATACCCTGGTGATGATGGAAATGAACTTGAAAACGGTGCGCCAGATGATCACCGTCATCGGCAAAATCAAGTGGATAAAAATTATTTATGAAGATGAAGCGTATGAAGCGGGGATCGAATTTGTCAATACACCGGGGGACGCGATTCGCAAACTAAAGGATTACGTTTCATGGAAGCTGAAATACAAGCCCGGGAAACCCGGTCAGTAGATTCTGATCAGCGAAAAAATAATGCCGCCATCAGCAGCAATAAAATAACGATAATATGTGCGGCAAGGACACCGGCTTTGTGACGTTGGTAAAATTCAATCGCTATTTGAATGCTTTTTAATCCTCCCAGCAATTTACGAAAAAAAACAAGCCCCGGATATTTATAATTGTCCGATGTGAAGTTTTTTTGAAATGCGCACATGGGATATATGGCGTAAACATCATCTTTCAACGGTTGAAAAAGAGTGTCGTTGACGATACCGCTCCACGGAACATAAGCGATAGTTTCCGCGTAATGGCGATTCAGGGCATAGGCATGCGTCAGACTCTGATAACGAACTTTCTGCACGCATGACTCGGTTGTTTCAGCGCTGGAACGGATTAAAGCGCCCAGAAGAAAGACTTTCCATTCGGGATGTTGTTTCAAAAATTCCGTGCACTTTCCCAGGCATTCCGGATTGAAGCGATCGAATTCCACATCATCCTCAAAAATAACAATATTGTTGGCGCCGGCTTTCAAGCCCTTTTGCAGGCACAGCATATGCGAATCGTACACCTCCCGTTCAAAATCGCTGGAAACACGTTCCACAATGATGAAATCCACTCTATCCGAAAGTCCCACTTTCGAAAATTCTCGAAGGGCCGATTGGCGGCGATCTTCTCTTTCCCGCAGCGAAATGCAGTACAAACGATCAAAAAAATCCCAGACGTGAGTTGTCTTTTGCACGTTGTCCTCAAAAAGATGTAGTTTTGTCACGATTTTTCTTTATAATTAGTATCAAACTCTGTCAAGAAATGGCTTGGGAAATACCTTATCCAGAAAAGCCGTTGCAGAAAGAATATGTTCCGTGTATGTCATCGTCCATATATTAAAATGCCACCGGACATCAGCGCAAAAGAAGTTCTATTCAGGGAAGTTTAATGATTCGTGAAAAACTTGCAGAATATTTGACAGGAAAGCAATATATCCAAGATCTCATGCATCCGCCTGCTGACCTCAGTGAATTTAAGGAGCGTCCGACACCGCGATTGATTACCGGTTTGATTTTGATGACCTTGAGCTTTGTGATGGGCTGGCCGGCGATTGCCGCGCTGAG
>CAYZLL010000042.1:0-16994 GCA_964479225.1 uncultured Smithella sp.
ACGGCCGTTCAATCGTGTACAAATCACTGAAAGTTTTACCGCAGAAGGCTGATCAAATCCTTTTAAACTGGGGCCACGCTCCGGATAAAATTAAATCTTTGTCACAGACCGAAAAAGTCAAACAGGTTTTCATGGATGCTTACAGGCCCGATAATCCAACATTGGGCAGAATTGAAAAACGTGCCGAATTGTATCTGGGTTTGTAATTTGAGGGCTATGTCTTAAGCGAGGAAATCAAACCGAATAATGATTCGCATGTCAAGAAAGGTCAATAGAAGGAGGACATTATGAGAAAAATAAATGTATTGATGATACAGCCGAAGACTCCACAAACGTTCTGGAGTCATGAAAGCGCGCTTAAGGCAGCCGGATTCAAGTCGGTTATGCCGCCCCTGGGGCTAATGACCGTAGCGGCCATGCTTCCAGAAAATTATCAAGTCACGTTAATCGACATGAATGTGCACGATCTCGAAATAAGCGACATTGAGCCCAATGAAATGGTTTTTCTCACGGGCATGTGGATACACCGGGAATCGTTTTTAAAGGTCCTCAACATGTGCCATGACCTTGGGAAAACCGTTGTTGCCGGAGGGCCTTTTGTCCAATCGGCCTATGGCAGGCCGGGCGATTACCTGGAAGCGGATAAGATCGATCATCTGATCCTTTATGAGGCGGAAAATAACCTTCCCCAATTCGTGAAGGACTACGATTGGAGAACGGCAAAAAAAGTTTACGACAACCAGGAGAAACCCGGTTTAGACCTTACCCCGTCGCCGCGCTTTGACCTGATCAATCCGAACGACTACGCATCCATGGCCCTGCAGTTCTCCCGCGGGTGCCCGTTCAACTGCGAATTCTGCGATATCGTCCAGATGTTCGGCCGCGTTCCACGCACCAAGTCGCCCGAACAATTTATGCGTGAGGTTGAAGATCTGCACGCGACCGGCTACCGCGGACGCCTGTTTATCGTGGACGACAATTTCATTGCCAACCGGAAGGCCGTCAAAGAAATGCTCAGACTCCTGGCGGTGTGGCAGGAGGAGCACGGCTATCCGTATATGCTGTTCACTGAAGCGAGCATTGACCTGGCCAAAGATGATGAACTTCTGGATTTAATGACGCGATCGGGATTCACGTCCGTATTTGTAGGCATCGAGTCGCCGGACAGCGAAACGCTGCTCGCCGCCAACAAAAACCAGAACGCCGCTTGCGATATGAACAAAGCAATCGAGAAGATACAGCGCTCCGGCATCGAGGTCATGGGCGGGTTTATCCTCGGCTTCGATACGGATAAAGAGGATGCGTTCGATAACCAATTGACTTTCATCCGGCAAAACGGCATTGCCCAGAGCATGGTGGGACTGCTTGCCGCCATGCCAAATACCGACCTTTTCAAACGGCTGGAACGGGAAGGCCGGATCATCAGTCAGGACAGTCCGCACAGCGGCGATAACGTCGATACCGTGCTCAACTTTGTACCCGTCATGCCTGCGGGAAAACTGGTTGAAGGCTACCGACGGGTAATCGCTCAAACCTATGCGCCCAAAAACTATTTCACCCGCGCCTCAACCCTCATCAGCAGGCTGCCCGATCTTAAAATAACAAAGCTTCGCGGGGCGGAACCGTGGAAAAAGAAGCTGGCGAAATCAAAATTGACCAATTATCCCCGCAAAACGAAGATGATGCTGGAACTGGCCAGGCTTTTCTTTTCTGGATTCGGCATTCACGCGTTATGGTTTATTATCCGGTCGTCAAGGTTCGGATTGCTCGCCCTGCCCGCGGCGATAGAGCTGGTTTTCCGGGGACGTCATTATGTCAACGTCGCCGAAAGAATTGCCCACGCCAAACCGCAACCGTTACCCGCAGCAAGTGAGGATAACCACCCGGCGGTGCCAACTCTCTTGCAGCCGCTACCCGGTTTAGGCAAGTAAGAAATAATTCTGTATGAGCTTGCATTCCCCAACGGTTGTTTTGGGGAATGCGGGGCAATGTCTTGCTCTGTTTCGCCCGAAATGATATGTCTTCGCGAATGAAAAAAACCATTATACAAATTTATGAAGTACAAAAGCCCAAGGAGGCTGAAGCCCTGGTCGATTTGGGAGTGGATCATATCGGTAGCGTTCTGACGGATTCGACTCAACTCAAAAACGTGACCATCCGAAAAACGGTTAAGATAATACAGCAGGCGGGGGCCAAAAGCGGCCTGATTCCGATTTTTAAAGATCCGGTAGAAATTTTTCAGGCGCTTGATTACTACCAACCGGATTTTATTCATTTCTGCGAAGCGCTTTCCCCCTTTCCAGAAAATCAGGCCACCGTTGCCCGTGAATGTGACACGTTGCTTGCTTGGCAATCGGAGGTAAGAAAACGGTTCTCGCAGATCAGGATTATGCGTTCGCTTTCCGTGCCCCAAACGGGTGTTGCTCAGATAGACAAGATTCAAAAAAACATTCTGCGTTTTACCGAACTCTTCACGCCGGTTTCCGATTATTTTCTCATCGATACGCTGATCGGCAACGCCGGGGATCAAGCGGGGCAACCTGTCGATGGCTATGTCGGGATCACCGGAAAAGTTTGTGACTGGCATATCGCCGGAGCAATTATTGCGGCGAGTCCGATACCGGTTATTCTGGCGGGAGGTATTTCCGGAGAAAATGTTTTCGAAGCCATTACAACCGTAAAACCGGCAGGCGTGGACAGTTGTACGAAAACCAACGCTGTAGATAAACAAGGTCGGCCAATCCGCTTTAAAAAAGACCTGAAAAAGGTTCAAAAACTTATAAAGGAAGCCAAAAGAGCCGATGCGTTTCTACGGGGCGGGTTGCGCTGATGCGTTCGAACAAGCCCCGTGACGAAAGCAGAATAGCTGCAGAGTTGAGAGCATTATTCAGGGCAGATCCATCGTGAAAAGCTGTCCTGAACAATTTAAAATATCCGATGATGATGCTGGATGATCGTCTTACTTTTTGCGTTTCATGCACCATTCTCTGGCGGTATCGATATCTCCGAAACTCTTCGATTCATTCGTTCCCCAAAGATTTTCAAAAGTGTGAAACGTCTTGCCCAGGATGTTATGAGACGTCTTGCGGGGAATGATGGCTATCCTTAATTTGGGGTTTTCAGTGGAGGCAATCGCGGTCTGCGTGGCAAAGTGCTGAATTTGATCAATAGAAATATTAATTTCTTCTGCTCTGGAAAAATCCCAGATCTGATAACGCAACTGCGGATAGGACTCATCAGCGTGAATTTTCGACTGAAGTTTATCGACTTCGTCTGCTTCAACAATTCCAGAGAAAGTAACAACGATGCCGATTCCGTCCGCTTCTTTGCTTAGCTTACTGGGCATAAAAACATTCTCCTTCAATTGAAATAATTTGTTTATTGTGTTCGTGATATAACATAAACGGCGCAAATTTTCCGTATATTTTCATTTGCGGCAGGAATCGTTGGGATGATTGAAAAAGGCATAAAAAAACACTCCGGAATGAATGCTCATTCGCGGAGTGCTTATTTTTTTGTTTTTTTCAACAAAAACTAGATCGCTCTGACATTGGTTGCTTCCTGGCCTTTTTTGCCCTGAGCAACATCAAAGCTAACACGCTGGCCTTCATTGAGTGTCTTGAAGCCTTCGCCCTGAATCGAGCTGAAATGTACAAATACATCGCCGCCCTCTTCATTCTCGATGAAGCCAAAGCCTTTGCTTTCGTTGAACCACTTTACTTTACCTTCTGACATAGTTCTAATCCTCCTTTCATAAATTTTCAAAAGTCGAATCAGCACGATGACAGAACCTAAAAAGCCACCAAGACCCTAAAGTACTGGTGGCTAACCTATGTGCTTCAAAATGTCTAAATTCAACTCTTTCCTCCGTGTCTTTTTTTTGCAGACGCCGAAGTTGTATGGAGGCTACGTCAAGAGCGGACAATAGTCAAGCTTTATTTGCAAAGATATAGGTTTGCAGCGAAAACATTCAAAAGGAAATTTCGATTTCCTGTTATAAAGCGAGACGTTACAATGTCTATCATTTGGCGGAATATTTTTCATTTTGAATAGAAAAAAACTTTTGAATGCCTTTTAGTGAGAAAGTTTGCCGGAAGAAACGATCAAACCATGGATCGCCAGAAATGATTCGACTTCCTTAAAAACTTCTCCGGCGATTTTGCCACGAACAATGCCGTGCATGTCATAATCGATCCAGACGAAATGTTTTCGATTGGTGCCCAGAAGTTTAAAGATAGCCGGGCCGCTTTGCGGCGCGACTTTGGGATCGTTTTTTGCCTGAATCACCAGTGCCGGAATATTAATGCCAGGGAGAGACTTGCTGACTTTTTTCATCAGTTTTTTAACCTGCACAAATGCGCTGACCGGACAGAGCATATAATTAATGTGAGGATTGTCCGCGTCATTTTTCATAAATTCCCTTGCCAGACCCCTCATCCCCCAATCATGACAAAGACGATTGAAGGCATTTAATGTTTCGGCAAATCTGGATGAGAAGCTTTTGAATTTAAGAGGAGCGCTGACCGCAATCACCGCCTTAAAATCACGAGGTTTCATGATAACGGATTGCAGCGCAAGACCCGCGCCGGTGGAAAAACCGGCGATCAGGATTTTTTTACAGTATTTTTGCAGAATAGTATGGCCGCGATCAACGGAAGCCAGCCAGTCATTATAGTTGCGGGTTGAAAGATCCTGTGGTGAAGTGCCGTGACCGGCAAGCCTTGGAGCGTAAACCGTCAGGCCAACGGCGTGCAGAAAAACTGCCCACTCCCTGACTTCCTCCGGCGCCGCCATCAGGCCGTGAATGAGAAGGACACCGGTGTCAGATGCGGGTGCGTGCAGAAAAAACGGCATCCCGATAGCTTGAGGCTTGCTTTCACCAGCGCAATGATGCTTTTCATACTCTTTTACAAACAGTTCCTCCTCAGCCATCAGAAGCGAATCTGTCGTATTGACGTTTTTCGGGAGTGGAATTTTGTGCATGGTTTACCCCGCTCCGCTGCGCTTCGGGGATAGTTCGGCTAACTCTTCAAACTTCGCTTCGCTCATTCTTAGAGAGCCTCACTAGACGCCGAGCCGGGAATAGACAACGTAAATCATGGCGTAATGCAAAGATCCGCCAATCAGAACCATGATGTGAAAAAGCTCGTGAAAACTGAAAATGCCGGGAACAAGCCGGGGTCTTTTTGTCGCATAGATTAAACCACCCAAACTGAAGAATACTCCACCGGCAAACAGCAAAATTCCCTGCGCGAGATTCATGTAGGAAAGGATTTGTTTAAGGGGAATAACCGCCATCCAACCCATGACCAGATAAAGGACAGCGTAAAAAACCCTGGGTGCACGCGGGAAAAAAAGTTGAGAGATCAGCCCGAATCCCACCAGCCCCCATTGAATAGCGATGAACGACCAGCGCCATGTCCCCTGCAGATACATATAACAAATGGGCGTGAAAGTTCCGGCAATCATGCAAAAGATGGCAAGACGATCCAGTCTTCTCCATAAAGATTTTTCATTTTCCTCTTTCTTGAAGGCGTGGTAGAGCGTGCTCGCTATAAAAAGAAAGACCACGGAAATTCCGTAAATTAAAGCGGTAATCAACGCTGATGTCGAATAGCGGGCAACCAGCACCAGAAACACCGTGCCGATCACCGCCGCAATGGCGCCAACCAGGTGTGAATAAAAATTAAAAGCTTCCTGTTTTTTGATAGGCATAGATATACCCTTTTACCTGAAATTTATTATTTGCCATCCAAGGGAACATTATGGATGATATTAAAGGAGTGCCATAACCTGCCCGTAGCGTTTTCAGAATTAGCACACTTCAAATCAAAATGCTGCATTTTTTATTTCTCAATGATAACAGGTTATTGGCCATTATGTGTCTGTGTTATCTATTGTATAATCACTTTTTTTCTTTGACGTACTGCATGATTTTGTTATAAAAACGCTTAGAAAGCGATAATAAGATAACGCTAAAGAGTCCTTTCGCAATGATAATTTTATTTTCAGGATTTACCCTGAATATCCTGAAGGGTACCGTTCAACGCTGCGTTAGCCTTTACCGGAACATCCATAAAGGAGAAGGAATTTCATGATTGTGACTGTTGTTAATGTTCAGGTAAAACCGGAAAATATCAAACAGTTTATTGAGGCAACCATCGAGAATCATCGGAACTCAGTCGGCGAAAAAGGCAATCTCCGTTTTGATGTTCTGCAGCATCGGGATAATCCCGCAGCATTCACTTTGTATGAAGCTTATGAATCGGATGAAGCCGCCGCCACGCATAAAAAAACCGCCCACTATCTGAAGTGGCGCGAAACCGTTGAGCCCTGGATGGCCAAGCCGCGTGAAGGAATCGCTCATCATGTTATTGCACCTCTGGATCAATCTGCATGGAATCGATAAATAGTTTAAATATTGCCGGTCTGCCCAAAATTATTTTTGGCGCAGGGAAATTTTCCGAACTACCTGAAATCATTTCTTCATATGGCAGCACTGCGCTGATTTTTATCGGGGGGGAATCGCTGAAAAAGTCAGGCAGATTTAAAACTTTTATTTTACAACTTAATCAGGTTCCGACCCAATTTAAGTTTGTTTCTGTCTGGAACGAACCCGCCGCAGAAGCCATCGATGCCATTGCCTCACAAGTTCGCAAGACGCAAGTTGACGTGGTTGTTGCCATCGGCGGCGGCAGTGTCATTGATTTCGGCAAAGCTGTTTCAGCGATGCTGCCCGTAGACGGTTCGGTGAAAGATTATTTGGAAGGTGTCGGCACAAAAACACCGTCCGGTGCGAAAGTTCCGTTTATTGCCGTACCGACAACCGCGGGCACGGGATGTGAAGCAACAAAGAATGCCGTAGTTTGCGACCGGAAGGAGGGCTATAAAAAATCACTCCGTCATGACGCTTATATGCCCGATGTCGCGCTGATCGATCCGGAGTTGACCTTGACTCTGCCCCGGCACATTACGATCGCCTGCGGCCTGGATGCTCTCTCGCAATTGATTGAAGCTTACACGTCAACGAAAGCAGATCCGGCGATTGACGAACTGATTTTAAAGGCGCTTTCCTGTGTTGCAGAAAGTTTTTTGCCGCTTGCGCTGGGACAAAGCAATGAGATTGCGCTGCGGACAAAGATGTCTTATGCGGCACTGGTTTCGGGAATCGCACTGACCAGGTCCGGACTTGGCGCGGTGCACGGCATCGCCGGACCGCTGGGCGGCATGAGTCCGGCGCCGCACGGTGTTGTGTGCGGAAAATTGCTGTTTCCGGTGATGAGTTTTGTCATCAAAAAGATTATTGCGGAAAAAAATATTGCTGCCCGGAAACGCTTTGCTCATATCGGAAAAATATTAGCCGGTGAAGAAACCGGTCAGGACGACACCTTTTACTGCGAACAATTTCTGGGCGTCCTCGACAAATGGACGCGGACAGTCAAGCTGCCACAGCTTTCCCGCTTTGGCATGACGGCAATGCATATGGAAAAAACCATCGATCTTTCGGACAGCAAAAGCAGTCCCGCCGTTCTGAGCAAAGAAGAAATAAAAGTTATTCTGGAAGTCGTGCGCTGACGGACGCCTCACACCCACGATAATGCCGCGTGGCGCTCCCTCATTTCTTCGCGGGTAAAAAAGGCTTGAAGCCGTTCTTCGTAATTTCACTTAAGTTGAAAGCTAAATCATCGAGCGACATTTTAATTTTGTCGTTAAACCAATCCTGATACAAACCGACAAATCCAGACGCAAAGACATCAACGGCAATCCTGAATTGATCTTTGTTTTTGATGGCAGACATTTTCTTTTCATCGCTGAATATCTTATCCATAAAAAGTGTCTTCAACCTGTTTAAAAAAGCAACGGAGCGCTGCGAATTAATCAACAATCGATAAAACTCGAGATCCTGCTCTAAAAACCGTGAAATGTTCCGGAGGAAAGGCAAAGGATTTTCAATCAGCCGCGTGTCTTGAAATTCATCAAGAAATTCAAACAAAGCGGATATGATTTCATTGCCGATCTGCTCCGAGACGTCAGCAACATTGGCGTAATGCGCATAAAACGTCCCGCGGTTCACATCCGCTTTGGTGACCACATCCTTGACGGAAATTTTGTCAATATCTTTTTCCCTGAGTAACTCCACGTAGGCATGCTTGATCAGTTTTCTGGATCGAATAGCACTCCGATACTCCGCTTTTTCGGGCACGGCTTTTTTCTTCATGGATATTCCCCCGCAAAAATTTCGTCCAAAGTCAGACAATAATCTTCAGTTATGTTCAATTTTATACAATTCAGTCCAACATTGACTATTGACTCTTACACAAATGCCTCTTATTATACTTTTGTTCAAAAATCAACATATGTTTGATTTTGAAAAAAATATTTCTCAGCAATGAGCGGGAACAAAAACAAAACAGCTGTGCCGGCATTCAAACACTTCAACCTGAAGTTGTTCCACAAAAGGAAAAAACCTTGGCTTACGACATGACGTACACATCAAAAAAAGATATTGCCCGGCAGCACAAGGAGAAACTCCGCACGGCCGAGGAAGCGGTAAAATGTATAAAATCAGACGACTGGGTGACCTACGGTTTTTTCAATGGGCGGCCCATGGCCTGCGACAGAGCCCTTGCCAAAAGAAAGGATGAATTAAATAATGTGCTGGTCGGTGGAGCGGTAACCATTCCACCCGTACCGGAAGTGGTCAACCAGGACCCGGAAGGAAAAACCTTTACTTACGTTGACTGGCATTTTTCACTATTGACCAGACTGATGAAGATGGTATCTCCGACCTCCGTGAATTATTGTTCCATCGTTTTCGGAGAAACAGACTGGGGTTGCGCTCACCATTATGGGCCCGCATATGATCCCACCAAAACGGGATTGCGTCTCCAGGATGTCCACATCCTGCGTGCAGCCCCCATGGACAAAGACGGCTATTTTAATTTCGCGATTTCCAATGCCTGCATGCTCAGCTGGTGCATGGCTAAAAAAGTTATTGTGGAAACCAATGCCCATATGCCTCGCGGTCTGGGCGGTGCCAGGGAATCCATTCATATATCGCAGGTTGATTATGTTGTTGAAGGTGAAAATGAACCCATCTTTGAACTTCCGGCCATCGAAGCTACCGATATTGACAGACAGATTGCCAGACACGTTTTCAAGCATCTGAGTGACGGCTGTTGCATCCAGCTGGGCATCGGCGGTATGCCGAATGTACTCGGACACATGATTGCCGAAAGCGATCTGAAAAATCTCGGGGGCCATACGGAAATGCTGGTGGATGCCTACTATGAAATGTATATGTCCGGCCGCATGAACAACTCCCTGAAAGAGGTTGACCGTTTCAAGACAGCCTATACGTTTGCGCTTGGCAATCGCAAACTCTACGATTGGATTGATAACAACGCGGCTTTGGCTTCCTATAACGTCGGCTATATTAACGATTATGATGTTATTAAAAGCATCGACAATTTTATTTCCATTAACCAGGCAATAGAAGTGGATCTGTATGGACAGGTGAACGCGGAATCGAACGGATTCGAACAAATTTCCGGCAACGGCGGCATGCAAGATTTTGTGCTCGGCGCCTACCGGTCGAGGGGAGGCAAAAGCTTTATTTGCCTGCCATCAACCTACACGCTGAAAGACGGCACGGTAATCTCCCGCATTCAGCCTTACTTTAAACCCGGCACAATCGTTACCATACCCAGACAAATGCCGCAGTTTATCGCGACGGAATATGGCTGTGTGACATTGAAACTCGATCCGGTATGGATGCGGGCTGAAAAACTGATCAGCATTGCTCACCCTGACTTCCGTGAAGAGCTCATCAAGGCGGCAGAAAACCAGAAAATATGGAGGCAATCCAATAAAAAATAGCATCCATGCTGATGACATAACAAAAAAGCCTACCTTAGCGGGTAAATCCGCTTCTCTCTTTTTCCCGTAATAATAACCCTCCATGGTTAGAAAGTCGGGGATTCAGTTTACCATCCCTCCAGCAATGGGGGGATGGTACCATTCATAAATTCTGCTACTAGCCTCATTATTCTCGTGCCGGGCTCTTGATATATTTTTGCAAATATTATAAGTTTCATTCCGCAATTTATGGAGTTCAAGGAGTTTTAACGAATGACTGAAGCAACCACATCAAATCCCTCTGATTTTATCCGCGACATCATTGATGATGATCTAAAAACAAACAAAAATGACGGAAAAGTTGCCACCCGTTTTCCGCCGGAACCTAACGGTTACATTCATATCGGGCATGCCAAATCCGTATGCCTTAACTTCGGCCTTGCCCGGCAGTATCAGGGAACCTGCAACCTGCGGCTTGATGACACCGACCCGCTGGGCGAATCCATGGAATTTGTGGAATCCATCATCCATGATATCCGCTGGCTGGGATTTGACTGGGGCGATCGTCTTTTCTACGCGTCCGATTATTTTGAAAAGATCTATCAATTTGCGATCGAACTGATTAAATCCGGCAACGCCTACGTCTGCTCTCTGAGCCCCGACGAAATGCGAGAATATCGAGGATCGTTTACCGAACCGGGCAAGGAAAGCCCTTATCGCAACCGCACCGTGGAAGAAAATCTGGATATGTTTCAACGAATGCGGGCGGGTGAATTTCCCGACGGCGCACATGTGCTGCGCGCTAAAATTGACATGGCCGCGCCAAATGTTGTTATGCGCGATCCGGTCATCTATCGCATCAAACGGGAACCTCATTACCGGACAGGAACAACATGGGTTATTTATCCCATGTATGACTTTGCGCATTGCCTGTCCGACGCGCTGGAGGGAATTGTTTATTCCATCTGCACGCTGGAGTTTGAAAACAACCGGCCGCTTTATGACTGGATCGTGGAAAAACTTATCACCGGCCCGCACCCGCGGCAGATTGAATTTGCGCGTCTTAACCTGAGTTACACGGTTCTGAGCAAACGCCGGCTGATCGAGCTGGTGCAGAAAAAATATGTCAACGGTTGGGACGATCCACGGATGCCGACGGTTTCCGGAATGCGCCGCCGCGGTTACACACCGGAAGCGATCCGGAATTTCTGCGCCCAGATCGGTGTAGCCAAAAATGACAACCTGATTGACGTGGCGCTTCTGGAACACTGCGTCCGCGAAGAACTCAATGAACAGGCTCCCAGAGCCATGTGCGTTCTGCGGCCGTTGCGCGTTGTCATCGACAACTACCCCGAAAATCAGGCAGAAGAAATCGAATGCGCGAATCATCCGCAAAAACCGGAAATAGGCAACAGAAAAATTTCTTTTTCCCGGGAACTGCTCATTGAGCAGGATGATTTTATGGAGAACCCGTCGAAAAAATATCATCGCCTCGGTCCCGGACGCGAAGTGCGCCTGAGGAACGCTTATGTCATCAAATTGGCAAGCATCGTAAAGGATGAAAAAACCGGCGAAGTGACTGAACTGCACTGCACCTATGATCCGGCAACCCTGAACGGCCCGCCTGCCGACGGACACAAGGTGCCGGGCGTCATCCACTGGGTATCCGCCGCACACAGTATTAAAGCTGAAGTGCGCTTATACGACAGATTGTTCAGCATTGAAAATCCGGGAGCTGCTGAGGATTTTGTCCAACATCTGAATCCGAATTCTCTGGAGACACTGACCAACTGCTTCGTGGAGCAAAGCCTGAAAAATGTTCAACCGGACAGCCGGTTTCAGTTTGAGAGACTCGGATATTTTTGTGCCGATGCGAAAGAATCGACCACCGAAAAACCTGTCTTCAATCGCATTGTGCCGCTACGCGATTCATGGTCCAAAATTGCCGGCGGAAATAAATAATATTCATATTTTCGTTTATTTTATGATCTCCTATGCGGGGGCAGGCGGATGACCAACCTGCTCCCGCATAGGGGTGAGAGATTCAGGAGATGTCAAATAAATTAAATCATGCCGCGTTGATGTACATTTCGCGGATACGTTTCTTGTCAATTTTGCCGACGCTTGTCTTGGGAATTTCTGCGGTGATAATGTACTGATCCGGAATAGCGTAGCGGGGAATCTTTCCCTGCTCGGCGCAACCCTTCATGTGACCTTTTAAAACTTCCGGTGTGATGCCGTCGCCGCGAAACGGAGGTGTCAGCACAACCAGCAGCATGGGCCGCTCTCCCCACTTGGCATCCGGAATGCCGATGGCTGCCGCTTCCTGGACCGCGGTATGCAGACTGACAGCATTTTCCAGATCAAGCGAAGATACCCATTCACCACCCGTTTTAATGACATCCTTGAGCCTGTCTGTAATCTGGATATATCCATCCTGATCCATATAGCCTACGTCGCCTGTGTGCAGCCAGCCGCCGTGCCAGAGTTCCGCCGTTTTTTCCGGATCCTTGTAGTACCCTTGCGTAAACCAGGGAGCCCGGACGACAATTTCGCCGGTGGTTTTCCCGTCATTCAGCAGGAAATTGCCGGCGGGGTCAACAATCCGTACATCCACAAGGGAAACCGGCATTCCTGTCTTGATGACGATATCGCTTTGCTGCTCGTTGTCATAATTTTTCATGGACGGTTTTAAATTGGATACGCTGATCACCGGACAGGTTTCCGACATACCGTAACCCGTCATCACCTGAATGCCCAGATTGATCGCCGCGACAGCCAGTCCCTTGGCCAGCCGTGCTCCACCAATGACTACTTTCCAGGAGGAAAGATCTATCTGCTTCGCAATCGGGCTGGCGACGATCATCTGGAGAATGGTGGGCACGCAGTGGGAATAAGAAACCTTTTCTCCAACAATGAGCTTGATGAGCATTTCCGGTTCGTATTTGCCGGGATAAACCTGCTTGATACCCATCATCGTGGCCACAAAGGGGAAACCCCAGGCATGAACATGAAACATGGGCGTGATGGGCATATAGACATCAGAGGTGGAGAAGCGCAGAGGGCTGTCATGACCGCTGACGGCAATACAGACGCTCATGGCATGCAGAACAATCTGACGATGCGTGAAGTAAACGCCTTTGGGAAGACCGGTTGTGCCTGTCGTATAAAATGTGGTGGCCTTGGTATTTTCATCAAGATCGGGGAAGTCAAAGTCTGCGGATGCCGCGGCCAAAAGCTCTTCATATTCTCCGTCACAGACCAGATCGGTTTTGGGCAGTTCAGCGTTGTCTGAAAGAAGGATAACCTTCTTTACCGATTTGAGGTTGCCCCGGATGGATGCCAGCAACGGTAGGAAATCGGTGTTGATCAGAACAACATCGGCTTCGGCATGATTCATGGTGTATTCGATCTGATCGGGCGAAAGACGCCAGTTCACAGTGAAGAGGACAGCACCCATCATGGGAATGGCAAAAAAGCTTTCCAGATAACGGTGAGAGTCGTAGTCGAAGACGGCCACGGTATCCCCCTTTTTTACGCCACATTTCTGGAGAGCGCTGCCCAACCGGTTAATCCGTTCAAACAGATCGTTGTAGGTATAGCGCATTTTATTCCGGTAAACGATCTCCTGGTTTCCCGCGGTTAGTTTTGGTGTGTTTAATAATTCCTTGATGGTGAGTTGAAACCCGTAATGATTCCCGTTTATAGATTTCCCTTTCATAGCGACCTCCTTCGATCTTTATTTTTCTTTTGGCTATATGATCTGATAAAGTCGAAGAAAGAACAATCCGCCGGTAACTGTTTTGTCTGTCGTGAACGGGATTAAAAAGTTGTGAGTCGATGACCTACGCACGATAGGAAATAATTTTCCCTCTATGGTTTGGTATAGGCAGTTTTCCTGAACGGAGATAGTACCTACACTGTGCAGTGGTGGTCAGTTGTCAGAGTTGTTGCAGTCATTACATGACGATTAAGAATCTTTTAGTTCATACTTTACATACATATCTTTATGTCCGGCTGAAAGACTTCTTAGGACCGTCTCGGTTGATTTCTTGCCGTACATTTTGAGGACTTGCTTATAGTATGCCGTAATAAATTTTTCGTAGTATTCGTTTTTGACGGGGAAGCCGGTCACATTAATATATACCATGTTGTTTTCCAACTGTGCGGTAACAGAACCTCCGTCAAAATGTATTGACCAGATTTTTGGCAGGTTGGTTTCGACAAATGTTTTTAAATCTTTCGTCTGCATTAAAAAATGATAAAACCCTCCCTCTGAAAGGGAAAATTTTGCAGCAATCCTTCCAAACAAGATATAGGAATTCTTTTTGTCACCGTTGAAAAATTCATCAATCACCCCGTCAAGCAGCAAGATAGATTTTTCAACAGGAACAAGTGTAATGGTCATGATAATCGTGTCTTTGAAATATTTGTCCTTCTCTGCCATTTTAGACATAAATTTAGTCCATTTTTCCAAACCGAAAGCTTCTATAACCGTTGATTTTGTTATAGTCAAAAAGGTTCCTTTTATATTCATTACATTTCCTTTTGTTGAAAGATTGTTTAACAGTTTCCTCGATTATTTCCGGTTGCAACCGAGAAGCATAAAAATGTAATTTTGGATCGCTTTGCCCGGGGTAGGGACGAATTCCACGCCCTCCTCATACCACTCATCATCAATGAAGCTTTTGATCCATTTTACTTTTCCAAAGGTGGTTATTTTTTGATGCAAATCTTTTACTGAGAAATCTATTTTGAGGAGGGTATCCACCGGGAAAGGAATATTGCCCCGAATTTTAGCACCAGCCACAGAGATGTTATCGCTGTAGTTATAATGGATCTTTTCTATCGGAAGATTATTTTCCCGGGAAATGACCGTTGTCGTAATCTCGTGAAATTCCTGCAGTCGTTTCGCTTTTCTTTGTTCTATCAAAACGATACGTTCCTTATTTTCCGCCTTGAACTTCAGGCTTTGCTTCTTCCTGAAGGCAGATCCACTGCTGACTGTAACGTTCATTTAACAAACCAGTATTTTCAGGAGATCTTTCTGTCAGATCGATTTATCAAAGACGATCGGGAAAATAAATCCCCGCCTTTCGGCGGAGATTTATTTAATCCAGCATCAGCAGCAATAATTGAGGGGGCTTGCTGCTGAAAGAGGAAACTACATTTGTCCGATGATGAGTTCCATGACCTCGCTTAACGTGCCAACATTAATGGGAATGCCGGCTATGACAATTGTTCCGGTTACCTTTACCTGTCCTTCATTGTGGGGCAGAATGCCAATTGCAATACCTAAATTCTCGAGCCCCACTTCCTGCTCGCCAAGGTCTGCTGAGTAGATGATGAGTTCCTGGTTGGCCGAATCGAGAGTCAGCGTAAGATAGCCGTCCCATCTGTAACCAATATTTAATGAAAGAGTGCCTGTTAATGTATCGGGCTTGCCTTCCATAATAACTCTGTCATCCATGACTATTTTCAGTTTGACAACAGGTCTGTAGTTCTTAATGGCGCCTCCGAGGTATAATTTCAGGCCGGTTTCTTCATAAATGAGAACGTCTTTTTCAGTAGCCGTTAATTTACCAAATATATTCTTCTGTCCAATTAAGGAAAGGGATGACTTTATTTTGTTTATGTTTGGGGTGATGCCTGATACGATTGAAGCAAGAGTTTCGGCACTGACAGCTGTGGTGGTTGCAGCGAAAGATGGTAATGAGAAAGCCAAAAGACATGCAATAATGACCAAGCTTGAATACAATTTTTTCATTTAAATTCCTCCATTTATAGTTAAAAGTTTTCCGAATTTAATGTCTTGCCGTAAAACCAAAACACCCTCTTTTTTATAATGAATCAAATCATAAAAAGGTAAAAGCATAAACCGTGCCAACCGTGTCATCATATGTAAGTAGTTAATTTTGAATGTAAAATGAACATATCCCGCAAATAGCCAAAACACCCCACCGTGGGGCTTCAATATATAATTACGCCCCAATAAAATATAATTATTTTTATTATCAGGTAATTACTGAAATTGATGCCACGCCCCACGAAGGGGCAAGATGATCATTCTAGGAATGGATAAGGCTGAATTTTTTCATTTTTCTAAAAAGGGTTTTGCGGTTGATTCCCAACGCCTCGGCTGTCCGATCGCGACGCCAGTTATGTTCCGTCAATGCCTTGATGATATGATCTCTTTCGGGAATGGTCATATTCATCGCAGATTCTTTGATCTGCATTTCATCATGATGGTCATAAGCCCCTCTGTTTGTCGGCCCACCTGCAAAATCAAGTCTTTTTAACATCAGATAACGGTGCAGGACATTCTGCAATTCGCGGATATTCCCCGGCCAGTCGTAGCTAAGTAAGGATTCGGCGATATGACCGGGCAACGGTGTATGATTTCTGTCGTATAGATTAAGGAAATGATCGATCAACAAGGGCAGATCCTCTTTTCTTTGCCTGAGCGGGGGAAGATAAATGGGCAGGATGTGAATCCGGTAAAAGAAATCCTCGCGCATGGCTCCCCGCTTGACCAGATCCCGCAGATTACGGTTTGTGGCCGCAATAATGCGGATATCCGAATTCTTAATCAAATTGCTTCCGACGGGTGTATATCCGCCACCCGCAATGGCCCGCAGGAGCTTGACCTGCATATTCAGGCCGATGTCTCCCACTTCGTCGAGAAACATCGTTCCATCGTCTGCTTCATCGAGATAACCGCGCTTGTCCAGATTAGCGCCCGTAAAGGCTCCTTTCTTATAACCGAAAAACTCGCTTTCCATCAGCATTTCCGGGATTGCCCCGCAATGGACGGTCACGAAGCTTTTTTTGCTTCGGTCACTCGTTTCATGGATCGCCTTGGCCACCAGCTCTTTTCCCGTGCCGGACTCTCCGTATATGATGACATTGGCCTGGGTAGCCGCCGCCTGAAGAATAAATTCATAAACTTCCTGCATAACATGGCTCTTGCCAATGATGTCACAAAATCGATAACGTTCTCTTATTGAAGAACGCAGACGAATGTTCTCTTTCTGAAGGTGTTCCTGGTTTTCCAGCAGAGCAAATTCCGCCTTCTTTCGGTCCGTGATGTCACGCAGATTAGCGATGACCGATTCAACGATATTCCCTTGAGACAG
>CAYZLL010000043.1:0-11556 GCA_964479225.1 uncultured Smithella sp.
TATCAGCACCATGAACGAATAAACGGTTCCGGTTATCCCAGAAAGCTGCAGGGACAAGAAATAATTCCCGAAGCCCGGATTCTGGCCGTGGCTGATGTTGTTGAAGCGATGGCATCGCACCGACCTTATCGTGCTTCCTTAAGCATTGAATCCGCCCTGGCGGAAATCGAAAATAATAAGGGAATTCTTTATGATGAGGCTGTCGTTCATGCGTGCCTGAGGTTATTCCGGGACCAGGGTTACGTCCTTACATAATATCCGCCTTCATCATTTCGATCGGCCGTTTCATCTAAAAAAATGCAGAATTTTTCCACTAAATGATGTAAGAACAAACAAAATTACTATGCAGGAGATTGCCGTGAGCGCAGTGACTGAAATAAAAAATCTTTTAGCGAAAAAAATATTGATTCTGGACGGAGCCACCGGCACGGAATTACAAAAAAGAGGTCTGCCGTCGGGTGTGTGCCCGGAATTATGGTGTATCGACAACCCTCAAGTTATCAAAGATGTCCATGCGTCTTATCAGAAAGCCGGCGCGCAAATCATTTATACCTGCACCTTTGGAGCCAATCGATTCAAACTTCAGCAATACGGCGTTGGGGAAGATGTTTATTCCGTCAATCTGAAACTGGCCAAACTGGCCAAAGAAGCCTGCCGCCGGGAAATCCTGATTGCCGGCGATATCGGCCCGACCGGATTATTTATTGAGCCGTTCGGCCCCTTATCCTTTGCAGAGGCCGTGGAGGCCTTTAAAGAGCAGGCACGCGGACTGATTGCCGGCGGTTGCGACCTGATCGTTATCGAAACGATGATTGATATTCAGGAAGCGCGGGCGGCTCTGCTGGCCGTGAAAGAACTCTCGGATATCTTCACGATGGTATCCATGACTTACGAAAAAGACGGTCACACACTGGGCGGAACCCCGCCGCAAAGTGCGTTAATCACCTTGCAGAGCCTGGGCGCGGACGCAGTGGGTTGTAACTGTTCGGCGGGCCCCGAACAAATGATTGATTTTATATCGATGATGAAACCCTACGCCACCGTACCGCTGTTGGCTAAGCCCAATGCCGGCATGCCCATACTCAAAGACGGTAAAACCATTTTTGAAATGGACGCCGGGGAATTTGCTTCTTTCGGATCAGGACTGGCTGCAGCCGGCGCCAATCTTCTGGGCGGCTGCTGCGGTACGACACCGGAACACATCCGGGCACTGACACGCGCCGTGTCACGCAAAAAACCTGCCCTGCCCGTTCGCCAATCCATTTCCGCTCTCAGTTCAGCACGCGGGTTCCTCGAAATCGGCATCAACAATCCTCTTTATATTGTCGGCGAAAGAATCAATCCCACCGGGAAAAAAGCGCTGCAACAGGAACTGCTTGATGGAAAATTAAGCATCATCAGGCAAATGGCTCAGGAACAGGAAGCGCAGGGAGCTGCTCTGCTGGACGTGAACATCGGCCAGCCCGGCATTGATGAAATGCAAACCATTAAAAACGTTGTCGGGCTGTTATCTTCATCCAGCCGTCTGCCGCTGGTCATTGATTCTTCCAGAATTGAAACCATTGAGGCGGCGCTGCGTCTGTATCCGGGCAGAATGCTGATTAATTCCATTTCCGGTGAAAAAGAAAAAACAGCCAAACTTCTGCCGCTGGCCGCCAAATACGGCGCCATGTTTATTTTGCTGCCGCTGACCGGTGGAGATCTGCCGAAGACAGCGAAAAAACGTCAAACCATCATTGAAAATATTTATCGCAAAGCACAAAAATTCGGTTTCACGAAAGATGATTTTGTCGTTGACGGATTGACAATGGCCGTGGCTTCCGACACCAATGCCGCCAGAGAAACACTGGCCACGATCAGCTGGTGTAAAAACACTTTCCAGTGCAAAACGATTTTGGGACTTTCCAATGTTTCCTTCGGTATGCCGGGACGCCCCTGGCTTAACGCCGCGTTTCTGGCTATGGCTCAATACTGCGGTCTGACCATGGCCATTGCCAACCCGGCCAGCGTCGAATTCACCAACGTGCAAAAAGCCGGCGATGCGCTGACTGCACGGGAAAAGGGATCGTTACAATTCATCCATCATTTTTCGCAGCAAAGCGCTGCTCCGGTGCCGGTCTCCGTTGATTCAAGCCTGCCTGAAGAAAAAGTTGTCCAGGCTATTGTGGATGGCGATAAAGATAATATCATCTTGCTGCTGGATCAGGCCATGCAGGCCGGTCGTCAGGCAGCCGAACTCGTTGACGGATTCATGATTCCGGCCATTGTGCGTGTTGGAAATTTATATGAAAAAAAGATTTATTTTCTGCCGCAACTGATGGCCGCAGCCGAAACCATGAAAAAGGGTTTGTCCCATCTGGACCCTTTCCTGAAAAAAACGGCAGTGACCAACAAAGGGAAAGTGCTGCTGGCAACCGTCCGGGGCGACATTCACGATATCGGCAAAAACATTGTTGTTCTTCTTTTGAAAAATTACGGGTATTGTGTTATTGACCTCGGCAAAGACGTCCCCGATCAGACCATCGTCAACGCGGCTAAAAAAGAAAAACCGGATGTGATCGGACTTTCCGCCCTGATGACCACGACCATGGTGAACATGAAAGACGTTATCACACTGGCGCGTGCACAGGGCGTCCGTGCCTCGTTCCTGATTGGCGGAGCGGTCGTGACCGAAAATTACGCCAGTGCGATCGGCGCTTCTTTTGCCAAAGACGGCGTGGAAGCGGTTAAGGTCGTTGAAAAAATAATGCAGAAACAATAAATGATTAAATGTTAACCTCATTGAATTTAAGAAAAGAAAAGAACAAGATACCTCCGGCCATTTTTTGTTCCCTGCTGATCCACCTGATCGCAGGAGCCTTGCTGATATTTTTTTTATCGACTGATTCCGCCTCCGGTCCGGAATTGAACGGTATCAATCTCATCTGGGTGTCAGTTTCCACGCCAACAGACAAAAGCGGCAAAGACATACACAAGAATGCTTCGGTTGAAGAAACATCCGTTCATCAGACAAACCATCATGCATTCATGACTGATCAATCGACGGTAGCGCTGTCCAACTCTGCTGACCATCAGCAACCCGCCAGCAGGGAAGCATGGGGAACAGAACAGACGGAAATTCATTCCAGTGCGAAAAATATTGTTGATGACGGAAACGTTATTAACCCGTCATCGATGAACACAGCCATTGCCTATCCCCTGTATAAAGACAATGCGCCACCCGTTTATCCCGAAACAGCGCGCGTCCGGGGTTATGAAGGTATGGTCCTCGTATTTGCGGAAATTTTATCGAACGGCAGAGTGGGTCAAGTGAAAATCGGGAAGTCTTCAGGCTATGCCCTTCTGGATCAATCGGCAATTGAAGCGGTAAGGCCGTGGAAATTCGAACCGGCCAGAAAATCAGGAGCGCCCTTTACGGCCTGGGTGGAATTACCCATTAAATTTACTTTAAAAAATAATTCTCAATCCTAAATAACGAACGGCGGAGAAAACATCATGACCCTTGAAAAAATGAAAGAAAGGCTGTGCGAAATCATTCTGGAGAAATCGTTCAAGTACAGCGAAAATCCTCCCTTCACGCTCGCTTCCGGCAGACAAAGCTATTATTATTTTAATTGCAAACCGACAACGCTCGATCCTGAAGGGATGAACCTGATTGGCGCCATCATCTTTGATCTGGTCAAGGATACTGAAATTACCGCCACCGGTGGGCTGACGCTGGGCGCTGATCCTATCGCCAACGCGCTGGCCGTGATATCTTATCAGAAAGGCAAACCTATAAAGTCTTTCATTGTCCGGAAAGATGTCAAGGATCACGGCACCAAAAGCGCCATCGAGGGCAATGTCCGGCCCGGTGAAAAAGTCGCCATCATTGATGATGTCATTACAACCGGCGGTTCCACTATCACGGCCATTGAATATGCCCGCAAATCAGGACTGGACATTGCAATGGTTATCACGCTGATTGACCGCGAAGAAGGCGGCAGAGAAAATATTCTGAAATACGTTGATAACATCAAAAGCATCCTGACCCGGACTGAAGTCATGAAACTGCGCGAAAAACAAAATCAACGCTAAAACACAGAGGACGATATGAATAATAAAATTAAATCGATCATATTGGTAATGTTAATGCTGCTCGCGGGCTGCAATGCGGCCATCAATTTTCAAGGGAAAGTTGCCGGCATCAGCTCCGGAAAATTCTTTTATCAGGATGGCAGTCTGATCACGGAGTACAAAGCCGATATAGATCCGGTCTGGAAAGCCTGTGAAAAAGCCTTGACCGAATTGAAAGCAATCGATGTCCAAAAAGATCGTAAAATCTCAACAGGCGTGATCAAAGCTTTTATCCTGGAAGAAAATGTAACGATCAAAGTGGAATATCTGGATAGAAATCTGACGTCTGTCTCCGTCTTTGCGGGAACCGTCGGCAACCATATGGCGTCCCGTCTTATCCATGACAAGATAGCCGGCCATCTGGCCATCCATTGATTAAAATAACCGGAGCGGTTACTTCATCTTAACCAGCAGCAGTCCTTTCAGATAGCGCCCTTCGGGATGGCCCAGCAGAACAGGGTGATCCGGGCCTGCTTCCAGCCTCGCTAAAAGTTGTAAATTGGCGCCGGCATCGCGTGCCGCGGCAAGAACAATTTTATAAAAAAGATCTTCTTCAATGAAATTGGAACAGGAAAAGGTCGCGAGAACGCCACCGACTTTGAGATGCTTCAAGGCCTGCAGATTAATCTCCTTATAACCGCGCGCAGCCTTCCGCACATCTTTCTTATCTTTGGCGAATGCAGGCGGGTCCAGAATGATCATGTTAAAATGATCCTGCGTATTGCGCAGATAGGCAAAGACATCCGTTTCCATGACCGGATGGTTATCCGCGGAAAACCAGTTGAGGTGTAAATTCTTTCTCGCGAGGGCGCACGCAGATTTGGATATATCCAGAGAAACCACCCGTTTCGCTCCCCCTTCAGCACAATACACAGAGAAAGCGCCGCTGTAACAAAAACAATTCAACACCTGCGCGTCCCGGCTCAGCGCTCCCAGTCTTTCACGATTGACGCGCTGATCGAGAAAAAATCCGGTTTTCTGACCGGTGATGAAATCCACTTCAAACTTCAGGCCGTTTTCCATAATCTCCACAGGATCACATTGATCATCTCCGAAGATCATGCCGTTTCTTTTTTCCAACCCTTCCAACTCGCGGGACCGGCTGCCGCTTTGTTCATAAATCCTTGCCGGTTTGAGCTGGGAAATCAAAGCGTTAAGAATCTGACTTTTTTGTTTTTCCATCCCCGCCGTGGCAATCGAAACAACCACCGTGTCCTGATAGACATCGATAATCAATCCGGGGAATCCGTCACCCTCGGCATTGATCAGACGGTAAGCGTTGGTTTGATCACTGACCACCTTCTGTCTTAGTTTGCAGGCGGCATTCAGACGGGATTGCCAGAAATACTGGGAAATATTTTCTTCACATCTGTCCGTTAAAATACGAAAGGCGATATCGGTTAACGGATTGTAAAACCCCAGCGCCACAGGCTTGCCTCCGGAATCTCTGGCTAACACAATGTCGCCAGGCCCCGGCTTTCCCTTCGTCGTGGCGATCGCGCCGGAAAACACCCAGGGATGACCGCGCAGCAATGCGGCTTCCCGTCCTTTCTTCAATGTGATTTCCGGATACACGATTGTTGTCATGGTGCGACAAATTATCTTTTCCTGCTTGAAATTGCAAGACACATTATATTATAAGCATCCATCACGCTCGTTCAGAGACGACAGAGGAGACACGTTATGTATGCAGTCATCATGGCCGGTGGTAAAGGCGCAAGATTCTGGCCCCGTAGCCGGGAGAAAAAACCCAAACATTTGCTGGATATCACCAGTGAAAAAACCATTCTTCAGGAAACGGTGGAACGCATCAAAGTTCTGGTTGCGCCGGAAAATATTCTGGTGGTCACCGGCCGAAAGCATGCCCGTACTTTAAAAAAACAGCTTCCGGAAATTCCTGCGCGCAATATTATTATCGAACCGGAAGGCAGAAACACCGCCGCCTGTATCGGCCTGGCCGCTTTACATATCCGTAAAATCGTTCCCGATGATGTCATGGTGGTCCTGCCCTCCGACCACGCCATTGCCGATGCTCAAAAATATATTGATCTCATCAACGCCGCCGTAAAAGTCGCCACGCAGGAAAACGGCCTGGTCACCATCGGCATCAAACCAACCAGCATACAAACCGGTTTCGGATACATTGAAAGGGATAATTTATTCGGGAAAATCAACAATGAAGATGTTTTCCGCGTCCGTTCCATCCGGGAAAAACCGGATTTTAAAAAGGCTCAGGAATTCGTCCAGAGCGGCAACTTCTACTGGAACAGCGGCATGTTTATCTGGCGGACCTCCGTCATCCTGCAGGAAATCAGTCTCCGCCTGCCAAACTTATATGCCGGGCTGATGAAAATTGACCAGGCTCTGGGTTCTGCTGAAGAAGCCGCCATCGTTTCCCGTGTGTATAAAAAACTTGAGGCCATTTCCATCGATTATGGTGTCATGGAAAAAGCGAATAAAGTTTTTATCGTTCCGGGAGACTTCGGCTGGAGTGATGTGGGAAGCTGGGATGCCGTCTGGGAAATATCTCCCCGGGACGGCAACGGCAATGTTGCATTAAAAGACAGCCGGATGATTGCGGAAGACTCGGAAGATTCCCTGATCTACAATCCGGGAAGATTAACCGCGCTGGTGGGCGTCCGGGATCTCATTATCGTTGAAACCAAAGACGCTTTGCTGATCTGTAAAAAAGGCCGCTCCCAGGACGTCAAAAAAATCGTCGAAAAACTGGAAGCGGCTAAACTGAAAAAACATCTTTAGTTTTATTTTACATAAACCGGTTTTCCCTGAACTTCTTTTCCACCTTTTTTAAGTTCACGGGTAATGATTTTAATGGTGGTTACTTTATCGTCGAACGTGACCGTCATAAAATCTTTTTGCTCGAAATCATACTTCTTGACACCCTTGATTTCCTTCAGGATAGCCCCTATCCTGTGTTTATTGCCTCAGGCGTTGCAACCCGGTATGTTCAGTTTCACAATTCTTTCTTTGGCCAGCGCTTCGCTACCGAATGCTGACAGAAAAATCATCATCAATACAAGAATAAACGTCTTTTTCATGATTATCTCCATTATTTTTTATCGTGTTTTCATAACAACATTTTTAATGAATTTGCAAATACAATTTGCCATTGACAGCCAGGATTAAATCTGTGATAGAAATTTTCAATTGTAATTTTTTAAACTATAAATATGCTCATTCATTCTGATTATAAATTCATCTTAGCCTCCGCTTCACCGCGACGACGGGAAATGCTCCGGTCGGTGGGATTGAATTTCAAAATTATTCCGGCCCATGTCAACGAAGCTTATCTTGAAGGTGAAAGTCCCCGTCAGCATGTGAAAAGACTGTCCCTTGAAAAAGCGTTGACGGTTGCCCGCAAACACCCGGACACCTGGGTTTTAGGCGCCGATACTATTGTTGTTATAGACGGCGTTATTTTAGGGAAACCGGTAAACCGGGCTCAGGCCAAAAAGATGCTGCAGAAATTAAGCGGACAGGAGCATCGCGTTTTTACGGGTTTTACAATTACCCGCATGGAATCCAAAAACCGCGTAACCGGCGTTGTTCAATCCCGTGTAAAATTCAAAAATATCAGTCCGGATGAAATGAGCTGGTACATTGACTGTGATGAACCCTACGATAAAGCCGGCGGCTATGCCATTCAGGGCAAGGGCGCTTATTTCATTCAAGCCATCCGTGGATCCTACACCAACGTCATCGGATTGCCACTGTGTGAAGTTCTGGAAACTTTAAAAAAATTGAAAGCAATCCGTTTTCGATAGGCATTATGGAAACCGATATCACTGCCAATATCATTCAGATCAGACGAAGAATCGCCGTTGCTGCCGCGAAGCGTAACCGTTCTCCCGATTCCGTCAAACTTTTAGCCGTCACCAAAACCGTCGCGCCTGCAATTGTGGAACAGGCAATCAAAGCGGGGGTAACAGCTTGCGGAGAAAATTATGTTCAGGAAGCCAGAGAAAAAATCGGTTTGATCGGAGAGAAGGTCCAGTGGCATATGATCGGCCATCTGCAAACCAACAAGGTCAAGTATGTCGTCAATCTGTTCGACTACATCCATTCCGTTGACCGTCTGGAACTGGCCCGGGAAATCGACCGCAGAGCCGGCCTGATCGGTCGTAATATTAATATTTTAATTGAAGTAAACGTCAGCGGAGAAGAATCAAAAAGCGGCATCGAAACTTCTGAAGCGATCGAACTGATTAAAAATGTTTCCCTGCTGAAAAATCTGAGCGTCAAAGGTTTGATGACCATGGCGCCCTATTCCACGTATCCGGAAAATTCGCGCCCCTGTTTTTCCGCACTGAAAAATCTTCAGCAAAAGATTATTCAGGAAGGCATTGCGAGCATTCAGATGGATGAACTTTCCATGGGCATGACGGATGATTTTGAAATCGCCATTGAAGAAGGCGCAACCCTCGTGCGCATCGGCAGAGCAATTTTCGGAGAAAGAAACCGGTAAAAGATTGCGTCATAATTCTCAAGAAAGCATAACCTGCCGTAGAAATTGACCGGTGACGGAATTTTCGTCCGCGGCCACCTTTTCCACAGAACCGGAAGAAACAATTCTGCCGCCGCCGATCCCTCCTTCCGGTCCCAGATCGATAATGTGGTCGGCACATTTAATCACATCCAGATTATGTTCAATCACCACCATGGTGTTGCCCATGTCCACAAGGCGCATCAACACATCCAGCAGTTTTTGAATATCCGCAAAATGCAATCCGATGGTCGGTTCATCCAGAATGTAAAGGGTATTGCTGTTTATTTTCTTGCCCAGTTCCCGGGCCAGCTTTATCCTTTGCGCCTCGCCGCCGGAAAGCGTCGTCGCCGACTGCCCCAGATGGATGTAACCCAGACCGACCTCACTGAGCAGTTGCAGGTGTGATTTAATAGAGGGAATGTTGGAAAAAAAGACCAGGGCCTGATTGACGGTCATATCCAGCACATCGGCAATGTTCTTATCCTTATATTTGATATCCAGTGTGTCCCGGTTAAACCGTTTGCCGTGACAGGCATCACAGGTCACATAAATATCCGGCAGGAAGTGCATCTCGATTTTAATCATGCCGTTTCCCTCACAGGCTTCGCAGCGCCCGCCCTTGACGTTAAAGCTGAAACGTCCCGGTTTGTAACCCCGCATTCTGGATTCGGGAAGATTGGTGAATAGATCGCGGATGAAAGAAAAAATGCCCGTGTAGGTTACCGGATTGGAGCGCGGCGTGCGTCCGATGGGATGCTGATTAATCATAATGACGCGCTCAATATCGCCCAGATCAACCACTTTTTTAATTTTTCCCATGGAGCCGTTGTACTGATCGAGGCGACGCGCCATGACTTTGTAAAGCGTCTCAATAACCATCGTACTCTTTCCGGAACCGGATACACCCGTCACCGCTGTAAAAACGCCCACGGGGATTTTAATGTCAATATTCTTCAGATTGTTTTCACTGGCGCCTTCAATAATAATGGATCTTCCCTTTACAGATCTTTTTCGCGAAGGTAACGCGATAACATCTTTTCCCGATAAATAGCGCCCCGTCAGGGATTTTTCATCGTTCATGATTTCGGACGGCGTTCCTTGAAAAACGATTTCTCCGCCTTGTGTACCGGCGCCGGGACCGATATCCACGATGTGATCGCAGGCCAGAATCATATCGGCATCGTGCTCCACGACCAGAACCGTATTTCCCATGTCGCGCAGTCTTTTCAAAGTTTCGATCAGACGCAGATTATCCTTTTGATGCAACCCGACAGTCGGCTCATCTAGCACATACAAAACACCCATCAGCCCGGAACCGATCTGCGTCGCCAGACGGATGCGCTGACTCTCTCCGCCTGATAAAGATGAAGTAGCCCGGTCCAGGCTCAAATAGTCCATGCCGACATTCAACAGAAACCGCAGACGGCTTTTAATTTCCCGGATGATTCTTTCGGTAATGTTTTTTTCCTGTTCAGACAGATTCATCTGTTCGAAAAAATGATAACAGTCGCGAATGGACAATCGACACAACTCATAAATATTTTTGTCCAGAATGGTGACGGCCAGAATTTCTTTCTTCAGGCGCGCGCCATGACAGGTATCGCAGGCGCTCAAATCAATGTAACGCATCAGATCATTGCGCATGACCGTCGATGTCGTTTCCTTCCAGCGGCGCTCCAGTTGTCTGATCACGCCTTCGAACGGCCGGTGAGAGAAATACCTTTTATCGCCGCGATCATGATAAAATTTGATGTGATCATCCCCAGATCCGTAGAGCAGAATTTTTTGAATTTTTTCCGGCAGTTTATTAAACGGCGTATTGACATCAAATCCGTAATACGTGGAGAGCGCATCCAGCATATTATAATAGTAAAGAGAATGCCGTCCGGCCCAGGGCGCGATGGCGCCGTCGCGCAGAGATAATCCGGGATCCGGCACAACCAGATATTCGGTAAAACGCATGGAGGAACCGAGACCGTTACAATCAGGACACGCCCCGTAGGGACTATTAAACGAAAACATCCTCGGCGTCAGCTCGGGAACACTGATGCCGCAATCAGGACAGGCGTATTTTTCACTGAATAGTATTTCTTCGCCGCCGGTCGTCACGATACGGACGAGCCCTTCCGCCCGCGAGGTCGCCATCTCCAGCGAATCCCGCAATCTTTTGCGGACGCCCTCCTTTATAATCAGGCGATCAACGACCAGATCAATATCGTGTCGTTTGGTCTTCGCCAGAACGATTTCTTCGGCCAGATCACGAATTGCTCCGTCAATCCGGACCCGCGCGAATCCCTCTTTCTGAAGTTTTTTCAGTTCTTTCTGAAACTCGCCTTTTTTCCCGCGGACCAGCGGCGCCAGCACGCTGAAGGCCGTATTTTCAGGAAGCGCCAAAATGCTTTCCAGGATGCCGTCAATGGTCTGTGATTTGATTTCCTTTCCGCATTGATAACAGTGACAGACTCCGACTGCGGCATAAAGCAGACGAAAGTAATCGTAAATTTCCGTCACCGTGCCCACGGTAGAACGGGGATTATGACTGGCCGTGCGCTGTTCAATGGCGATGGCGGGAGACAAGCCTTCGATGGATTCCACAAGGGGTTTATCCATCTGTCCGATAAACTGCCGCGCGTAGGTGGAAAGCGATTCCACATAGCGTCTTTGTCCTTCGGCATAAATCGTATCAAACGCCAGAGACGATTTGCCTGAACCGCTCACTCCGGTAATGATGACAAATTTATCTCTGGGAATATCCAGACTTATATTTTTTAAATTGTGCTGAGCGGCTCCTCTGATTTTTATGGTATCCATTTTTTCAACTTCTTTTACAATCTCGTTTCGATGTGCGCTTTCTCACGGACAGAAGTAATCCATTCTTCATATTTCTTGTCCAGTTTTTCGTTTTCAATTTTTTCCTTGATTTCTTCCCGCAC
>CAYZLL010000043.1:11656-16899 GCA_964479225.1 uncultured Smithella sp.
CTCATCCGGATAATCTGTGATCTGATTTCCTTTTTTACCGTCTCGGGGGAACTGCCCTCACGGGCAAGATTTTTCATAAATTCATCCATGTTTATTTTTTGTTTCGTCAACATCCCCTGAAGAACATTCATGACATCTTCGTCCTTGATACTGATGCCTGTTTTTTTGGCTTCCTGTTCAATCAGTATGCCATCAATCATCCGCTGAAAGAAAGCCTCCCGGGTCTGCCGGATAACGGAATCTTTATCTTTTCCCTTGTAAGTATTTTCAATGTTTTTCTCATAAGGCGCGAACGCGGCATTCAATTCACTCAGCGTAATAATTTCATCATTGACCACCGCAGCGATTCGATCCACCACTTCCGCGCGAACCGGCATACTGACCAGCATCACCAGCAAGATAAATAAAATGTATTTTCTATATTTCAAAGTCATTCCTCCCTTGTTTTATTTCACGGTTTGATTTTTTTTAATTTGAATATCGGCTTCTTTTTTAATCACCGCTTTCCTTTTTAAGTCTTCCAGCCAGTCGGCAAAAGCCGCTTCCTCTTTCCGTATCCGGATATCGTCCATCACTGCCTGCCGAGCATCCGCCAGCGTTCCCTCTCTGGCCGGCTGACTTTCCAGCACCTTGAAAATATGAAAACCATAGGAACTCTGCACAATCGGACTGATCTGATGAACCGGCATCTTGAAAATTGTTTTATCCAGCGGATCCGGCATCATCCACCTGGTAATAAATCCCAGATCACCGCCATGTCTTGCTTCCGGCCCGATCGAAACATCCGCGGCTACTTTTTCAAATTTTTCTCCCGCTTTTAACCGGGCCATCGCCTTTTTTGCCCCGGCCATGTCCCGGACAACGATTTGCGCAACCCTTACCCGTGAATCCTTTTTATAACGACGGCTGTTTTGATGATAATAATCTTTGATTTCGTCATCCGTGATTTTTATTTTGGCATTCACATCCACGGCAATCAGTTTCCGGATCAGCATTTCTTCCTTGAATTCGGCCTTCCATTGATCGTAATTCATATTCTGGCGGGCAAAAAGACCGGTAAAATCCTCCCCGTAATCTTCTCTGATTTCGTTTATTTTCTTCTCCAGTTCGTCCTCGCTCACGGAGATATTGAGTTCCTGTGCCCGCAGCTGCAGGATCTTTTCTGTAATCATGCCTTCCAGAACTTCCGCTTCAAACTTTTTCATGTAGTCCGGATGATTCAGAAAATCTTGCGTCAGCATTTGTTTCTTTTTGTTCAGACGCGCCTGAAAATCATCCAGATAAATTTTAGAATCGTTGACCGTCGCCACATGCGGTCGGGAAAACTGGTCCATCTGATCACAGGCCATCATAAAACACGGCAGCATCAAGGATAATAAAACATAACGGATCATTAAAATCTTTTGTGATTTTGACATTGCAGCAATGAAACCGGATTCAGCAGATGCGTTTTCCATAATGTTTCTTTATATCCTGCTTACGCTTATTGGGCAAGCATCTTTAACAAACTGTCCGCCTGAGCAACGATTTCCTTTTCGGACAATTGAGGCGCGGGAACAAAGAGTTTATAATCCGGCGTAAAACGCAATTCCTTAATTTTCTTACGATAAAGCGCCATAATCTTTGCCGGATCCACCGGCGAATTATTCTGGAAATAAATATACAGATATTTCCCGTCATAGCCCATTTTCCTGGCTTTTAGCGGCTTCAGGGCATTTCTGATGCTGATGACCTGTATAAGATTTTCGACGTTTTGAGGCAAATCGCCATAACAGTCCCTGAGTTCGTTTTTAATCTCGTCAAGTTCTTCATCACGGGACGCCATCGATATTCTCTTGTACAAAACCAGACGCTGATGCACATCCTGTACATAGCCTTCGGATATGAAAGCCGAGATACCCAGTTGAATTTCCGGGAGCAATTCCTCTTCCTCTGTTTTCTCCCCTTTAATTTCCCGAATCGTTTTCTCCATCAGTTCCGTGTACAACTCGTAACCGACAGCCGAAATATGTCCGGACTGGGAAATGCCCAGCAGATTTCCGCCGCCCCGGATTTCCAGATCGTTATAGGCTATCCGGAAACCGGAACCCGGCTCGGAAAATTCCTTGATGACCTGCAACCTTTTCATGGCCTCACGCGAAAGCATCGCCCCTTTGGGCAAGAGCAGATACGCGAAAGCTTCCCGGCTGGAACGTCCGACCCGTCCCCGAATCTGATATAACTGCGCCAATCCGAATTTTTCGGCACGGTTGATAATGATGGTATTGGCCATCGGAATATCCAGACCGGAACCGATAATCGTCGTGCACACCAGCACCTCGCATTCCTGCCGGATAAAAGCGGTCATCGTTTTCTCTATTTCCGCCGGCTTCATCTGACCGTGCACTACACCGACGCTTGCCTGCGGCACGATTCGCTGAACCAGACGGGCGATGGCGTAAATTGAACGAACCCGGTCATGGACGAAAAACACCTGGCCTCCGCGTGCCAGCTCCTTCTCGATGGCCGCTTTTATCGCGTCCTCATCGAATTCCAGCACGTAGGTTTTGATGGACACCCTGTCTTCGGGCGGCGTGTTGATAATGGACAAATCCCGGATGCCGACCAATGACAGATGCAGGGTTCGCGGAATCGGCGTCGCCGAAAGGGTCAGCACATCCACCAGGGTGCGCATTTTTTTTAATTTTTCCTTATGCGCCACGCCGAAACGCTGCTCCTCGTCAATGATCACCAGCCCCAGATCTTTAAAGGCAACATCCTTTTGCAACAGCCGGTGCGTGCCTACCACAATGTCCACCTTTTGATTTTTCAGATCTTCCACAATTTTCTTTTGTTCCGCGGAACTCTTGAAGCGGTTGAGTGATTCCACGCGTACCGGAAAATCATTAAAGCGGCGGGAAAAAGTCTGAAAATGCTGCTCGGCGAGAATCGTTGTGGGAACGAGCACGGCGACCTGCTTGCCGTCCATGACCGCCCGGAAAGCCGATCGTATCGCCACTTCCGTTTTGCCGAAGCCGGCGTCGCCGCAAATCAATCTGTCCATCGGCTTTTGATCATCCATGTCCATGTTGATGTCTTCGATGGCCTTGACCTGATCCGGCGTTTCTTCATATGCGAAAGTCGAGCAGAATTCTTCATAGAGGCGATCCGGCGGTGAAAAAGATTTTCGTTCCAGGGCTTCGCGGGCGGCATAAACGGCAACCAGCTCTTCGGCATATTCCCGCACGGACTTTTTCACCTTTTCCTTGACCGCTTCCCAGGACGTTCCGCCCATTTTTTCGATTTTGGGCACATAACCATCCGGACCGAGATAGCGTTGAATCTTCTCCAGCGCATTAACCGGGATGTAGAGTTTGTCGCCATCCGCGTATTCGATAATCAGAAAATCATTTTCAATTTTTCCCACCGTGATCTTTTTTAAACCACGGTAAATGCCGATGCCGAAATCCGTGTGAACGATAAAGTCGTCTTCTTTTAAATCACCAAACGATTTAATAAAGTAACCCTGCCGGACCGGCCGAGAGCGACGACGGATATTCTTTTTAACAAAGATTTCTTCTTCGCTTAAAAATGCCAGTTTCATCGCCGGAATAACGCAACCACGGGAAAGCTCCCCTTTGATCAGCACAAGTTGCGGATTTTCATCGCTACGGTTGATGATTTCCAGAACAGGTTCACCGGACGATGAAGTCGCTACCGGCACATCATACGACGCAAGCAACTGTTTCATCCGTTGCACATCTTCCGGAGCGGGGCAGAAAAAGAAAATCAGCATGCCTTCGGCAAGCCACGATTTGATTTGCTCCACCGTCCACCGCAAAGCCGCATCTTCCCTGATCTCACCGGCTTTAAGTTCTCCTGAACAAACATACCGGTGCGTTTCCAGATCAATCCCCGGTAAACCCTCCCCTGACTTTTCCAGATTGAGCCCTTGCAGCAATACTTGTCCATAGTCAGCCAGAGAAGTCATTATTTCGGGTGGTTGGAGGTAGGTATTTTCCTGTTCCAGATAAAATTTCCCGCTGTTTTTCGTTTTGAACAATAACTTGTCGATACTGAGGCGGGCATTTTGAACAGCCTGACCCAAAGCCAGCGGATCATCAATGATCACCAGTGTATTTTTAGACAAATAATCAAAAAGACTGGACAACTTGTTTTGCGACAGTCCGTTTTCACCATCATACGACTCATAAAAAAGCGGTAAAAATATGGGATTGATCGAGTTGGTCAACCCTTCTTTCAGCGTATCCACCAGACGGTTGCGAATCTCGCGGGAAATAGAAAGTTCATCGCAACGGCGCCGGATATTGCGTACGGCCAGTTCCAGCGTGGATGTATTGATGATGACTTCACCGGACGGAGGCACGATAAAAGCGGTTGCCGTCCCGATGGAACGCTGGGAGGTAGGGTCAAAAACCCGGATGGATTCTATTTCATCACCGAACATTTCCAGGCGTAGCGGATTTTTTTCGGCAGGCGGAAAGATATCAACAATATTTCCCCGGATGCTGAACTCGCCTTTTTCCTCCACCAGACTTTCTCTCTGGTAACCCTGAGCCACAAGCCGTGCGCCAAATTCATCCATGTTCAACGTATCGCCCACGGAAATAATCTGCAGATAGTGGCCGAATTCATGAACGGGCATCACCTTCTGCATTAAAGCCGCCGCGGAAGCGACCATCACCATTTTGTTTCCAACCTGCAGATTCGCCAGCGCCTCCAGGCGACTCAATTCCTCCTCTTTCTGGAGAGCAAACATATCAATTGTCAGAAAATCCAGTGACGGGTAATGAAATACGGATTCTTCGCCCAGAAAAAAAGACAGCTCGCGCGCGAAAGACGCCGCTTCTTTTTCTTCCGGACAAACCACCAGGAGGGGCCGCTCCAGCCTTTGAAAAAGCAGCGCCGACAAAAAAGACCGGGAAGAGCCGTTTAACCCGCCGACTTCAATGCCGGCCTGTCCCTCTTCAATTTGTCTGATGATACGATTGAAAGAATCAACATCCGCCCTGTTTTTTTTCGTTACGATCTTTCGCACTGATTTCATCCTGAAATGAATTTATGACAACACCAAAACCCATTCTGAATCAAAATGAATCTTTCAGAACGGGTCAATCTGAATGTTTCCTAATCTTCTTTAGCGTATAATTCAATGAAAAATTGCTTTTCCCTGAAAATAACCACGAAAAATAAACGTTTTCCCCATTATGTATTGACAAGCGCTCCGTCTTTGATAAACTGCC
>CAYZLL010000044.1:0-16755 GCA_964479225.1 uncultured Smithella sp.
CCTTCACCTATACCGTGACCGACAGCGACGGCACCACCAGCACGGGCACCATCACCATTACCATTATCGACGACGTTCCGACGGCTTATGGCGACAGCGGCACGGCCACCGAAGGCGAGACGCTGACGGTATCCCAGGCGAATGGCGTATTGGCCAACGACACGGTTGGTGCGGATGCAGGCGGCAGCGTTGTTACGACGGGGACCTTTACGGGCACGTACGGCACGTTGACATTAAATGCAGACGGCAGCTACAGCTACGCAGCGAAAGGCGCGGTTCCGGCGGGAAGCGAAGACACGTTCAACTACACGATGCAGGATGCGGACGGCGATCAGTCTCAGGCCACCCTGACCATCAACGTGACGCCAGATCCGGCGGATTTGGTTGTCGCTTCGGCTATGGATGATGGTGCGACAAGCGATGCGCCATATGTCTATGGTGAACCTGGACCTGGAATAATTAATGGCAGCAGTGGAAACAATATCATGATCGCAGATCCATGGCCTAATTCACACGTAGCTCCGGGAGACATAGTGAGTCTTGTATTGGTTCTTGATTCTTCGGGAAGTATGGATGCTAATATTACGTTTAACGGAGTAACCATGACGCGCATGGAAGCGTTGCAGATTTCTGTAAAACAGATGCTTGATGGTTTGGCCGGTTCACAAGCGAGCAAGATAACCGTAACACTGGTGGATTTTGACAGAACAGCAACTAATCTGGGGACGTTCGTCATTCAAGGAGGGACGGACACCAATGATGCGGCACAGTTAACAGCAGCCAAGAATCAGGTTGACACATTGAAAGCTTCTGGTGGTACTAATTACGAAGCAGGACTTCAGGCAGCTCATACCTGGATAAACACGACCACCGCAGACGATGATGCCACGATTAAAAAAGTACTTTTTGTTTCCGACGGTAATCCAACATACTATGTAACTTCATCAGGAGGTGTCGGTGGTGATGGCCAAGAAGGAACGAGCAATATCAATACATCAATGAACCAAGTTCTGGGCAGCGATGGCACGAATGAGGTTACCCTGATAGAAGGTACAGGTTATACAATCGAATCTGTTGGCATTGCGATCACTAACTCGGCTTCGATTGAACGACTGAATAACATCGAAGACGGTAATGCATCGGGTGGAGACGGTCACACGGATATCATCACCACGGGTGAAGCACTTTCTCAAGTCATAGGAGAAATCTCCGGCTCTACCTCGACAAAGGTGTTAGGCAGCGATGAAATTCATAGCGGGGATGGCAACGATATTATCTTTGGCGACGTTCCCTTTACGGATGCCCTTGCAGATGAACATGGATTAGGATCGACGATAGCCGACGGTTCCGGCTGGAAAGTATTTCAGGAGCTTGGTTGGGCTGAACAACAAATGGTTGATTACATTAAAGCAAATCAATCAACTCTGTCTGCTGAAAGCGGACTTACGGGTGGTAATGATACCATTGATGCCGGTGCCGGGAATGACATTGTTTATGGACAGGACGGCAACGACACTATCAACGGTGGAGCAGGCGATGACATCCTCAGCGGCGGGTCGGGCAATGATATACTTGTCGGCGGTCCCGGCAATGACACACTGACCGGTGGCACAGGCACGGATACCTTTACGGTCGGCGAAGGCAATGACATTATCAAGGACTTCACTGGCGAAGATACAATTGATATCACGGCAGTTCTTGATATGTCTGATGAAGCCGCTCACGGATTCTTGGAATATGACAGCACGACGAAGATGTTGAAGATTTTCGATAACGCCAGCGATCACTCCGACGCTCATTTAAAGGGCAGTGTGACTTTAGAGGGCTATACCGGTGATTTGAATGCCTTACTTGGCCACATCGATCACGACGGAACAACATAAGTCATTGAATGGTAGAACGCAGGGAAAAGCGTGTAAGGAGATGTGCGGGCAAAGCGTTTCTTCAATTAACGAAGTGATTGTAAGTTTGGTGATGTAAAAAAATAAGCAGATCAACCCTGCGGGCTTTTGCCGAGGTTAATTAGCAGGGCGAGGTTGAGCCTGTTTCCGGTTTTTGTCTTTTCATAGATGGACGTCAGGTGAGCCTTGACGGTCCTTTCCGTGATGTTCAGGTCGGCGGCGATTTCCAGGTTCGTTTGCCCTCGCGCGATAAGTTCGGCAATGTTGCGTTCCGCCCTGGTCAATTTATCCAGGGCGGTCACGGCACTTTCTTTATCATTATCCGGTTTTGTTTTGGCCACGGTATCCATGATCAGTCGCTGAATGACTTTCTGGCCGAGCCAGACCCCGCCATTATTGATAATTCTCAAGGCTTCCAGTAGACGCGGTGACGAGATGTACGTGTTGCCGTATCCTACAATGCCCAGTTTGAGGAAGGATAAAGCCTCGTCTTCATCCGGTCGGTCTGAGAGGAGAAAAAATTTGGCTGGCTGCGATGTTTTAGAGAGACTGGAGAATACAGGCATATCAATGATGATCCGGTGTAAGATAATGACATTAAATTTCCGGGTGGCACACTTTTTTTTAAGTTCATCCAGAGACGGAGCACGTTCAGTATCAAAATGACCTTTTAAATGTTCCGCCCATCTTGTGACCACTGTGTTATTCGCGCTGCTCAGCAGAATTGCCATATTATTTCATCCTTAACTCAAAACAAAACCAACGCGATTATAATCTTTTTTTCTTAACGTTCTCTCAGAGCTACGCTTCGCGCTTTCAGGACAGGCTTCAGGATGTAGGAGAGAATTGATTTCTTGCCGGTAAGAATATCAACAGACGCAACCATGCCCGGCATGATCGGCAGAGGATGCTTGGCTGTGCCTAAATAGTTTTTATTCGTCTTTAACCGCACAACAAAGAAACTGTTGCCTTTTTCGTCCGTGATACTGTCAGCGCCGACAGATTCCAGTACTGCATCCAGAGACCCATATATTGTGTAATCGTATGCGGTAAATTTTATCATGGCTTTCTGACCGGAGCGGAGGAAAGCAATGTCGGAAGGCTTGATTTTCGCTTCGATGATTAAGTTGCCGGACTGAGGAACAATTTCGACCAGATCCATGCCCGGTTGAACGACGCCGCCCACTGTTTTGATCATGACACGATTCACAATACCGTCCACCGGCGAACGAACGGATGTTCGATCCAACCGGTCCTTTAAGGCCAGATTGGAGCTGGCGCCTTCATCAACTTCCCTCAGCACTTCATTGGATTCCGTATTGGCCTTGTTCCGATAGTTCAGGCTCAGTTCATTCATGGAAGCCTGGCTCTCTCTGAGTTTTGCCTGGGCTCCTGGGATTGAATGGCGGATGCGATCGATATCTCCCTGCATCTGGCTTGCCTGACGTTCCAGTTGAAGAACTTCCACGTCAGAAGCAGCTCCTTTTGATACCAGTGGTTTGATCATACTGATTTCTTTTTGTAAAAGTGTGTAGGTTCTGGTTAATTCACCCAACTTTGCCTCCAGTTCCTTTAATTCCTGGCTGCGCTGACTGATTTGCTGTCGCTTGATTTCAGAGCTGGAAGTCAGTTCCATCCGACGTGTCTCAAATAACTGGCGCTCCCTTGCCGCAATATCCGGTCTTTCCTTGACCACTTCATCGGGAATGACCAGAGCCGTTCCTTCTGATTCGGCTTTTAATCGCGCCGATTTGGCCATGTTGGAAAGATACTTGGCCCGGTTTTCTTCAAAGGATGAAGAGAATCTGGTTTGATCCAGCCTCATGAGCAATTGATCTTTTTTGACGACATCACCCACATTCACAAGAATTTCAGAAACGATTCCCCCTTCAAGGTTCTGCACAACCTGTAAATGGCCGGATGGCACGACTTTTCCTTCACCCCGCGTAACTTCTTCTAATTGGGAAAAGCCCGCCCAAACAATAAAAATGAAAAGCAAAATCAGGGTGGTCCAGATAATCATTCTGCCTCCCTGAGGGGTCTGCGCGAGAATGGTTGCCCGGACATCCGTTGCGAAATCAACATCCTCTTCAGGGAGTTTTCTAAACAATTGATTGAACTTAGAACCTTTTCTCACTGTATTCAAAGGAGATTCTTCCGTTTCCGGCAGATCCCGCAGTAGCTGGAAAAATTGGCTGTTTTTTAAATCATTAAGAAGTTTTTTCCATCCGGATTCTCCCGTTTCGGGGATCCGCTGGAATAACTGAAAAAATTTTTTGATATTGGAATTCTTATTCATTTCTTCAAACGAAGCTCTATCTCTAAAGATTGAGCTGTCCTCTTTTCATTGCCTCTAAAACGAAATTTTTCGGCCCGTCGGCAACAATCGCGCCGTTGTCAATAACGATCAAACGGTTGACCATGTCCAGCAACGAAGCGCGGTGCGTAATTAATACGACAGTCTTTTCCTTTACTGCTTGTGCCAGATAGTTTTTCAACCGGATTTCCGACCGGTTGTCCATGTTGCTGGTCGGCTCATCGAGTACCAGCACAGGCGGATCCATTAAAAGAGCGCGAGCCATGGCCACACTCTGTCGCTGCCCACCGGAAAGTCCCCGGCCGAATTCCTCCACTCTCATGTCGAAACCGGACGGATGTTTTTTTACAAATTCATTTACGCCGGACATCTCTGTCGCGTGAAGTACGTTTTGATCATCAATGTCATCGACACCCATGGTGATGTTGTCCCGCAGGGTTCCCTGAAATAAAACAATATCCTGAGGAACATAACCCAGGAAATGACGCAATTCCGCCGGATCGATCTGACGGATATCGGTGCCATCCATGGTAACCATGCCGCCGGTGGGCTCATATAAACCGAGCATCAGTTTGCCGAGCGTGGTTTTACCTGAACCGACCGGCCCGATAATGCCGACTTTTTCTCCAGCAGCAATTTCCAGCGTAATATTATTGAGAACATTCGTGGTTTGGCCGGGGTAGGAAAATGTAAGGTTTTTAACACCGATGACACCATCAAATCGTTTTCTGGGCAGAAAGTTTTTTCCGGCCGGTCTTTCCACGGGAAGTTTCATGATATCGTCAAGTGTTTTTAATGCTTCTTTGGCGTGATGATACCTTGTGGCCAGGTTGACGACTTGTGCCATGGGTGCGATAACCTGTCTGGAGAGGATGACCAGAGCGATAAGTCCTCCCTGGGTAAGATCGCCGGCCGTAATCATATAGAAACCAATAATGACGATGGCTACGGTCATCAGGTTGGACAATAAGTATGTAACATCCTGGACGGAAGATGAAAGGATACGCGATTTGTTGCTCCACTTGGATATATAGCTGATGGCTTCCTCCCACGCCCTTTGAATCTGACCTTCCGCGCCCAGCATTTTGATGGTTTCCAGGCCGGCAACGCCTTCAATGAGAATCGCATTCTTCTGCGCTGAAGCTTTGATCGTTTTCTCGACAACCCGTTGCAACGGCGCCTGTATGAAATAAGCATAACCGATCAATATGGAGATGATAATGATGTGTACCAGAACCATGTAACTGCCTATCCACCAGACCACAAACAGACCCAGTAAAGTAAAGGGCAGATCGATGACGGCAGTTATGGAAAAGGATGTGATGAAATCACGGATGCTTTCAAATTCCTGCAGGTTTTTTGTAAAAGAACCTACGGATTGAGGCCGGACTTCCATCTTCAGGTCGAGAACTTTTTGAAGAAGCATTGCGGAAATTTTTAAATTGGTTTTCTTGGCCGCTTCATCAATGAAATAGCTCCGTAAGGCGCGCATTATCACCGCAAAAAGATAGACAACGGCAATGCCTAACGACAGCACCCAGAGCGTTTCTGTCGCGTTGTTGGGAATGACACGGTCATAAACATTGAGGACGTAAAAGATTCCTACCAGACCCAATACGTTGATGAGGAATGCGGCCAGGAATACATCCCGATAAACGCGCCAGGATTCCAGAATCGTTGACCAGAACCAGTGATAGGCTTTGCCGCTCGGTTGTGTCCCGGCAACAGATTTTTTATCGGTCAGATATTTTGGGCGGACAAAAATTGCAAAGCCGGTATAGAGCTTTTCCAGTTCCTCCCGGCTTACGACCTTTTCCCCGCTGCCGCTTTGAGGCAAAAGAATTTTATATTTGTCCAGCGCAATGTTTTTTTCGACCAGAATGCATGCCTGGCGGTCATGAAGCAACAAGACGGCCGGCAATTGAATAGCGCCGATTTCATCGAGGGATTTTTCCAGTGTTCGTGAGGACAGATCGGCGCGATGGGCGGCGCGGGCGAACAATTCTACCGTGAGGCGATTCTCGACAAGCGGCAGTCCGGCGCACAGACTGGCTTTCGAAATATTCCGGCCGTATGTCTTGGTCAGAATAAGCAGGCAATCCAGAAGGGGATCTTCGTGGATATCCTGATTTTGAACAATTTCCCAAGTTTTAGCAGCGGGATCGTTGCTGTTTTCCGGCATAAGTTTCTCTTAGAGAGTATGATTTTTAGATAAATTTAAAGTGTTTCTTATTGATTAGGTAATCATATTTTTGGGGAAAAGTATATTATTTTTTGAAAATTGACCCCCGACAATCATTTTATATGCATGGTTTTTTAGTATGCTATACATCAGTAAAATAAAATTTTTATTGAGAATAAAAATTATCATAGATTTTTTATTTTTTATGAAGTAAGTTGCATTTTATGCGGTAACAAAAAACGCGATTTTACTCTGTCAGGGTAACTCCATATGCCATTTGTTGAACGTTCTGCGGACGGTAAAATAATCGGGTTGCGAACAGCAGCCGGACCGAATTGTGCAGAAGAAAAGTCCATTAATGACGAAGAAATTCTGGACTTTCTCAAGAATAATCTTGATAGCACATTCCTGAAGAGCATGCTGGCGCATTCCGATGCCGGATTAATCCGGCTGCTGGAAGATTTAATTGATCTCTTGACAAAGAAAAATATCATCCTTTTTACGGAACTTCCGGAAAAAGCGCAGCAAAAAATTACCGAACGCACGCACATACGTGAGAAAATGTCTTCTCAGGATATCATTGTCGAAGATATTCTATAGTCGTGAATGACTTTAAGGTGCTGATATTTATCACTTAAGTGTAAATGGCTGCTGTTTTTTTTGCAAAAATTTTTCTTGACAACAACAAAAATGATAATAAAATGTAAAAGCTTTCAAACGAGGTGAGGAAATCCAAAGCCCATCTAAAATAGTACATAGATCAAAAGAAAATTTAGTCTTTATCCGATCGGCGTACTATCTTACCTAAATGTGGATTTAAAATGGAACCCACAACTAAAAAATCAACTTAAGAAAATTAAACGATGATTAAGTTCAAAAACATTTATTTGTTGAATTAAAAAATTGTAGTACAGGGGGATCAGTATGAAACGAGATTTTAAAGCTGTTCTTATTTTAATTTTAGTTTTCTTTGTGACGGGAGCTCTCAATGCACAGGGGGAAACGCTTCGGGAAGCGGTTAAATCGGTCATCCAGAATAATCCGGAAGTGTCATCTGTGGCCTACAACAAACTGGCCAGGGAGCAGGAAGTCCGACAAGCGAGGTCCGACTTTTTTCCCAAAGTGGATACATCTCTATCTGCCGGATACCTGGATCAAAACCATCCGTATCATGATAATAATCACCCCAATTCAGCAACGCTAAGGCTTTCTCAGAATTTATTCCGGGGAGGTGCTACATTGTCGGAAACGAATCGTCAGAAATCACGGGTGGCATCGCAGGCTTATCTTTTACAAGGTACAACTGAAAGTACAGCCTTGCTTGCCTGCAGGGTTTATCTGAATTATCTAAAGGCTCTTGAACAACACGAGTTATCTAAAGAGAATCTGCTCATTCATTTACGTTTCTTTGACCAAATCAAACTGCGCAGTGAGGCTGGCGTTGATCGCGGAGTTGATTTCGAACAAATCAAGGCGCGCCTGGCTTTAGCGAAATCCAATCTTGTTGTGACTCAGGCCCACATAGAAAATGCAAAAACTGATTATCAGGCTGTCATGGGATATTTTCCTGTCAATCCGGTCAAGCCTGAGCCGTCCTATCAATCCATCCCTGCTACACTGCAGGAAGCCGAGAAACTGGCTCTGGATAAACATCCAACGTTGAAGTCAGCCAAAGCTGATATTGAGGCGAGAAAATTTCAGTACAGGACAGCCAAGGCGCTTGTTTATCCGAGCCTTGACGTGAATGCAGAATACACATGGGGAGATGAAATCAGCGGACCTTTTGGTTACAGTGATTATCAGGACTATTTCCGCGCTTCTGCGACTCTCAATTTTAATGTATTCAACGGGCTGGCTAATCAGGCAAGGATCAAAGAAACATCCTATTTAATCAATGAAGCGGAAAAAATAGCGCAGAAAACGGAGCTGCAAACCATCCAGTCGATCCGTCTTTCCTATGAACAGTATATGGCGGATCAACGACGTGTTGCCGAACTCGAACAGTATGCCCTGGCTACCGGCAACACGGCGGAGGCTTTTATCTCGCAATGGTCCATTGGTCGTCGCACCTTATTTGATGTGCTCGATTCATCGGCTGAAAAGATCACGGCAAAGAGTGATTTGATCAACGCCCAGTATGATAAGATGTATGACGCTTATCGGATTTTGAACGGGATGGGTAGTCTGGTTCATTCACTGGATTTGATCTGGCCTGTCGAAAGCAGCATTTAATAGAAGGAAAACGTATCAATAGATAATTTTGTCCATGAATTGAAAAGTATAGGGCGTTCTGAAATATTTCGGGATGCCCTATTTTTTTATGAATGTCATGTTGATGCTCGAATTGATCAGCCTTAGTAAATTTAGTGGAACGTACCTATCGATTAATGTATAAGGATTGGCAAAGCAGTGCTATTCATTTTCATTGTCGCCGATTTAATCATTTAACGCAAGCAAAAATCGATGAGGTGGAATATGAACAACCATGACAGAATCTTCACTGTCCGATACAGCATTTTAATCTTCATATCCATTCTGGCCTTTTTTCTGCAAATGTCAGCAGTCCAGGCCGCCGGCAGATTATTGGTTTGGCCGGTAAAAGAAGATGTGACACAAATGAAAGCCAGACAGATTCTCCACCCCTATGAAATCCGCAAGGGTCAGATTGCTATTCAGCAAGAGATTCTTCCCCCGGATAAAAAATTAAATCGCCAGACACGGATTGTTCCTGCACAGGGGGATGACATATCCCTTAATTTCTTTGCTGATGTCCAATATGATGTAAAAGTGGATTCGGTGAAACGTCACGCCAATGAGACCGTTGTTGTCCATGGCAAGCTGAAAGATCACAAGATGAGAACCGTGATCATGACAATCGGTTCCGACGGCTATCTTCTAACCCTGCAGGACATGAAAAAGGGGTTGCTTTACCGCGTGCGGGGTAATTCCCGGGATGGTTCAGGCTTTGTGACAGAGATTGATCTGAGGAAGATGCCGCCGGTGATCAGATGACAGATTACAGATATCTGGGAGAGGATTTATAAAAAACTTTTTTATTTTCCGGAAAGCGGATGAGATTGCTTATCGAGAGTATTGGGATGCATAAGATGAAGGGTATGGTTAAATTCTGGACAGTATTTTTGTTTGTCCTGTGTTTTGTCCCATATGCATACAGCGCTACAGTTGATGTGATGATTGTTTATGATTCGACGGCCAAAACGTGGGTGGACGGCAATGGTGGCCTGAACACGTTTGCCGCAGAAGTTATCGCCAAACTTAACCAGACAACGGCTAACAGCAATGTGAATATAACATTTAGATTAACGCAGGTGGCGGTGCTCTCTTATACATATAGTGGCGACTTAGGAACAGATTTAGATAGAATTCAAAGAACGACCGATGGATATATGGATAATGTTCATGTCTTGCGCAATACCTATGGCGCTGATCTGGTGGCTATGCTGGTGGATACAGGATCGCCCTGGGGTACCGTCGGCATGGGCTATGAGCTGACGTCAAGCAGTGGACAGCCAAGTTATGCATTTACCGTCAGTGCCATTCAGTCTGTTGATATCAGTGAAACTTTAACGCATGAAACAGCGCACAATTTCGGTTGTGGTCACAGCATTTATCAGAAAGATTCTCGGGGACCAGGTCTATATAGTTATTCGGCAGGTTGGTATTTTGAGGGAACAGGTTCCGCAGCTTATAGTACCATCATGGCTTACGCTAATGATGGATACGGTAATACGTATATAGAAGTTCCTTATTTTTCCAATCCGGATGTCAGTTGTGATGGAGGCGTGACCGGTCACACCTCCAACGGCGATAATGCCCGAACCATCGAGAATACCATGGATGTTGTGGCTGGTTATCGTACCGCTGCTGTGACCACGCTACCCACCCCTGATACGGATCCTGATCAGTTTTACTTTCTCGATCGGACCAATGTGCCGATCAACAAGGAGATAATATCCAATACCATAACCGTCTCAGGTATTAATACAGATGTAGATGTTTCTGTCAGGGGTGGCAAATACTCGATCAATGGTGGTCCGTATACAGACGCAGATGGTAAGGTTAATAACGGTGATAGGGTGACGGTTCAACTGACTTCATCGGGTAACTACTTGACGGAGTTGTCAACAACTCTGGTTATTGGCGGAAAATCCGACATATTCAACGTTAAGACAAGGAGCGCGACGACCCCTGATTCGTTCATGTTTATCGATCAAGTCAATGTGCCTTTCAATACGGTATTAAATTCGAATGTTATAACGGTATCAGGACTTGGTGCGGAAGCGGATATTGGCATCATCAATGGTGAGTATAAAATTAATAGCGGATCTTATACAAGCGCGACCGCCAAGGTGAAGAATGGTGATGCCGTTACGGTGCGACAGACTTCAGCAAACAACTATTCCACAACAACCAACGTAACTTTGACGATTGGCGGGGTATCCGATACCTTCAGCGTCACGACAAAAGACAAACCGGCCAGCAAAGGAGATGGCGGTGGCGGAGGATGTTTCATTGCCACGGCCGCATTCGGTTCGCCAATGGCGGGACAGGTCGAAATTCTGCGACAGTTTCGGGATAGATATTTGTTAACCAACGCCGCGGGAAAGAAGTTTGTGGCCTGGTATTATCGCAATGGTCCTTTTGCTGCGCACTGGATTGAGGACAAACCTGTCGCCAAAGCGGCAGTCAGAACGGCTCTCTATCCTTTGATTGGTTTTTCCTTCATACTGATTTCAGGCTATCTGCCTTTTGTGATCGGTATGCTTCTCCTGTCCGCGCTTGTTTGCGTAAGGGGAAGAGCAAAAAGACTGGAATGATGTGAGATAAAAATCATGAACCATCAGGGAGAAGAATGATGAAAGTTAAAAATTTTGCAGGCATTATTTGCACATTATTTTGCTTCTTATTCGGGGTTCAGGCGATTGCTGCCGACTGGGGAATCAGAGGCTTGCTGCCCAGAGGAACTGGGTATTACGATAAAAACAGCATTAAAAAAATCAATAAAAGCATCCATCAGGTATGGACAGTCACCATTTTAAATGAAAAGGGAAAGGCGGATGTCTTTTCGATGCTCAAAAAGCAGGGCAAATCCCCAGACAACCCTGAAATCCTGGATCAGGAATTAATCTTGCTGGCGTTTGACTGTGTCAAGGCGAAATACAGAATCGTGGCAATGGATATTTATGACCAAAACGGAAAGGTTCTTCTTTCCGTATCGGACATTCCTGACCCGTGGCACGATGTTATTCCGCAATCCATCAATGAAAAATTGAAAGACATGGTTTGTTCCAAATAATTTATTGTGTTTTCTGCTGAAATGAGGCACATAAACATCCACTAAAATTGATTCATGAATGCGGGAGCGAGAACTTGAAGGTTTCCTATTCCGGTGTATTCTGGGGACTGGTTTGTATCGGTATCGGATTATTTTTCCTGGCGGGAAGCTGGGGGTCTTATTCGGAATATCGACGAATTGATAATTATCATGGCCGGGCTGTCGGTCATATAACGGATAAGGACTCTAAGCTGGGTTCCGACGGAGGCGGCAGTTATTATATCCATTATTGGTTTATGTCGTCCGTCGGCAGTAAAATCAATACAAGCTCCGTGATAGCCAAACAGCAGTGGGATGTATTAAAAGTCGATGATACACTGGAAGTAAGATTCGATCAGTCCAATCCCAATCGCAATATCCCCCTGTACGGGGGAAGCCCGTCCCTTGTTTATTCTTTCTTTATGATGGTGATGGGATCTGTTTTTTTTATATTCGGCGGCTCTCGATTGTTTTATAGTTTTCGAAAGCGTTAAGGTCTCGATCGTCCAAGTTTATATATGAAAAATACTCAAATTGAAGAGAACCTGTCAGCGTACAAGCAATATCAAGCAAATCACATTTTCCACTGGAATCAGATTGCCTCAAAGAAAGACCAAGGGAATTGGTGTAATCGATATTATCATCAGAGATTGCGGGACGTCATGAAGTTTGTTGTGCCGACCGGTCAGCGTGTCCTCGAAATCGGCTGCGGCACAGGCGAGCTGCTGGCCGCCCTTCAACCTTCTTATGGCGTGGGCATAGATTTTTCCGCAGAGATGGTCAAACAGGCAAGGGAGCGGCATCCGGCTTTGCATTTTATGCAGGCCGATGCACACGAACTGGACATAAAAGAAAAATTTGACTTTGTGATTCTTTCCGATGTGGTGAATGAGTTATGGGATGTGCAAACCGTTTTGCAAAAAATAGCGGAATTGACAACACCTTCATCACGAATCATCATTAATTTTTACAGCCGGTTATGGGAATTGCCTCTGGGACTGGCAAGAAAATCGGGCCTGGCGAAGCCCGCGTTACTACAGAACTGGCTTACGGTTGAAGACATCACGGGATTACTGAACCTCGCTGATTTTGAGGTGATCCGGCATTGGGCAGAAATCATCTGGCCGGTTCGCACGCCGGCGATTGATTCTTTCATGAATCGTTTTATCGCTAAAATCTGGCCATTCAGGATTTTTGACCTGACGCATTTTATGGTTGCCAAACCGAAGGCCTCAATAACGACAACTCCGGAATTGGCCAAAGTGACGGTCGTTGTTCCGGCACGTAACGAGGCCGGTAATATCGAGCGTATCATCAACAGCGTTCCAGAAATGGGCGCAGGGACGGAAATACTATTTATCGAAGGCGGTTCCACGGATGATACCTACGCTGTTATTGAAAAAACCATCAGGAACCATCCTGAGCGCGACGCGAAACTGTACAGGCAGGCAGGCAAAGGGAAGGGGGACGCTGTCCGTCTGGGTTTTCAGCACGCACGGGGAGACATACTGATGATTCTGGATGCCGATCTGACTGTGCCTCCGGAAGATTTGCCACGTTTTTATGATGCGCTTTGCTCGGGCAAGGCTGAGTTCGTCAACGGTGTGCGCCTCGTTTATCCGATGGAAAAAGAAGCCATGCGTTTCTTTAATTTGCTGGGGAATAAATTCTTCAGTCTGGTTTTTTCCTGGTTATTGGGACAACCGATCAAGGACACCCTGTGCGGAACCAAGGTGCTTTGGAAAAAGGATTACGAAAAAATCGCGGCGAACCGTTCATACTTTGGTGATTTTGATCCCTTCGGTGATTTTGATCTTTTATTTGGCGCGGCGAAATTAAATTTAAAAATTGTCGAAATTCCCATTCGCTATCGGGAGCGTACCTATGGAGAAACCAATATCAGTCGCTGGAAACACGGTTGGCTTCTGCTGCGGATGGTTGCCTTTGCCCTGCGAAGAATTAAATTTATCTGAAAAACTGACCCATTCAATCTAGGGATTCATCACCGGGGATGTTCCGTCCGGGATGAATCGGATGACGGCGTGTCCGTTGGATTCATACATGACTTCTGTTGTTCTGTTCATTTGCCGGAGAAATTGATTAACTGTTTCCGGGGGATAATTATCGTGCAGGAATTTAAGATATAAATCTGTCCGCACCAGCAGATGGGTGAACCCAAGCGATTGCACAGACTGTTGAAAAGTTTTTTCTTCCCGGGACGCCTTGACCAGAGCGCTGATGAAAGCCATTCCCATGCTCCTGTCATATTCATATTCTCGATCCAGGTAATATGCGCGTCCCGCAACAAGAATCAATTTAATCCGTGAATCGGGCGGTGTATGCGCATTGATGTATTGCATGACGGCATAACTGCCGACGTGCCGGGTCAGGAAAGCGTCTCTGGATTCTTTGCCTGAAACATAATTCCAGGGATTGATGGTCTGATAATAATTTCTTAAATATAGAAAATTCTGACTGATCAAAAAGACAAATATCAATAGAACTGTGAAAGCAAAGAAATTCTTTACGTAATTTGAAACATTGACATTGCCGTTGACGGTATTCATCAGCCCCATGACGGCCAGGATTGACAAGATGGGGACAACCGGCAGAATATAACGAATCCTGGTTTGATCAAGGTATGTCGCGACAAGAACGAAGAAAATAGAAAAGATGATGAAAAGCAGCTTGTCGCGCATATATGATTTGTCAATAAAAGCAAGGGGAGACAGGATGATTAAAACAGGATTCAGTACACCGTCAAAAAAACGATGACTGTGATCCTGTCCCTGAAAAAAATAACGAAGAGGAATGAGTAACGTATCCCAGAAGCTTTCGCCATACATCATTTCCCGATATTGAAAGATACCCCTGATGGTGCCTCCTGATACAATCGAATAGGTGCCTTCTTCACTGGCAACGGTGTTGATATTCAGTATGCCCTGAAACAACGGATACAAAGGATTTCCTGTCAGGATCGTATTCTTAATCAGCCAGGGGGAAAATATCAACAAAGAGATCAGGAAAAAGATGGCACCGCATTTGATGGCCTTCCATTGCTCTTTCGTCTCGTTAGCGTAAACAAAGACAATAGTCACGGAAAGAAAAAACCAGGCAATCAGCGCATTGTATTTTGTTCCCAGAGCCAGTCCCATCGCGACCGATGAGAAAAGCAGCCATTTGAAGTCCTTGAATTTGCTGTCACAATAACGAATAAAAGCAAGCAGGGCGGCTGTTGTAAAAAAAGCCAAACCAAGATCAACATAAGACTGGGTTGAGAGACGCACCACAACCGGCGTGCTCAGGAAAACGAGAATACCCAGAAGTCCCGCCGTACGGCTTATTCTGTTTCTTAAATAGCCGTAAATCATCAGCGCTGTGCCGATTCCAAAGCCCATATGAATGAACTTGGTTAGAAAGTCCTTGTTCCAATAAAGTGGAATGAGATAAAGCAAATCAACATTCATTGGGTAATAAGAAAAAACGGACCATGGCGTTTCATAGAATCCGCCGTGTTTGAGCCATAATTTGGGAATGGCTAAATGATGGATCAGGGCGTCCCTCGATATCGGAGGCGTCAGGTTTAATATGAATTCAACGATTAATAAAATGATAACAGCCAGGCAAATCATGGCTGTTAATAGATGCCGAATAATGCGTTTGTTGTTTACAGACATCGGTTGGCAGAATCCTTCGAATGAAAAATATCTTGGAAAATGATCATCATAGCTGAAATAGATGATATGTAAGTAAAATATTATCAATCATTTAACTCATGTTTAACAAGAATCCACAGCCGTGTCAATTATATACTTTGGGAAGCTAAGTCATGGATACCCTTCAGGGCATTTTTCTATATAATTGAAATGTATGACTTGTTTAAGATTGATATTATTTTTCTTGACTTTCAATTTTGATTGCTTTAAAACTATGTGACCGTCGGTCAGATACTGACTATTGTTTCGTAAGTGCTTGTTATTTCGAAGGAAGAATATTGCTGTGGGACTTTTGGAGCGTAGAGGAAAGGAAAAAGATAATCGCAAAAAAAACATCCTCAAGTCAGCCCGCTCATTGTTCTTTAAAAAAGGTTTTACAAAAGTAACCGTTGATGAAATAGCCAAAGCTTCCGAGCTGGGAAAAGGATCCATTTATCTCTACTTTAACAGTAAAGAAGAAATTTACGCTCAAATTCTGTTAAATGATATAGATAACTTCAATGAAAAAGTTGACGTTCTTTTAGAGCAAAAATGTTCAGCGGCTGAAATGCTGAAAGAATTTTCACATATCTACATAGATTACTTTCTTAATGACAGCGAGCTGTTCAGAATATTAATGACTTACATGCTGCAGCCGGCAAAAATGAATTTACCGGATAAGCTGAATGCTCAGATTCTTAACGCCAATGCCCGATCAATCAATGTCATTGGCAGAATCTTACAGATGGGGGTTGATACAAATGAATTTCTCCCCGAATTGAGCATTCAAAAAAATCAAAACGCGCTCTGGGGGGTGCTCAACGGAATTATTTCTCTGTATATCTTTTCGGGATCACCTGCGAGCAGAAGAGAAAGAATTTATTCCACAACAAATTTAGCATTGGAGATATTTATCAAGGGCCTGAAAAAAACGTGATGAATATCTAAAGATTTTTATAATCAGCCAAAAGTTTAAAACAGGAAAAGGCAAAGGAGGAAAGACATGTCATTTGAGATTAAAAAAGCAGCCGTTTTAGGCGCGGGAGTTATGGGTGCGAATATAGCGGCCCATTTAACGAATGCCGGCATCGAGTGTTATCTGCTGGATATCATTCCCCCGGGGGGACTAACCGAGGATGATAAAAAGAAAGGATTAACAGAGAAAAGTCCGGCTTGGCGCAATCGTTTCGCTGCAAACGGATTAGCCGGCGCAACGAAGTCTAAACCGGCCAGTTTTTATGCCAAGAGCAATGCGTCGATGGTGACCATCGGTAACTTTGAAGATAATTTGAATATGCTGGCCGATTGTGACTGGGTTTGCGAAG